>DYDH01000059.1:1056-21150 GCA_020717985.1 Herpetosiphon sp. | reverse complement strand
GAAGGAAGAGATCGTTTCCTATTTGCGTCATGCCAGCCGCGCCTATATTTTCTCCGCCGCATTGCCGCCCGCGCAAGCCGCCGCCGCCAACGAAGCCTTCAAAGTCATTTTGGATGAACCCTGGCGCATTCAACGCTTGAACGAAAACACCAAACAATTCATCAGTGGATTAAAAGGTATGGGCTTCAACACCCTGCTGACCGAAACCGCCATCGTTCCCGTCATTTGCGGCGACGACGAAACTGCCTTCGCCATGACCCGCGAAGTGCAGCACAAGGATGTCTTCGTTCTGCCCGTCGTTTCTCCCGCTGTGGAGACAGGACTTGCCCGTCTGCGCGCCACCGTCACCGCGGCGCACGAACCGTCGGATATTGAATATGCGATGGAAGCGATTGAGAAAGCAGGCAAAAAACTGGGGCTGATCAAGTAACTTGATAAAAAAGACCTCCGAGTTCTTCGGAGGTCTTTTTGTTTGAGGTCATTGCGCCAGCAGGAGAATTTCCCTGACGGCTGCACGATCTAGTTTCACGAAATTGCCAACGGTTCGGGTATTTCCGCCAGTGCATTTGTCAGCCATTTCAGTGATACGGTCATCCTTAATTTCCAAATCCGCCAGTTGGGTGCCGAGTCCGAGTGAGTGGAAAAACGCTTCCATTTTTTCGATACCAGCCCGCGCCACCGCTTCGGGGTTAAAGACATCCATTTCCACATTCCACACGCGGACAGACCATTGGACAAAGCGGTTCAGGTCATGGTGCAGCACATGCTTCATCCAGGCTGGGAAGACAACCGCCAGTCCCGCGCCGTGGGCAATGTCGTAAATGCCGCTGATCTCGTGTTCGATGTCATGCGAAGCCCAGTCGCCCACACGTCCCGTGTCGAGCAGGTTATTGTGCGCGACGGTGCCAGCCCACATCAACTCGGACCAGGCATCGTAATCCTGCGGGTTTTCCAATACCTTCGGAGCCAGGTTGATCAATGTCTTCATTGTGGCTTCGAGCAGACGGTCGGTGAATGACACGTGGGTGATGTTGGTGAAGTAACGTTCCATCAAATGCGCCATGATATCTGTCACGCCGCAAGCCACTTGAAACTTGGGCAGGGAAAAAGCCAGTTCTGGATTAAGAACTGAGAAGCGCGGGTAGATCAACTCGGAGTTGACCGCCCGCTTAAGCCAGCCTTCCTCATTGGTGATGACGGTTCCCGTGCTGGCTTCGCTGCCCGCTGCAGGGATGGTCAGGACCGTGCCAATTGGCAGTGCATCAACAGGCGCGCCCTTGCCGAGGTAAAAGTCCCAGACGTCACCTTCGATCACCGCTCCCATGGCAATGGCTTTTGCTGAGTCGATCACACTCCCGCCGCCGACAGCCAGGATCAATCCGAGTTTATGTTCCTTGCACAGTTTGACGCCTTCGTGAACCAAACTCAGGCGCGGATTTGGCTTGACTCCGCCAAGTTCCACCCACTCCACGCCAGCTTTCTTGAGGGAAGCGGTCACGCGGTCATACAATCCCGAAGTCTTGATGCTTCCGCCGCCGAAATGCAGCAGTACATTTTTGCTATACCCCGCCACCTGAGCGCCGACCTTTTCTTCATAACCCCGTCCAAATAATATTCTGGTTGGATTTTGAAATTGAAAATTCTTCACGTTATTATTTCTCCTGTATTTTCCATTTTATTGTAAAAGGCTTGCAAACAAGCTACCTTCATTTTATTAACCGCTGAACTCCGCCAACAAAGCCTGTTTCATTACGTCCACGGGCGCATCCGCACCTGTCCAAAGTTTGAAGGCGATGGCGCCCTGATAGACCAACATGCCCAGCCCGTCCAATGTGATCGCTCCGCGCGCTTCGGCTTCCTTGACGAATCGTGTCCGCGGCGGGTTGGGAATCACATCACACACCACCATGCCAGAACGAATCGTTTCGAAATTGAGCGACGGTAATTCCTCGATGTTCGGATACAAACCAATAGACGTGGCATTCACCAATCCGTCAACATTTTCAGGAACGGAGACTTCGCTATTCCATTCACGGAATGTAACCTGGGCTTTGGTGTTTCGTCGGAGTAAATCCACCAACTCGCGGGCGCGTGTTTCATTTCGATTAACGATCTCGATCTCTGCCGCACCTGCCAGCGCAAGTTCCACCGAAATGGAGCGAGCCGCGCCGCCCGCGCCCAAAATCATGAACTTTCTGCCAGCGGGATCCATATGGGCGTCATCACGCAATGCCTTCAAAAAGCCCTTGCCATCGGTATTGGCTCCGATCAGGCGCTCCCCGTCACGGTAAATCGTGTTCACCGCGCCCATAATCCGCGCATCGGCATTGACCTCATCCAGATATTGCAGCACTTCGACCTTATGCGGAATGGTCAGGTTGAGTCCGCGAAACCCCATCGCGCGGATTCCCTGAATGCCAACCGCCAAATCTGCGGGCGACACCTTGAGCGTCAGATACCGCCAGGGAAGTCCCAAAGACTGAAAAGCCGCATCCATCATAACAACTGTCGGATTCTCGTCAACTGGAAATCCAAAAACCCCAACCAATTCCTCCCGATAACTTGTAGTAGTTTTCATGTAGTTGCCTCCATAGTATGGTTCATGTCGTTTTGTCATCTGTTTTTCGCGTACTATTATAGACGGTATCCATAAATCAAGCAGGAGAGCGTTTGCAAGTTGATGACCTGTTCTGCGTAAGCAGATCGGCATTAGCTTCATGAACGGATTTGCGAGCCTAAATTAGAGGACTCTTATCCACAAACAACCACTTTTTCTGTATACTAATTCCTAACTCCGATGGGGAGTAGCCGCCCAGATTTTGGGTAGCACAGTCGTCAATACGGACTATAGTCCCGGCTGTTCTGTGAAAGGCAAGACCATCGTCAAATCTTTTGGCGATGGTCTTTTTTATTAACAGACCCTAAAGGTTTCCAAAACCTTTAGGGTCTAGACAGGTGAACCATGCTTGACCAAATTGAAGCAACAATCCTATCAGCTCTGCAAACCATCTTCGACCAGTTTGGCTGGGCGGGTGTCTTCGGATTAATGGTGTTTGAAAACGCCACAGGCATTACCCCGAGCGAAGTCATCCTTGCCTTCGCAGGCTGGATGTTGATCGAGCGCCACGGCATCGCCCCCAGTTTTATTCTGCTTGGAGGCATTTACGCGGGACTTGGCAGCGCCGTCGGCGCATCCATCACCTATTGGGTGGCGCGGATTGGCGGGCGACCCATGATCGACCGTTTTGCGAAATTCTTTCGTCTCGACCCGTCGCTCATTGCCAAATCTGAGGATCAGATGCACAAGTGGGGCACGGGACTGGTGCTGATCGGGCGCGTCATCCCAGGCATCCGCACGCTGGTCAGCATCCCAGCGGGACTGGCGAAAATTCCCTTCAGCAAGTTCTTTTTTGCCACCTTCATCGGAGCCTATATTTGGTGTACACTTCTCATTGGCGCGGGCTACATACTTGGACACGAGTGGATGTTGGTCAGTGGCTACATCAAGCAACACCTGCCATTGGTGGCTGCGCTTGGATTGTTCGCAATTGGCGCGTACATCATCTTTAAACATCGAAAGCGCATCCCTGCGCTGACGTGGACAAAAACAAAAAAAATGGATCAAACCGAACTATGAACTGGCATCTCATCGAAATACAGGAAAGCATCGCCAACCTCAACTCGGACGGCAGGAAGGGGCTGACCAAAACCGAAGCCGCCGCCCGCCTCGAACAATACGGTGCGAACGAACTCGTCGAACGCGGGGGACGGACTCCACTGCAAATTTTGTGGGAACAACTCACCGCCACGATGGTTTTGATTCTGATCGCGGCGGCAGTGGTCGCGGGCTTGCTTGGCGATTACAAGAACACAATTTCAATCCTCGCCATCGTCGCGTTATATGCCCTGCTTGGATTTAGCCAGGAATACCGCGCCGAGAAAGCGATTGCCGCGCTCAAGAAAATGTCGGTGCCGAACGTGCGTGTGCTGCGCGATGGGCAGTTGCAGGAAGTCCCTGCGCATGACCTGGTGCCCGGTGACGTCATTCAACTTGAAACGGGCAACGTCCTCCCGGCAGATTTGCGTTTGCTTGAAGCCGTGAACCTTCGCGTTCAGGAAGCCGCACTCACGGGTGAATCAGAACCCATCGAAAAACACACCGCCGCGCTTTCCAGCAACGATCTCCCCATCGGTGACCGCCGCAACATGGGTTATATGGGAACCATCGTCACCCAGGGGCGCGGACTTGCGCTGGTGGTCGCCACGGGGATGCAGACCGAACTCGGCAAGATCGCCGAACTCATTCAACAGGTCAAACAGGAAAATACTCCGCTGCAACGACGGCTGGATGCGCTTGGCAAAAATCTCGCGCTGATCGGCGTTGGCATTGCCGCGCTCATTTTTGTCCTTGGTCTCATGCGCGGCGACGAACTCCGTCACATGCTGCTGACAGCCGTCAGTGTTGCCGTCGCCATCGTCCCAGAGGGTTTGCCTGCAGTCGTCACCGTCACCCTCGCGCTCGGCGCTCAGCGCATGTTACAGCGCAATGCCCTCATCCGCAAACTACCCGCCGTCGAAACGCTTGGCTCGGTCACAGTGATTTGTTCCGATAAAACAGGCACGCTGACTGAAAACCGCATGAGCGTGGTCGTGCTGGATGTTGCCGAACATGCCCTGGACTTAACCGAAGAAGTCGGACGCGACGGCACGCTTCAAGCCACCCGTGGGCTGGGCGCTCCAGCCGAATCATCCCTCTCGCTGGCGGCGATTGGCGGCGCGCTCTGCAATGACTCAAAACTCGTAGACACAGGTGATGACCGTTATCACACCCTCGGCGATCCCACCGAAGGCGCGTTGGTCGTTGCCGCCGCAAAGATGGGATATTGGAAATCATCGCTCGACGCATCCTTCCCGCGCGCGGCTGAACTTCCATTTGACTCAGAACGCAAACGCATGACCACTGTCCATCATTTGGAACGCTACGACCCCGCAGTACTCGCTGGCTTGGAAGTCGGCGCTCGGCGTTACATCGCATTCACAAAAGGCAGCGTCGACGGACTGCTGGATGTCTGCTCGCAAATTTGGGTGGAGGGAAAAGCCCAGTCGCTCGACTCAGGCTGGAGGGCGAAGATGCTCGCGGCAAATGATCGTCTCGCCAAAAAAGGGATGCGCGTGCTTGGCGTCGCATTCCGCTTAATGGATTCCATCCCAGAAATTATCCAAACAGACTTGGAACAACAATTGACTCTCGTTGGCTTGTTCGGCATGATCGACCCGCCGCGTGCCGAAGTGAAGGATGCGGTGGCTGTCTGCCGCGCCGCGGGCATCCGCCCCGTGATGATCACGGGCGACCACCCGCTGACCGCCATCGAGATTGCGCGACAACTTGGCATCACCGACAACGGACGCGCATTGACTGGCGTTGAAATCGAACACCTGAGTTTTGATGAACTGAAAAATGTGGTCGAAGAAGTCAACGTGTTTGCCCGCGTTGCGCCAGAGCATAAATTGAGAATCGTGCAAGCCTTGCAGGAAAAAGGTCACATCGTTTCGATGACCGGCGACGGCGTGAACGATGCGCCCGCGCTGCGCAAAGCCGATATCGGCGTGGCGATGGGCATCACCGGCACGGATGTTTCCAAGGAAGCCTCCGACCTGGTTTTGCTTGACGATAACTTTGCGACCATCGTCGCATCCGTGCGCGAAGGTCGTACCATCTACGATAACATCCGCAAGTTTGTGCGTTTTAGCGTGGCAGGCAATATCGGCAAGGTGCTGGTTATGTTGATCGCGCCATTTTTGGGCAAGCCGCTTCCGCTGCTGCCTTTGCAATTGCTCTGGCTAAATCTACTCACCGACGGCTTGCTCGGACTTGGCATGGGTGTGGAAAATCCCGAAGCCGACACGATGAAGCGCGCGCCATTTTCACCAAAGGAAGGTGTCTTCTCACGCGGCGCAGGCGCGCAGACCATTTGGGTCGGCGTGATGATCGGCGCTCTCGCATTGAGCATCGGCTCGTTTTACTTTTTCTCCGGTCAACCTCAATGGCAAACGATGATCTTCACTTCGCTGGCGTTCATGCAGGTCTTTCAGGCTCTGGCTTCACGCTCCAACAAAGATTCACTTCTCACAATGGGACTGTTCAGCAATCCATTGCTGGCGGGCATGGTTGCATTGGTGGTTGTTTTGCAACTCATGGTTCTATATATCCCCGCGCTGGCGCATTTCTTTGAGGTACTGCCCTTAAGCGGCTGTGACTTGTCCATTGCGGCGGGGGCGGGTGTGATCGTGTTCGTGGTGATGGAGTTGGAGAAGTGGTGGAAGAAGTGAAAAGTAAAAAGTAAGAAGTAACGAGTAATAAGGAAACCCGTCTCGGTGTGAGGCGGGTTTTGGTTTAATCATGTCATTGCGAGGAGGGTGCTCTCCCCGATACCATCCCGAATGCTTTTATCGGGACGAAGCAATCCCCTCATCAACAGGAAGGTTGATCACTGGCACTGCGCGCCAGCGCAAGTGTCGGGTAGAACGCCCTCGCAACAACATATAAAACAATGAGGTTGGTTTCTTTACTTTCCGCCGTAACTTGCCCGCTTTTCCGTTGCGCGTCGAACTTTTTTCTGTGGGATAAGATTAATCAAAGAGCGCAAGGCACTATTAACGCTTTCCGAATCTGGGAAATAAATCTCCACATCAGGGTCAAGAACAACCGCGCTCCCTTTTGGGATGAAGTGTTGAATGGTTACCGTTCCATCCTCATTCAAAACGCGGACCGAATATCCCTTTTGCACGGCTTTGGCATATTTTCCGCGCACGCCTTTTTTGCCATTGAAATTATATTCGGGTAACATATCGTCGTTATTGGGAGTGTTAATTGCCTTTTTCATAGGTTTTTCTTTCGGCTGGCGTTGCTTTCCTGCAACTGATAATACGGATGACGACCGTTTCATGCTTTTCTTCGCGTTCAGTATGCACCGCAAGTAAAACACGGTTGTTTTCGGATAACCCAATGCTGATAAACCGCTCTTCCTTTTCAGAATGAATTTCGTCAACAAAGGTGACAAGGAACGGGTCAACAAATATTGTGCGCGCTTCGTCGAAACTAATCTTGTGTTTTTCGAGATTGGCGCGCGCTTTATTTTCATCCCATTCGAAAACGACCTTCATGTCGGCATTATAGCACTTTTGCAAAACCGCCAAAATTGACTTGGATATTTCCGCTGTTTTGCTATAAACTATATGCAACAGTTACATAGGAAAATCAAGCATATCCCCTCAGCGGCTGTGATCTGTCCATTACGGCGGGTGCGGGTGTGCTGGTGTTCGTGATGATGGAAGTGGAGAAGTGGTGGAAGAAGTGAGAAGTAACGAGTAATCAGAAACCCCGTCTCACACGAGACGGGGTTTCTGATTTTTATATTGCCTTCTCCAAAATCCCTCTCAACTCCCCTTCACTCAACACAATCGGATTCCCCTTGAAACTACTCGCGTTCAAAGTCTTCTCCACCGCCTCAGGGATATGCGACTCAGTCATCCCATGCGCCGAAAGCGGCGGGATATTCAACTCGCCCACCAAATCGCTGACCCATTTCACGCCATCCTGTGCGGAGGCGTTTTTATCTCCAGTCACAATTTGCGCAATCTCGATATATCTTTCAATCGCCACATGCCCCGCGTGACGCGACTCCAACGCCTTGATATTTGCTTCCATCACCAGCGGAAGCAATCGCGCGCAGATCGCTCCATGTGGTGCGTGGAGCATTCCGCCCAGCGGACCTGCGAATCCATGCACGGCGCCGAGTGCAGCATTTGCCATCGCCAACCCGCCGAACAAGCTCGCCAGCGACATTCCCTCCCGCGCAGAAACATCTTCGCCATTGTGATATGCCTGTCTCAATGATCCCACCGCATAGCGAATCCCTTCGCGGCAAATGGCATCGGTCATCGGGTTGGCTTTGATCGAAACGAACGGCTCGATCAACTGCGTCAACGCGTCCAAGCCAGAACTCGCCGTGATTTCAGGCGGCAGAGAATAGGTCAACTCGGGGTCAACCAGCGCAAGGCTCGGCAGCATCAGCGGGCTGCGCAGGCTCACCTTCACCCCATGCGACGGCGACTCAAGCACCGCGTTGCGCGTCACCTCTGTGCCAGTCCCCGCCGTGGTTGGGATGGCGATATACGGCAGCGGCGCATTCGTCAACGGTTGTCCCTTGCCAACGACTTCAAGGTAATCAAAAATGTCGCCGCGATTCGTCGCCAGCGCGGAAATCGCCTTGCCCGCATCGAGCACACTTCCGCCGCCCAAGCCGACGACCATGTCACAGCCATGTTCGAGCGCAACCAAAGCCCCCTCGGTAGCCGTATCCACTGTCGGCTCGCCATGAACGTGAAATTCATCGAATGGGATATCTTGTGCAGAGACGCGAAGCGTCTCCCTCACGCGCGGAATCGCGTCCGACGAATTTCCACACACTAAAAGCAAACGCTTCGCGCGCCCTTTGAGTTGAACAGCCAACCCATTCAGTTTCCCCGCCCCAAAGATAATTCTGTTTGCCGTGGCAAATTCAAAAGATGACATATCTTACCAACCCGCATCGTCTGGAAAAATATTTGTGTACTTAATCCCCTGCCGCGGCTCCGCCATCATCTCGGCAACCGTATCGCGCCACTTTGCATAATGCGCGGTTTCCTTGTGCGCGGCAGAAGCCTCGATAGTTTTATATATTTCCACCAAAACAAATCGCGTCGGGTCATCCGCCTGCTGGACCACATCGAATCGCGCAACGCCCGCCTCCTTTACGCTGTTGGACGCATT
The DNA here is from genome assembly GCA_020717985.1 of Herpetosiphon sp. Classification (GTDB taxonomy): domain Bacteria; phylum Chloroflexota; class Anaerolineae; order Anaerolineales; family Villigracilaceae; genus Villigracilis. The sequence continues at coordinate 12,338 of DYDH01000059.1, read as the reverse complement.
CTCGATGGTCGCCTGTTTGAACGCTTCGACAAACTCAGGCCTGACATGTACATGGACGTGGACAATATTCATTTTGTCTCCTTGTGATTAAATTCTCTTCACAATTAATACACCCCAAAAGGAAATAATGCAATCGCGTTAAAACAAAATCGCCCTTTTGCAAGGACGATTTTATTGCCATTGTCGGGGCGAGAGGATTCGAACCTCCGACCTCTTGCACCCCATGCAAGCGCGCTAGCCGGACTGCGCCACGCCCCGATTGAGCGAACCGTATTATAGTCGCGTTTCATTATTCTGGCAAATGGAATTTAGGGCAACTCACAAACCTTCAATCTGCAACCAATAACCTCCAACCCTATGGTACGAGTGCCGCGCAAATAGCCAAACTGGTATATGATTTATACTTATAGTCTTCTCAGAAAGTTTAGCAATTTACGCAACAAGCGGTAAAATAGACGCAATGGAGTTGCCTTATGTCAGATATGGTTGAAGTAATCATTGATAGTATCCGTGTTCATTTAATGGCGCCGCAGCGCGTTCTCGTCCTTAAGCAGACAGACGCCGCGCGGTACCTTACCATTTGGGTTGGTCCTTACGAAGCGGAAGCCATTACCATTGCCCTGCAGGAAGTTGAAGTGGCGCGCCCGCTCACCCACGATTTGCTCAAGAGCATCTTTACCGCATTCAACGCGCGCATCACCCGGGTGGAGATCATCAAACTACAGGACGACATCTTCTACGGCAATATCATCGCCGAAACTGATGGTCAGGAAATACGCATCGATTCCCGTCCGTCAGATGCGATTGCAATAGCCGTGCGCGCGCACGTGCCGATCCTCGTCCACATGGATGTGATGGACGCGGCAGGCATGTCACCTGAACAGGATATGCCGGCTGAGGCAAGCATTCCTCCGCGCAAGGAAGCGCCCGCCCCGCTTTCAGATGAGGCAAATGATAGATTATCCATCTTCAAGGATTTCATTGATAAACTCGATATTGATAACCCCGATAAAGATAAACCCGAATCGTCCTCACCCTAAAGTTGACCCACCTCAATGACAGATTATTTCCCTGAAACAGATTCCGCCCCCGCCAGTTCAACGCCTTCGGCAGTTCCGCACAGCCGAGAAGCCGAAGAAGCAGTCGTAGGGGCGGTGCTGATTAATCCCGAAGTTTATTACGACGTTGCCCAATTCCTTGCGCCGGATGATTTCTACATCCATCGCAACAAATGGATCTGGGAGGCATTTACACGCCTGCACGAACAACGCATCCCTGTTGACCTGCTGACCCTCTCCGAAGAATTGGACCGCTCGAACCTGCTTGCGGATGTTGGCGGTTCGGCATATCTCACCTCGCTCATCAATCAAGTGCCGTCCTCGCTGAATGCGGAATCCTACGGGCGCATCGTGGAAGGACATTCCATCCGCCGCAAGATGATCACCGCCGCGAACAAGATCGCGTCCATTGCTTACAATGAATCGTCCACAGTGGACGACGTAATGAACGAGGCGGAGAAGGCGGTCTTCAACGTCAGCGAACGCCGACTAAAACATGACCTGCAACCCATTTCCGCTGTACTAAGCGATTACTACGACCGAATTGATGAACTCGCCAAACGTCCTGAGGAAATTCATGGCGTGCCAACGGGTTTCATTGACCTCGACAGAATGCTTACAGGCTTACAACCTTCTGACTTGCTGATCATCGCAGGTCGTCCTGGTCAGGGTAAAACAGGCTTTCTGCTTTCCATCGCAAAGAACGCCGCTTTGACTCATAAAAAGCATGTGGCCATCTTTTCATTGGAAATGTCCAATGAGCAGGTCGTGCAACGTTTGATCGCGCAGGAAACAGGTATTGACTCGCAGCGCCTGCGGAATGGGAAATTACAGGAAAACGAATGGCCATTATTTACGCACGCCATCGAAGTATTTTCAGACACGCACATTTTTCTCGACGATACGCCTGCCATCACCCCTTTGCAACTGCGGACAAAATGCCGCCGCCTGCACATGGAATTTGGCATTGACCTGGTCATCATTGACTATTTGCAGCTCATGGGCGGCGACACGCGCAACGACAACCGCGTGCAGGAAGTTTCGCACATCTCGCGCAGTTTGAAGGTGCTGGCCCGCGAGTTGAACGTCCCTGTGTTGACCGCCGCGCAGTTGAGCCGCGCCGTGGAACAACGTACCGATAAAAAGCCCGTGCTTTCCGATTTGAGAGAATCGGGATCATTAGAGCAGGATGCCGACATCGTGATGTTCATCTATCGCCCCGATCAATATGAAAAAGACACAGATAAACAGAATATAGCCGAGATCATCATCGCCAAACATCGCAATGGTCCCGTGGGCAGCGTGGAGTTAATCTTCCGCAGTGCGCTGGCAAAATTCGAGAACGCGGCGACGAAGGTGTTTAGACCGAATGAATAGATCTTTTACGGAACACGCTACACGTTGTTTCGTGTTTCGTGTTCCGTGTTGCGTAAAATGATGACCAACTTCAACGGCTTTACCTCCTCTGAAACATTTACCCAAGTCCCTGATTCGTTCATTCATCTTGTGAAAGAGATTGACGACATTGCGGAGTTGAAGGTGACTCTTTATGCCATCTGGCGCATCGAACATACCGAGGGACATTTCCACGCAATGTGTGAAACAGATTTCGAAACTGAGTCGCTGGGGATGAGTCTTGAGGAGATTCAGATCGGGCTGGAGAAATCTGTCGAACGAGGAACCCTGCTCAAGGCGGAGCATGAGACGGATGTTTATTATTTCCTCAACTCTCCGCGCGGACGTCTCGCCGCTGAGGCATTCGCAAAAGGCAATTGGCGCGAGTCCGCAATGAGTTCATCTGCGCCGATGAGGAAGTCGAATATATTCAAGTTGTATGAAGAAAACATTGGAGCGCTCACGCCTTTATTATCAGACATGTTGCGTGAAGCGGAAAAAAATTATCCGAGCGCCTGGTTCGAAGAAGCGTTTGAAATTGCCGTAAGCAGGAATATCCGCAACTGGAAATATGTGGAAGCCATTTTAGCGCGCTGGAAGGAAAAAGGGAAAGATGAAAGAAAAGATCAACAAGACATTATCAAAGATGCAAAACGATACTCAGACAGCGACTTCTCAGAATTCATCAACCGAGAATGAGGGTTTGATAAAAACGCTGGGCGACCCCAACTGCCCGCATTGCGGCGGCGTGGGTTATGTGCGCATGGACTTTCCACTTGGACATGAAAAATTTGGCAAGCTGGAATCATGCGTTTGCCGCGCAAAAGATGTGGCGGAAGGCGCGCGCAATCGTTTGTTTGCTTTAAGCAATTTAGATCGGTTAAGCCATTTAACTTTTGAAAACTTTAGCCCTTCAGGAAACAAAAAAGCAAAATTCATGACCCCGCAGGAAGCAGAAAGCCTGCATGAAGCATACGAAATTTCCGAAAATTTTGCACAGCTACAAACAGGCTGGCTTTTACTTGAAGGCGGATACGGCTGCGGAAAGACTCACCTCGCAGCAGCAATTGCAAATTACTCAGTCAATCATGGAATTCCAACATTATTCATCACCGTACCTGATTTGCTTGATTCACTGCGCTTTGCTTATGCCGACCCTGAAACAACTTTTGAGCAGCGCTTCGAGGAAATACGCAATGCAAACTTATTGATTATGGATGATTTCGGCACACAGAATGCCACAGGCTGGGCGCAGGAAAAATTATTCCAGATCATCAATTATCGTTACACCAACAAATTGCCGACAGTCATCACCACTAATTTAATGCTCGATCAAATCGAAGGTCGCATTCGCTCACGTTTGCAAGACGAAGGGTTTGTAAATCACATTAAAATCAAAGCGCCTGATTATCGCAGACCCGAAGAAACAAGCAACCCCGGACTCTCGATGCTTTCCTGGCCCGACATTGCAGAGATGACCTTTGAAAGTTTTGAGCCAAGAGATAATGATCTGGGAAAAGAAATCGTCACTACAGTGATAACTGAGAAGGAAACAGGTTATCGAAGCCGCGCCAAAGAAAGAGTGGTCACAAAGAAAACGGTTACACAAAACGACCTGAAGACATTACATGCAGCATTCAGCGCCGCAATTAATTTCGTAAAAGATCCGAAAGGCTGGTGTGTATTTTTAGGCGAATCCTACTGCGGCAAAACCCACCTGGCGGCAGCCATTGGGCATGATCGTATTGCCAATGGCGGACAGGCAATTCTTATTGATGTGTCTTCGTTACTGGACTATCTAAAAGACACATTTAGCAAGGACACTGACGTCACATTCAATCGCCGTGTTCACGAAATTCGTAATACGCCATTGTTAATATTGGATGACATCAAGGAAAGCCAAAAAAGTTCAGTCTGGGCAGAAGATAAACTATACAGCATATTAAATTATCGTTATCACTCGAATCTTCCCACCGTATTAACTTCCTCCATGGACACAAACACATTTGCCACAAGCTATCCCAGTTTATGGCAAAAATTACTTGACACTTCAAGATGTAAAATCCTTGTGATCGACATGCCCCCATATCGGCGTGTGGCAAAGACAAGCAAGGCGATACAGCACAAGAAGAAATAATTGTAGTAGTAACGACTTCAGTCGTTCCATGCGCTTCGACCGCACTCAGCGCGAATTTTTATTGTCTAAAAGGAGTTGCCCATGAAAAACCGTCTTACTGGTGTAATTATCGGACAGATTATCGGCATCATCATCGTGTGCATGATTTCCACTTTTATCGCATTGGTTTCCTTTGGGGGCATTGCCGGAGTCACCATTGCTTCCAGCCCGGAGCAGATATTTAAACTTACCGCGCCGCTTTCCTGTCCCGATGGAACGGTGGACTTTGAAGAATATACCGCATCCTACAACCGACCTGGTGAAAGTAATTTTTATGTAAATTGTGTCGCTGCTGATGGAACATCTGCCGATATAACCCTGCCATCCATTGGATACGCCCTCCTGGGATTTTATCTCGCCTGTTTCCTGCCCTTGTGTGTTCCGGGCGGATTGATTGCGATCATCGTTCCCCTATTCTTTTTGCTTGGCGGCAAGAAACAAAAGCCACCTTCACCGAGCGCCATTGGCACACTATAAACCTGTCCGCCCATACAATTTTGGAGAAGCAATATTTATCAATAATATAATAAATATCTTGTAAATACGCCTACCTCGTGTTAGAATTTTTCAATAAACAGCCTGCAAAGTAGGCTGTTTTTCATTCCAACTTTAATATGAGGTAACACAATGCTCCCATCTTATTTACTATCCCTGCGCGAAGGCTTGGAAGCCGCACTGATTATTGGTATTGTACTTGGCGCGCTTCAGAAGATCCGCCGGACTGACCTTGTCCCCGCACTGTGGCTCGGCACGTTAAGCGCAGTCGGCGTCAGCATACTTGCCGCCATTCTGCTCACCATGCTCGACTTGGGTTTTGAAGGCAAGGCGGAACAAATCTACGAAGGCATTACCATGGTGCTTGCAGCAGGCATTCTGACATGGATGATCTTCTGGATGAACAGCCAGGCAAAGAATATCAAAAGCGAATTGGAAGAAGGCGTGAACAAAGCCGCAGCCCGCTACGCGACTGGCAAGCGGGCTATCTTCTGGCTGGCATTCGTCGCTGTGGTACGCGAAGGCGTGGAACTGGCGCTCTTCATCACCGCCGCATTCTTTGCAGGCAACAACGACAACCTTGCGGCAAATACCATCCTCACACTGGCAGGTGTTGTGCTTGGACTTGGCGCCTCCATCCTGCTTGGATGGTCACTGCTTGCCGCCACTGCGCGCCTCAACCTCAAACGATTCTTTCAAATCACAGGCTATCTGCTTATTCTCTTCGCGGCCGGATTGGTCGCCCATGGCATTCACGAATTCAACGAAGCGGGCTGGATTCCCAATATTATCGAGCACGTCTGGAATGTAAACGCCATCGTTGATGAAACATCCGTATTCGGCGAATTACTCAAGACACTCTTCGGATACAACGGCAACCCGTCGCTAACAGAGATCATCGGTTACCTGGCATATTTGGCAAGTGTCATGTTCATCTTCACCCGCAACACAGTCAAACGCGAAGTGAAGGTTGCACAACCGCAGGCATAATCTAAGAGCGACTATGTAAAAAACAGGCTTCAAGTCCGATGTGACGCGAAGCTTGTTTTTATGTTACGAAGTGCCCGCAAGGGTATACTAGGGTTATGAACACTCTCCCCATCCCCTCTTTTTTCGACTCAACCCGCGTGAGCGAAATCTGGAAAGTGGATTACGCCACCCGTGCAGATCAGGCACGCGACTGGGCGCATCAACACAACCTCGAGCCTGCTCCTGTTTCGAAGGACAGAATCTCCCTTTTGCTGGTTGACGTGCAAAATACCTTCTGCATCCCCAGCTTTGAACTCTTCGTCGGCGGACGCAGCGGGCATGGCGCAGTGGACGACAACGTCCGCCTGTGTGAATTCATCTACCGCAACCTGGGGAAAATCACAGACATCACAGCCACGCTCGACACCCATCTTTCACAGCAGATATTCCATCCCATCTTTTTTGTGGACAAGGACAACAATCATCCCGCGCCCTACACGATCATTCAAGCGGAAGAATTGCAAAGAAACGAGTGGACATTCAATCCCGCGCTCGCGCCGCGTTACAAGGTCACGCCTGAATATGGGCAAAAGATGATGATCCATTACGCTGAGCATTTACGCAAGCGCGGCAAATATGCGTTGACGGTCTGGCCCTATCACGCCATGCTCGGCGGCATTGGTCACGCGCTTGTTCCTTCGGTGGAGGAAGCTATTTTTTTTCATTCCATCGCCCGGCTTTCACAACCAAAGTTTGAGATCAAGGGTGACCACCCCTTTACCGAACATTATTCCGTCATCGGTCCCGATGTGACCAAAGGACCAAAAGGCGAAACGCTTGGAAGGCACAATTCCTCTTTTATAAAAGAATTGAAAAAAGTGGATGCCCTGATCATCACGGGACAAGCCAAAAGTCATTGCGTGGCATGGACCATCTCAGACCTTCTGGACGACATCCGTGCTACAGACCCAACGCTGGCCAAAAAGGTTTACCTGCTTGAAGATTGCACATCTCCCGTCGTTGTCCCCGGCGCAGATTTCACCGACCAGGCCAACGAAGCATTTGAAACCTTTGCCCAGGCAGGGATGAAAATTATCAAGTCAACAGATATATTAGAATAATACGCAAGGTACGCATCACGCAACGCTCAACGAGGAATCATGTCCATTTTCGACGGTAAAAGACTTACAAACGAAACATTCAAACTTGATATTGAACGCATGAGACGCGGCTGGTATTCAGATAAATATTTTGAGAACATCAACCGAATGCTGATCGCCTTATCCAGTGATAACTACAGTTACGCAGGACAATTCCACAACCTGCCTGAGGGTATTTCACCCGATGACATTGCCGTCGGTGACATTGAAGTGGAAATGCAATGGTTCACACGCAGGCTGGGAAAAACCACAGTCGTCGGTGTGGATAAGGCTCTCGCCATGCTCAGGCATTGCACAGGATATTTCGAAGGCGATACTTTTATTGACACATCCGACAAACTCGAAGTGTGGGCTGTACAGGATGGGACAATTGTCAAATACGAGGGCGATCCAACCAAAATTCAACCTGTCATCAAAGTACGTGGACGCTATCGTGACTTTGCCTTGCTCGAAACCCCCACGCTTGGCATCCTGACTCGCTCCAGCCGTGTGGCGACGAATGTATATGAAACGCTGGTCGCGGCGAATGGCAAGCCCGTATTATTTTTCCCCGCGCGGTTCGACTTGCACGAAGTACAAGCCGCAGACGGCTACGCCTACAATATTGCCTTACTGCGTTTCAACCGTGAAAATGAACATGAACTCGGCGCATTTGTCTCGACCGATGCGCAGGGAGATTGGTGGGGCGGCGCGGGCGGCGGGACGGTTGCTCATGCGGCAATTGCGTCCTTCCTCGGCGACACAGCCGAAGCCATGATGGAGTTTGCGCGCATTTTACCCGCCCAGATTCCGCGTATTGCGTTGGTGGATTTCAACAATGATTCCGTCCGCGATACTTTGCGTGTACTGGAAAAATTATTTACAAAATACCGTGAGTTGATGGATGCGGGCAACAAGGACGAAGCCAAAAAATACAGGTTGTACGGCGTTCGTCTGGATACAAGCGGAAGCCTGCGCGATGTATCCGTCCAGCCGTTGGGCGACCCTGCTTTGGATCTGGGCGTGAACCCTCGGCTTGTGTTCAACGTCCGTCAGGGATTGGATCATGCCTGGGAAAACTGGACCCTGCCCAAAGTCTGGAAGGAAGCGGCGAAGGAATTTTGTCGCAGCGTAAAGATCGTCGTATCGGGCGGTTTCAATCCAGATAAGATCCGTAAATTTGAAAAACTGGAAGTCCCCGTGGATATTTATGCTGTGGGGTCCTATCTATTCAATAACGGCAACTCAACCACCACCGATTACACAGCCGATGTGGTGCGCGTGAAAATCCATGGCAAGTGGATTGATATGGCAAAGGTGGGACGCAAAGTTGGAGAGAATGAAAATTTGGAAAGGATTTGGTGAGCATGAAACTAATTCTGATCTACACTCTCGTTGCAGGTGTAATTTCAGCGCTCACTGCACCCATCCCCGGCACATCCCTGTTGTTGACCGCGCTGGAAATATTCATGATCGTGCATCTGGCAAAGGTGCATGAGTTCAAACTTGGAATCAAGGAGATCGGCTATTCAGCCATGGCGATCTGGGGTGTTTCCACTGTGCTGCAGGATGCGGCATTGGAAATACTTTCCTTCTTCCCCATCATCGGCTGGGCGGCGGAAGTGGTCGTGGCGGTGCTGTTCGTTTTCTTTTTGGGGAACCTGGTGAGTTTATATTTCAAAAAGAACGTTTAAACCCTGTTAACCTGTTTTTCAAAATAGGTTAAGCACAATTCTTTATAATGCTTTCATCACCCATGAGAGCAAATTCCGTTCCACATTACTATAATATATTTCCCACAGGACAGATTCCGGTGCCGGTAAGCATTGGGGATCTGCCACTTTCCACTTACACGGTTCCCTACAACACACTGACCGAAAAAGTAGTCGAACATTTGCAATCCAATACGCTCATCCCCGGCGCAATTGTTGTCCAAGGACAACGGTTGCTGGGTGTACTTCCGCGTCACAAGGTATTTGAGAGGCTGGGGCGGCGCTACGGCGTGGAATTATTTCTAAGCAAACCAGTGGGCGACCTGCTTTTGGAGTTGCGCACTGATGTATTCAGTCTCAAGAGTCAATTGCATGTCAACATTGCCGCAAAACTCGCGCTCAGCCGTTCACAAGATGGCACATACGACCCCATAGTGGTTGAATATGAAGATGGCAATTATGCCCTGCTAGACATGTATGTTCTTTTGTTAAGTCAATCACAGTTACTAAGCAACTTGAATGGCGTAATTAGTTCGTTGAATCACATTGAAACGATCCTCGCCAGCGATTCACCCGGACGCAATGTGTTGGAATTGATCCTTGAAAGCCTGCGTCTTGTTGCTCCGTATCATGAAGCCGAAATTATCATCCAGCATCACCCAAATTATAAAAGCATGAGTTCAAATGAACATGTGACGCTTTTGGATGACCCCATGCGCACGAATGAAATTTATCGGTCTGTCTTCACCATGAACCAGCCCTTCAGCATTGAAGATGTGCGCATGGCGCCTTCCTGGCGGGGCGTTCACGCGTCATCAAATACACGTTCATGGATGGGAATCCCCATTACAGATCAAAGCGGAATTGTTGGGTTGCTTGCGCTTTCGCGCTTCAGCGTATCCCCCTTCAATAACAACGAAAAGGAACTGGCGCAGGTATATGTGCGCTACATTAACACATTTCTTATCAACCTGACGCGGCAGGCTGATAAAAGTTATGTCTACAACAAAATATTCTGATTCAGATTTACGGCACGGGCGGGACTTTGAGAATGAACCCCACCAAATAACCAGCCAGCGCACTGACAGTACCGATCACTGCCATTTCAACCCCGCTCTTCAAGGGCCTGCCAACGGTCACGCGGGCTTTATATGCGCCGATAAAAAACAACACCAATGCAGTCACAAACACCGACAGCCACATGCTTGTGGAAACAGACAAAAACATAAACGGCAATAACGGCACAAGCGAGCCGATGATCGCAGACAGCCCCACAACCAACGCGGCGCGGATCGCGGTCTTTCTATCCACTGGCGCAAGTTGATGCTCCTCTGCCATCATCACCGCCACCCATACATCCTGATTTGCGGTAATCGTTCCTACAATCCGTTCAAGCAAATCCCCTTTGAAACCCTTCCCTGCATAAATATCGCGAATCTCTTTTATTTCAAGGTTGGGTGTTTCTATAAGATGTCGATACTCACGCTCGCGTTCGCTTTGATATAAGTCCGCATCCGCCAGTGTGGTGGTATATGCCACCGCGCCCATCGAGATGGATTCTGCAAAGGTGGTTGCAAGTCCAGCCACTAAAACAATGCGAGCATCACTCGTCGCCGCGGCAATCCCCAGCACAACGCCAAGCACATTGACAAGCCCATCCTGCGCGCCCAAAATAAAATCTGAAAGTCCCGATGCCCGTTTATGCGGGTCGGTTTGGATGTGATGTAAAATTTCATTAATAAGTTGGTCTTGTGTTACGGGTTTCATATTCAATATGATACCACCACCGCAACTTTTTTCATCAGAGCCTGTATTAATTTTATGAGAATATTCAAAAACATTCTGCTCGTTCTTTCCACGGGTTACATCTTTGTCTTTTTTTCCGAGCATGTTTTCTGGGCACGCATCCGTCCCGATGACTCGCTCAAGAACTGGGTCAGCGCCTGGCTCGCGTACTCACTGATGGCTTTTGTTTTTCTTCACCTCGTCACACACTTCAGGGTCGCCAACCGCTGGATGCTATTTTTAGCAGGCGCAGCTTTTGGATGGATGGCTGAAGGCATTGTGGTGCAAACAGCCTATGAATCCCTGCCGCTTTCGATATCGTTTACCGGACTTGCCTGGCACGCGCTCATCACCGTTTGGATTGGATGGTATGCGCTGCGCCAGAGGTTGTCCGATTCCGCTCCCCTGCCGACCCTGAAACTGGCAGCCACCATTGGGGCTGGGTACGGGCTTTGGGCGGTTTGCTGGTGGCTCGAACCCGATGGAGGCGTGTCCACTCTCGGCGAATTCTCCGTCTTCGTGTTAACCACATCCAGTCTTGTCATCATCGCTT
>DYDH01000059.1:0-1032 GCA_020717985.1 Herpetosiphon sp. | reverse complement strand
CGGAGTCCTTTGCTCCCAACCGCTGGGTGACTGGGACAATTTACGGCTTGTTCATTCTCTATTTCATTTTTATCACTGTCCCTGCCGCACCTGTGGCAATTCTGATTTTGCCTATTCTGTTTGGGCTTGTTTATTTTGGACTGCAAAAAAATAAACAGATCGAACAACATGATTCGCTCCTTGTCAGCCTGACAAACCGCGCCAACCCGCTGAATTATCTCAGCTTGCTTGCCCTGCCGTTGACCACCATCGCAGTCTACGCCGCCGCGTTAACCTTGAACCTGCAATGGCAAACCAACTGGATTCTCTATCTCTTCACCACACCGCTGGGATTTATCCTCTTTGGACTGAGCCTATACAAAATCTGGCGCACACCTTGACATCCACTCGATTTCGCAGATAATTACAATAATCAAAATAAAGGCTGTGACAGAGGAAAGTAAACTGGCAGAAGCCGCCAGAGATGTGCAAAGTAATCGTTGAAATTGCACTCGACAGAACCCAGTTGAAGTTCCCTCTTGAGCCGTTCAGGTGAAGTCACCAGTAGTCTGAACCGTTTTCTCAACGTTATCCGAGAAGCCGATGAATGTCGGCACAAAGTGCATCTGCCCTTCGACTACGCTCAGGGCGATGAATCTGGGTGGTACCGCGAGAACTCCCTCTCGTCCCATTATTTGTGGACGGGAGGTTTTTTATTTTTGACCATAGACCATGGACGGTAGACCGTTATTAAGGAATTGCAACGGTCCACGGTCCATTGTCCACCGTCATTTTTTTGGAGGCACTATGTTGGATAAATTGAACGAGATCGAAAAAGCCGCACTGGAAAGTCTGGCGTCCATTACCGACCAGGCTGCTTTGGATGCGTGGCGTGTGGCAAATGTAGGACGCAGTTCGCCGCTGATGCAGGTCTTTGCCGGGTTTGGGAAACTCTCAAAGGAAGAGAAACCAGTTGTCGGCGCGGCTGCGAACCGTGTTAAAGTGGCGTTGGAATCCGCTTTGGAGGAAATATCTCAAGCGGTGAAAAATGCC
>DYDH01000004.1:57039-62810 GCA_020717985.1 Herpetosiphon sp. | reverse complement strand
GCAGCGTGATGTGGGATGCGAACTTTTCATCGTTCTCAACCAGCCGTCCGCGCAAGGACAGAGCCAGGCGGGCAAAGACATCATTATTCTTGCCCCATACCGAACCGATCACGCCGCTGACAACAACCAGGTTGAGATCGTATTGTTCTTTGGCTTGCGGCATGGGACGGGCGGGATGGTCTCTCTTCAAAACAGAAGGCTTCTCTTCGGCAAGCATCAATTGCTGTGACTCAGGTTGCGCAAGCGCTTCCTGCTCAACCTGCACAACCCGCTCGAAAGCCTCTTCAAATGTTTCTTGCTCAACCTGTTCAACGACTTGTTCAATGACAGGTTTTTCTTTTGCAGTCTTTTTGGTTGGTGTTTTTTTTATAGGCATGGCTATTCTCCTGATGATTCGGGACGCAGATTTCTCTGTTTATATCAGCGGCATCAGCGTCCAATCGATTTTGTGTCGGTAAATTATTATTTTCATAACAAGCAGGGGAACAGCGTCCACGTCCCCTGCAAGGGTTGGATTCCAAATAAAACGAACAGACCAAAGTCTGTTGTATAAAATTCGTTTGTAAATTATTAAAGTGCAACCATAGTAACCCTGCTACAAGTAGCGGAGAAAACTTGCAAAGCTGGGAGGCGGTCAAACCTCCCAGGGGAAAAGCAGAACCTTGAAAGCGATGGACTAGCCCGCGACAGTTTCAGGCTTGTGTCCGTTGGGACGGGCGACCAAGAGTGAGCGAGCCGCGTTCTGCAAACTTGCCTGCTGGTCGCTGCTGGCTTTCATCGAATTCGCATACCACTCGATGACGTTGCGTTCCTGATCGCCGAGCTTTTGCCCGGCGCGCTGACCCACCTGGATCACAAAACCAGCAGGATCATTTGCTGCAGGGACGGGAGCCACAGGCGTTTCCTGCTTTGGAGCAGACTTGGCAGTCTTTGGCGCAGGCTTTGAAGCAGCAGGAACAACAGCCTTCGCGGACGCGGGAGCAGTCGTCTTGCCAACCGTCCGATGCGAACGCTTGCCGAGATAGACCGATTCCTGAAAGCCGAGGTTTGACGAAGCATGTCCGAGCGCGTTGGTGATCGCGCCTTTCATGGCGTATGCTTCAACGTCGTTGTCGCTTCCGCCTGATGCGTCAATCTCGCAAACCACAACGCTGTCGTCCGCAGCGCTCAGCTTGTACCAAAAGGTCAGGCGTCTGAGCGTTGCCACATACACGCGGCGTGTGCCTTGACCGTTGGAACGCTTGCGCTCCTCGATCTCGGTGTGCATATCGGCAGAGTCATACTTGTAACCCCAACCGATACCGCACAAGCCAAAGACCTCGTTCAAGATCTTGCGCATGTAGTTGGGATCGATGTCGGTCAGGTCAGCCGCGCCAGGTACAGCTTTGTAAGCGTCCTTCGGCAGTTCAGCGTCGAGCTTGGCTGCCACACTCTCCAGTAGCATGCCGGTCAATGTCTTGTGGTTCTTGATGTCCATGGAAATACCTCCGTGAGAAAAAATGCGCGCCCTGGCAAACACCAGGACGCAATGTCTTGGTGAATGATTCGGTACGCGCGGACAGAGGCTTCCGTCCGGCGCTTTTCAATTGATAAGGTTCTGTGTCAGGCGGGTGGCCTGCGGCAGATCACCGAAATGATCTGGCGCAGAACACCCTCCGTTATTTCCAATCTTCCAACCAAAACGGTGAGGCTGAATTCAATTCCTTGAACTTGTTGCGAACCAAGGTTTCGAGATCGGTTGCCATACCTGCAAGTTTGTCGAGTTTGCAATCACCGACCAGTCGCGCACGTGTTTTTGAGTTTGCCGCGCACAACGCCACATATCCTCCATTTAGCAAGGACTGATTGCGCCACTTGGAGACACGTTCCTTTTCACCCAATTCAACCTCAACGTACAACTTCTCCTCGCCGCGCATGATCCAGACATCCGGCACAGACTTTGTGCCTGTGACCTCGGGCAGCACCTGTGTTGCCCAGCCGCGCTTGCGAGCGTGCATGGCAAAGGCAATGACTGCCATTGTGTGTTCCGGGAAACGTACGCCTTCATGCAGGCGGATCAGGCGCGCCCAGTCATTCTCGAACGCTTTGGTTTGAAACAGAATCTCATACAGCTTCTCTCCCTCGGCAGAAAGCCGATACAACTTCAAAGAGGTGCGCGGCGATTTGAGTGTGATGATCTCAGTCAGGATCACATGGGCTTCCTCCATATCCTCCAACACGCGTCGCATCGAGCTGGAACCTGCCGAGACACCGACTGCCCCAGCGAGTGTCGCTTCCAATTCCATGGAGGCAGCCAGCCGCCAGCGACCCATCAGGTATAACACCAGCCAATAGCGCTGAAAGACACGTGCCAGGTCGCCGCCGGTGCGCTCTCCACCGCTCAATACAGCGGAGAAAGCCGCAGGGATTTTCTGGGGAAAGTTTGCCAGCATTCTTTTGGCGTCCGCGACCATCACGGTCAGGGCAGGCGTTGCGTTGGGTGGAATACTTTCGATTGCATCAGCAGCAGGTAATATCTGATCTGTATTCGCTACATTCGCTGTTTCTGTTGGAACTGATGAAGCAGGAGTTTCAACAACGACCATCTTTGCCCGCTCGAGTTCAAGCGCGGCTTGCAAGTCAGTGATTTGTTTTTGCAGTTTGCGCTGTGTTTGCATGTCAGGCGCAACGACTGTTTTGTTGACCCAACCCTGTGAAGGCATGGGGACTTCGTCGAAAAACTTTTTCCAGTCCAAGGCGCCCCAATTGGCGGGGACGGATGGGTTATCGCGTCGCAGGGATTCAAGCCGTGTTCCGTCAAAGCGGTTTGCGGTTTCAACCAGTACCTGGCGCATGGCGCGGATGGCGTCTTCGCTCTTTTGGCGCAGGTCGCGCTCGGCTTGCAATAGATCGCCTACTGCGCGTTGATGTGAAACGTTCAAGGTTGTCATCATGATTATTGTTGTAGAAGAGTCAGTGCGTCCTGAACAGACAGGATGGCTGTGTCGCGGTCAAGAGTTCCAGTAGACCAGTCGCGCACGTTCAATGCCGCGTTTTCCAAAGCCAGGCGCGCGCTGGCAAGGGAAGCATCGCCTTCTTTCGTATCCTGTGCGATCTGCTCGATCAGGAACTGTGTCGTGACTGGATTGGCTTTTAAGTCCAACACTTGTGACAATTGCATCGCATCAGTACGCAAAATAGAAAGTTCCTTTGTGTATGCGCGCTGCGCTTGAAGCAATTGCCAGTCAGACCATTCCAGCAGGCGCGGCGTTCCGGTATCCATCGGGGTCACGTCTTGCCCGATCTGAGCCATGCCCACCAGCGCGGCAATGATCAGAAAAGCAAAGGCAATCAGCCAGAGTGCGTCTTCGTTCTTACGAAAGTCGAATTCAAATTCAAAAGGCACAGAAACCTCGAAAAACAAAGGATGAATGATGAAGAATAAAGGATGAATAAGTGCAAAGTGCAAAAAGTACTTGCCAAATCCCTAATCACCTAATTCCTAATTACCGTATGGTCAACGCACGCATCTCGGATGTGGTCTCGATCACCACACGCATGTTTGGAGTCAACGGAATGATGTGTTCGACATGCACCGTTGCAATGCAATGCGCGAAGGTGGGCGCAGGGAAATCAATCGCAAGCCCTTCGATGGTGTAGCGGATTTTGCCAGCATCGCGCAGGGTTGCGGAAAATTCACGCGCCGCCTGTCTGCGCGCCAGTCCTGGTTCGATGCGCTTCTGATTGGTCTGAATGAATAATGGCACGTCCAGCGCGTCCGCCGCTGATTGACATGCTGCGTCATTTGCGGTTTGCAGATGACCGCGGACATACATCATGCGCGTCACATCAATGCTCAGCGACGAGAGCGGGATGAAGACAAAGACCAGCAGGGTGGCGAACCAGGCATACGCGTCTCCCCTGCGTGACATCAACAATTGGCCCATGGTCACCAGCCCTCCTGGCGGAATACGGACATCGCCATGCCTTTGATATCGGCGTCAGAACTATCGCCGCCGAAGAAACCCAACAGACCGCCCATCAGGTTCGGAACACTCCAATCGACCTGGACGTTGATCTGTGCGCCCGGGAATCCTCCGCCCGATACGGCGACGGAGTAATCACCCACGCTGGCATACTCGGTGGATTGCTGAGCCGCGTTGTATGCCGCGCTAGCTGGACCCTGCTGATGAACGCTCCCAACCCGCGCGCCATAATTGGCAGCGTTATTGGCATTGACGCTGGCAAAGCCCGCCATAGTCAGATTCATGAGCGCGATCGTGACCAACACAATCACAGGCATGGCGATGGCAGTCTCGGCGAATTCATCGCCGCGGCGTGAGAGCAGCAGGCGTGAGAAACGCGGGAATGGGAAAAACACGGACGGGGAAAGCATGTTAGATCCCAGTGGTGGCTTGACTGATTAGGTCTACGATCTTGCCGCCGAACGCAGCGAAGGCAGCCACACCGCCCAGCACGACCAGCACCAGAATGACCGCTTTTTCGCCGTAGTCATCGCCGCGCCGATCAAGAAACAGGGTCCAGAAGCGGAATTGCATTGTGGGTTGAATTGCAGATAACATAGAAACTCCTTGTCACTTGAAAAATGGAAACAAAAAAAGGCGCGATTTTCCCAGGGGAAAATCACACCTCATTCAAAAGGATTATAGAGAACTTAACAAAAAAAGTCAAGCAGGCTGCGAAGGCGAAGGCGGTCACACCAGGAAAACGCGCGTTACGCTCTCCAGTCATTAGTATCGCAATACCGCCCCATACGCCCGCAACGACCAACGCTGCAAATCCAGCCAGCGGATACAAACCGAAAAGACCGATCAAGACTTTCCAATCTGCGCCACCCATCCAGCCTTTGAAAGCCGCAAGCGTGATTACTACCATCGCAAAAAGAGACAACACGCTCATGAGCATGTCATCCAAAAATAACAAGCGCAGAATGGACGCGATCACGCCCGCAAAGAAAAGCGGAATACTGATCCAATTGCTGACCTCTCCTGTGTGCCAATCCTGAACACCGCCGATGGTCAGGATGGACAGCAGGAATCCATATCCAAGCAAACTATGATTTGACAACATAGAACCACAAGCGCGAAGGCTTGTCCCATTTCAGTCCAAGCCGTTCAGCCACTGCGCTGGCTTCGATGTCAAAGAATTCGTTTGCCTGAGACATGACGCGCTCCACGGTTTGCACACCCCAACCCCAGCGGGATTTCCCAAGCAGCGGACGCGAAGCAAAGGAAGCCACGCGCTCCGCTGCGCTTTTCTTTTTGCCCGCCGCACGCAAACGACGGTCAAAACGCATGACATCCGCCTTGGGCAAAGTGGAAACGATCACGCGCTGTCCACTGGATGTACGCAGTTCAACAGCCTGGATATCATGCACAACACGCATGACTTCGCTGATGGTCACAGGCGTATCCAGTTCTGAACTTGCCTGGCTTGCGAGCCACTCCAGCGGGTCAATGCGATCGGCAAGCCCTTCGATATGGCGTGTGCGGCGGTCACGGATCTGCATGGCGACGAAGTCCTGCACCAGGCGTTCCATACCGCGCAAAGCGGAAGCCTGGCGCTGGTTATACACGGTCAGGATAACGGTTAAAAGAAAGACCAGAAGAACAGTTGAGAATTCGAGAGATGACATTATTACTCCTTTTGTGAATGTAGAATGAGGAATGCAGAACTTATCACTCATTACTCATCATTGAATCAGTGAGCCGGTGCGTCAGGGAACGCCAGGCTTTTGGACGCGGGTCGAGCAAAAGCAAAAACGCAAACAA
>DYDH01000004.1:53587-57025 GCA_020717985.1 Herpetosiphon sp. | reverse complement strand
CGATGACGAAGATGATCCAGATCGGGAACGGGACGGCTTGTACCTCCGCGCGAATTGGAAGCACAGCGGCAGGAACAGCGATGGGCTGTTCGGGCGCTGGTTCTGGCGCGGGCAAAAATGAAATGGGTGGAAACCACTTGGGAATTTCAATCACGGGCAATTGAAATGGGACAGGCGCTGTCACGACGGGAATCAGGATCGTGCCAGTGTCGTTTGAACACAAGCCGTATATGTCGCAAGCCTGTACGCTGGCGGTGTACGAACCAGGCGGCGCGCTGGCGGGTCCGATCACACGATCCCACGTGACTACTTTTGGCGCAGGCAGGTCGTCATATAGGACTCGATCCGGATAACGCAGCAAGGGATCCTGCACAACGATCTTGACGTTCTTCAACGGGATGACATTGTTCAACACCACCAGTACACCGCTTTCCCAGATATTCCAGGTCTCTGCCAACTCCACATAAGGAGGAAAATTGTCGAGGATGATGGATGCGCGAATTGGTTCGCCTGTGTTGCCAGCCAGGTCAGTGGCGCGCAGATATAGGTCGCGGTTCCCGTTGTCGAATACAGCAGAGTCCCACGAAATGTTCCAGCGCGGATCTGCAAAAGCGGCGGCAATCCACATCGTTCCGTCCAGGGAGAACGTCACGGCATTTACACCGGAAGTTTCATCGGAAGCCGTTCCTCCCAATGTGACTGTGCCTGAAAATACAGAACCATTCAGCGCTGAGTCGAAGTTGTATGCAGGCGGTGTGAGGTCTACATGTATTTCCTGCGAACTAATTTGCGCGTTGTTACCCGCAGCATCGAACGCTTGAAAATCAATCGTGTGAATCCCCTCTTCGACTGTGACAAAATCTCCCTCCTGCCACGCACCGCCATCCACGCGATATTGCGTGGATGCGACACCGGATAAGTTGTCGCTTACCTCAGCGGAAATAGTTGCGGACGAAACATACCAGCCGTTTTGTCCCAGTCTGCCTGCTTCAGATAGGGTAATATACGGAGGCTGCATATCAATCTTGAGGGACATCTGCGATGTAGCAGTATTTCCAGCAAAGTCCATCACGCTGAAGATGACATCGTAGCGTCCATCGTACAGGGTATTCAAACCGTTCACCCATGTCGTTCCATTATCAAAGGACAGAGATACGCTTCCTGTCACACCTGAGGTGGCGTCCGAGGCGGTGGCGGATAAATCCACTGCGGTCGTGAACCATCCATCCTGTGCCTGGTTTCCCGTAGCTGAAACAAAGATGTCGGGCGGAAGAGTGTCCACAGAAATCGTCAGCGTTTTTGAAGACGTGTTACCGGCAACATCAAGCGAGGTTGCGGTCACGGAATGAACACCGTCAGTCAGAGTCGCTGACCCAACCGCCATTCCACCGTCCACCGAAAGCGTTGCGCTTGCCAGTCCAGAAACTGTGTCCGAACCACTCGGCGAGGCGTCTACAGTTGATACATACCAACCATTCGATCCACTTGTGCCGCTGATGTTCATATCCGACATGGGCGGAGTTGTGTCTACAGAAATCGTCATTGTTATTGACGACGAATTACCAGCCACATCCAATGTTGTTGCGGTAACGGAATGAACACCGTCTGTGAGAATTGCTGACCCGACCACCGCGCCTCCATCCACCGCGATACCCGTGGAAGCCAATCCGGAGATCGCGTCCGAGCCGCTTGCCAAAACGTTTACAGTAGAGATGTACCAACCGTTTGATCCACTCGTGCCATTAACATTCACATTCGACACGGGCGGATTGGGATCGTATTTCCAAGTTGTATTTCCCGAAGTAGTCAGCCCGGACGTGGCGGCGGTGACAGTATATGTTGCAGTGCCGGAACCCGGCGGCAGGTTGATCGTGCAACTTCCATTACAGGAGATCGGCACGCTTCCTGCATTTCCCGTGATGGTCAAAGCATAGCCTTGCGGATCGGAGGCGGTCAGAGCCAATCGGGCGTTGTTCCTGCACCAGCCGCTATTGCCGGGCTGTGAACAATTGAGGCTGCCTGAAATAACAGGGGGCTGATTGGCAGGTCCCGAATAAGTGACGTCCACTGCGGCAAAGTACACAACCCCGCCGGATGAGCTCAAAGACCAGTCTCTGCAGCCTGCCGGGACGGTCATCAAAATTTTTATGTATCCTGGTGTCGAACCATTCCCAGTGTTCAAACTTTGCGACGTTGTTGCAGAACAAGCGGTCAGTGTTGCCGTTCCATAACCTTGACCAGACACGATCGCCACTAACACGTCAAACGATCCGACGTCGCGGTTAAAAGCGCCGCTAACCTGACTGCCGCCGGAGATGGATGTAACGGTATCTGAACATGTCCCCGGACAGATCGCATCCCTGTGCATTATGCTGGCATATCCAACGCTTCCAGCCCAATCAATATAACCTGAGTCATGACCTTCATCGTACATGCGTCCCCCTGGCAACGCGCTTGCATATTGAAGCGCAGGCTGTGAAACAAAAGCGGAAAGCAGGAGAAGCGCCAACAGCGAACTTGAAAGAATTATTGTGATACGTTGGTTGAGCATGTAATTTTCTCCATTATGTTCTTCTTTCCTGCTCATCATTCTTTTTTGTATTCATAAATTAAAGTTCCTTTGTAAAAAGCCAAATACATTTCTTGATGCCATTTTCCAAAAACCTACAACTTCCGGTCTCCCGACGACCAGAGGATCTCGGCATGAATGGTCAATGCCTCGGCATACAGGGCTTTGGCGTCGTTCATGCCCAACAGCCATTCGGTCAATTTCTCCTGAAAGGTCTCAAGGTGGATTTCCATTTTGGTATGGTCGCTCAACCAGATGAAGAACATTCCGCGCCGGTGGTCTTCGCGCAGGCATAACTTCTGCCAGCCGTGCAGCAGTTCCACCAAAGCCTCGACATGGGAGTTGATCATCATGACCGCGCCTTGCTCAACATTCGTTTTAAGGCGCTGACTTTCAGGTCTTCCCACCAGCAGATTTCATGGACGACAGTCCGATATTCATGGCGCGCATTTTCATGCGGCATGGATGCGAACCATTTCACCAGGATTGTGTACAAACGTTCCGGGGGATCGTCCTTGCCAGCGGCAATCTGCGCAACATGGGGAAACAGCCACTCCAGGAAAAAGACGCGCCTGTCGTCGGGCATCAAATTAGCCAGGATGATGATGGATGTGGCAAAGATGGAGGGTTGGTCGTCAAAGGGATGGGTCATTGAAAAACTCCGTTACCATAGAAAAGGAATCAATCGCCAGCGGACAGTGTCTCGGTACCGCGCATAATCGGCGAGCACGCGCTCCTCGGCGGAAATTCGCACCAGGAGCAATCGCGCAAACAACAAGAGGGCAAGCCAGTTCCAGACATTGCCTGCGCTGATACACAAGCCAAGCAGGGAAAGGATTTCGCCCAGATACATGGGGTGTCGCACAAGC
>DYDH01000004.1:48491-53554 GCA_020717985.1 Herpetosiphon sp. | reverse complement strand
TCGGGTGCGATGGAAAAAGAAAAGCCCAATGCGATCAGAGACCAGAGTGCCAGCAACAAGCCTGGCAATGAATACAGGACATTCGCATCTTCAAGATTGAACGCGAGCGGCAGCAGGGCGCAGAGCCAGGCAATCAATGACATCAGTGGATGACTGATGCGTTCGACAGGTTTGTGCATTACCAGCAGGAATGCTGCCAGTGCGGATTGCAGCGCAAGAAAAATGGATATCCAATCTCCGCCTGAAAACTGCATCACGCGAATGATGAACAGAAAGACAAAGAAGGCTGCGCCCAGGGCGTTGGTTAGTTCGGAAAGAAGGATCATAAGAAATGAATGCAGAATGAGGAATGAAGAATAAAAGTGAGAAGTCCGCAATTTGCATAATTCTGCATTTTGCATTCTTCATTCCGCATTGCTCTTAGAACGACTCGAACACACTGACCATCAGAGGAACGAAGATCGCCAGCATGAATGGCACGAAGATGTAGAGCGAGATCGGAAACAATAATTTGTTGCTCAACTGCTCGGCTGAGCGGGCTACATCTGAACGATATTCGCGTGCCAGCCCGCGCGCCACCTCACCCATCTGACGTGGACCCTCGGCGCCCTTGGTTGCAACCAGGTCGATCTGGCGCGCAAAGGCTTCGAGGTGCGGCATCCGATATTTGGTGAACTCTTCGACCAGCGCGCCATCAAGCAGGTCACGCGAGAAAATCAGCCTCCCTGCCTGCTGTGCGTTTTGAGTCACAATACGTAGCAGGTTACCAAGCGCTCCGGGCAGGGATGCCGCGCGCCCAACGGCTGTTTCAGCGGAACTGCCCGCGCTCATCTCAGCTGCGATCAAGGCTGCTGCCTCAGGTAGTCCGCGCTTGACCGCTTCACGCACGTCGTTGGCGCGCCCGCGAAGTTGCAGATATGGATAGTACGCAGCTACCGCAACACCGATAACAAAGGCGGGACTAACAGCATTGAAGATCAGCAGATAGGCAATCCCGACTGAACCGAACAAGACCGACTTACCCAGCACGCTGCCTACTGTGCGTCCTTCATATAATCCGCCCAGCTGTGCCCACATCAACTCATGCTTCCATGAATCAAAACTGAATCCGAGCCTGTCCACGATGGAATCTCCGACGCGGTCTGTGATGCCGCGCCGATCTGTGGAGGCAAAGCGCTCAAGCCGCGCAGTCGCCGAACTGCCGAAGATGAAATCAAAACTGCGCAGGAATTGAAAGAAGAGCAGACCGATCAAGCCTGCGGCAAGAAAAGGAACAATGGTTGTCATGAATACTCCTAAACCGCGTTGTCAATAATGTTGCTGACCTGGCTGTGACCGTATACGATCACGAGACAGATCAAGGCGTATAGAACTTGAACGAGCGGCGATTTGACGATGTCGGACATGGCGCCGGAGCGGCTCATGAAGGCGATCATCACGAAGGTCATCACGGTCAGGATATTAACTGTGCCCTGTGCGCTGCCGCCTTTGGCTCTTGCCAGCACACGCGCGTCCAGCACGGATTCGAGATTGTCTGCCGCTGTGCCAAATGCTTTGGCGTAGCCTTCGCCGCCCGTTGTCCACATGCGACCGATCAAGTCCGCCGCAATCGAAAGTGAAGTGGAGATTCCAGCCGCGCTCTCGCGGATCGCCTCGACCGCTCCATGTCCTTCGGTGTGCATTCTTGCGGCAGTGTCCAATGTCCAGGCGCGCAGAGGACCGTCTGAACGCAGAGTCTTAGCAACTGTCTCCAGGGCGGAGGGCACATTTGGCGCGGCTTGGATGGTTGCGTTCAGACGCAGTAACAATGACGGCAGTTCGGCTTCCATATCGGTGCGCGTTTTATTCCACGAACGCATTACCCAGCCGTTGACAAAAATATATCCAGCAACGATCCCGATCAGACTGGTGAAGAACGGCAGTCCGACGATCATCAAGATCAGGGTCATACCCGCACCCGCCGTAATGCGCGCCATCATCATGTAGTACTCTTCGTTTTCCGCCGCGTCGATGCCGATCTTTGCAAAGGCAATGCAGACTCGATGCTCGAAGCTGCCCACAGGCGCAGAGCTTGCTTTGTTCATGCTGCGCTTGCCACCGACAAATGTCTCGATGCGCGTGACCTGCGGTTTGCCAATGCGCGGCATGGTCAGCTTGCCGCTCAGACGCCAGACGATCCACGCCAACATGCCCGCTGCGATGAATGGCAGGAAGAAGGTCAGGGTCGGGGGAAGATAAAATAGGTTTGTGTTGATCATTGTTTAATCCTTATAGTGAGAAGTAAAAAGTGAGAAGTGGCGATTCAGTGATTCAAAGATTCATCGAGTCATGCGAAGCATTCTGTATTCCGCATTCATCCTTCATCATTCATCCTTTGCTCTTACACTCTTCTCTCGATTCCAATCGGCAATAACTCCGCGTCGCCGGGTTTATACAACTGGCGAAACTGCACGTTGCCGCCTTTGAGAGTCTTCTCGACTTCCCAGACACCGATCATGCTGCGCCCTCCGTTGGACCATCCGACCTGCACGATCATGTCCGCTGCCTGCACGAACATTTCCTTCGCGCCTTCCGAACGCACTCCGACATCGTTGAAGAGCAATAGATTCAAGCGCGTGATCGCGGACTCTGGTCCCTCGGCATGGAAGGTCGATAAGCCTGGATGATCGGACATCTGGGCGCGGAACAAAGCCGCTACTGCATCGCCCCGTCTCATCTCACCCACGATCAACCACTTCGGCGACATACGCATCGCATCATCCACTGCGGATGCCAAGCTGTATGGGACGATGCTCGAACCAACCTGTGCTGGACGCGCTTCGAGTGTGACGACGTGCGGATGATCGAGCCAGATCTCTTCGGGATCTTCGATCTTTACCACGCGCGCGTCCTTCGGAATCCCGTTGCACATCGCCGAGAGCAAGGTCGTTTTGCCCGAAGCAGTACCGCCGATCACGAGAATTCGCAAAGCCTTCGAGACCAACTCCACCAAGCCATACACAACTTTCTCAGGCGCGACCTTCCACTTGACCAGTAGCTCGGGCGGCACAGGCTTATCTTCGAACAAGCGGATGTTGATGCTCGGATAACCAAGTCCTGGCGCGACCACCGGATGAATGATCTTGATGCGCGCCCCACCCGGCAATCCTTCCTGACGCGGAATTTTCGCATCCACCGAGGGAGAAGCTTCAGTCACGGCTCTGCCCAGCGGCGCAAGCAATGTTTCGGTTGCACGCCAGACATCGGTCAGCGATGGCGCGACAGGTAACTTCTCGAAGTTGCCTGCGCCCTTACGCTGCACCCAGATCCCGCCATCCGTCGTGACAGCGATCTCGGATAGATTTGCGTCAATGCGCAGGAGTGGTTCAAGAAATCCAAGACCTCCGACACGCGCCACAACATCACGGGCAATTTCATGCACTTGGTCGGAGGAAGCCTGCAATCCAAATTTTGAAACCACAGACAAAACCAATGGGACGACACGCCCGACCAACTTCTCGCGCTCTCCGCGCATTTCTGCCAGGGACAGGTTTTGAAGTTGCCCGGCGACTTCCTCGATGACGCGCGCGCGATCGGCAGCGCTGAATGGGGGTACAACAGAATCCCAACTCATTTCTTTGTCCTGATCTTCAACGGTCCAAAATGGATCACGCCGTCATCCTTTGCGGTTTGACCGACGGGTACCACCACGCCGCCGAAGAGCATTTCACTCAGGCGATGAATGGGACGCGCGAAATCATCGGTGGCATCCAGCGCAGAACGCCCGCTATCCTGTGCCAGCGAAACATCAATGGAATGCGGAATGGTCGCCATGACAGGCGGGAAACCGACATTCAAGTTCATCTTGCGACAAGCCGCATCTGCCGCGCCGTGCCATTGATCGGCGGTCAACATGCCGTTGGTGCGCTGGTTGAGCACCACGAAAATATTGCCTGGTGTGATGCGGTGCTGTCCCGCGATCTTCTGCGTCACCGTTCGAAACGATTCGGCGGACATCCAAACGTCCGAGACAGTCGGACGCGCCACCATCAGCCAGGTATTGGCGGCGGATAATGCTCTGGGCGTGACGCCGCCCGCTGCGGGTGTGTCGAGAATGATGGCAGAGTACCCGCCATACGCGGCGGAAGTGACGAGCTCGTTGATCGAGCCACTGGCTTCAGCGGGACGGTCGCCCTGTGACTCGGAGAGGATGTCGGGGAAGCCTGCCAATACATGCAGTTCACCTGCAGGTTGAATACTTGAACGCAAGCCTTCATCGTTTGGATTCGAGATCCACGAAACGATGTTAGGTTCAGGGCGCAAGCCCATCTGCAACGGGATCACATCCGGCGCGCCGAGTCCGATCAGCAGTGTTTTCAATCCGCGCCGCGCAACAGCCTGTGCCAGCGAGATCGCGATTGTGGTTCTGCCTGTGCCGCCTGAGCGACTCCAGACCGTGACGATGCGCAGTCCACCCGCGCCAGAGCCGCCGCGTTGTGAGCCTCCTCCAGACCAGGCGGTTGGAGAAATGGCTGAGACTGTTCGTCTCAATGCAAGAGCGTCCGCATACGCGCGGGTCATGAAGTCTGCGATATTGACATCTCCCACGGAGACCGACTTCACGGATGGAATGGTCTTGAATTGTTCGATCAATTCAGTGTTCACGCCGCCAGGCACGATCAGGTAGACCGCGCCACTGACCGAGGTCAACGCTTCAGTTAATGGAGGTGGACCATCAAAGACAGTGGCATCGAGCAGGATGATTTCAGGCGAAGATGCAAGTTTGGCGCGGAAGTCCTGCGGGGTGTTCGCCATCGAGGACACACGAAAGCGCGAGTCCACCTGCAGCGCTTGATACCAGGCGGTGGTGCGTTCCATGTCTTTGTGAGCCAGCAAAACGCTGACCGGTGCATCCTGCCCACCGCCTTGTGGTGTGGGTTGGTTAGTCCAACTCATTTACGGAACCACGACTGGCGCAACGGTTGGGACGACGGGTTCGGGGGTTTCAGGAGCCAGGATCAAATCAGGCAGCCAGAGTCCGGGTGAGGTAAATTGTGTGGCGCCGGTCTGCGGCATCAGATAGA
>DYDH01000004.1:36425-48451 GCA_020717985.1 Herpetosiphon sp. | reverse complement strand
TAATTCCAATGCATTCACGGAGCGCGTCTGAGAAACGCCGCCGTATGCGCCGAAGTCATAGAAGATGGATTGTAGGTTGGTCGGAACTGCGAGCAGGACAGTGCCTTCGCGCGCGCGTTCATCAGTATTGACTCCGCCCAGTGTTCCCTGATCTGTTGCCTGCGGGACGACATTCGCGCCCATGTTGGCGGCAAAGGTTGGGTCAATGTACAGCACGCGCAATCCTTCGATGGTGGATTTGGAGAATGTGCCGCTGCCGAGATATGCGCCGTTGGCGGAGTTGCTGTGATCGGGCGGGGTGACACTTTCACCCCAGACATTGCCATCTGGATAGACACCATCAGAGGTGTATGCGCTGCTGACAGTGGTGTCGCTGGCGGTTGTGTCCTGTTGCGGGATGGAGGCGATCACGCCCACCCGCTGACCGGGTACGAGCAGTCCCGCGACGCCGCTGGCATCGGTGACATGCACGGCAATCGCGCGCTCATTGGCTTCGACTGCTATCAGGTTGCCGAGCTGCGAAGCTCGGATGACATCGCCCTGTCCGCGATCAATGCGCAGCGGCTGACCGATCAACATGGCTTTGTCGGTGATGACATCCACTGCCAGAACATCATCTGGCACGGACATCAGGGTCAGGTCTTCTTCTTGCAGGACGTGACCGGCGCGCAGATCATAGGCGGCTGTGACCACTGTGCGCGAAGGCGCGGGACGTAACAGAACAAGGGCGATGACGAATACGATCGCCGCAATAACGAGAGGGAATGCTTTTTTCATAAATTACTCCAGGTTTATTATTTTTATTTTTTCTTCTTCCCTGGCAGAACAAGCGCCAGGGATTTGATGAAACTTGTATCGGCGAACATCCAATTCACAACCTGATCTTCGCCTTTGGGATCAGCTTCGACTTTCAGCACCAGACCAAGCAACGGAGCATCTCCCGCGTTTGCCAGTGCGTTCTTCAGGCTTTCAACTGCCTGTGGACTATCGTTTTCGAAAAATACAACGTTGCCGTTCTTTGCTGCTTGTGTCATTTCTTGAACCTCATCATGGTTTGAATTGAAAAATTTTTACTTCTCACTTCTTACTTTTCTTTCACTTTTCACTGCTTGGGAGTTGGAGTAGCGATTGCGCTCCACCAACCCGTATCGGGAACCAGAGTCGGAGTTGGCGTGGATGGCACATGAGTGACATTCACATTCCAGACATCAGGACTCGTCACTCGTGAGACCAGGTAGGCGGATACGCTAACGCTCACACAGATGCACAACACAAACCACACGATCAACAGATTCCTTTTCGTGAACCCACTGATTTTCTTGATGTCGAAAAACCTCTTTTTCATAAAACTATCCTTTCATAGCGTTATTCTTCCCAGAATATTTTCGATCTCCGCGTCTGTTGGTTCAGGCACATCCAGCATGAGCGGCTTGAACAAGATCGGTCTCTGCATCTCGCGCCGTGTCGTATATGGGAAGCGCCCCAGCGCCATTCCAATTGGCATATCATCCGTGAACCGTCGCCACTCTTCATCGCGGAAGCCTTTCTCGGAACGTGCCAGCGCGGACAGGATCAAGTCCTTATCCTTCGGATTTTTGAGATACCCGACAATGACATTGTTGCAGGATGAAATAATGTCATCCGCGATCAAGTGCGGAGCCTGCGTGATCACGTGCAGGCGCGATTTGTATTTGCGCGCATCGCGGAACATATCCGCAAATCGCTGGGTGGCAGAGACACCGCCGGTCTCATCTCCGCTTCCGCCCGTTTCCTTGACGAATATCTTGTTGGCTTCCTCGTAGAAGATTTGCAACAGCGGCTCATCCGTTTTAACTTCATGCACACGGCGCGCCACCATGTCCATGTACAGATGCCAACCAGTCCAGCCCAATAAAAATGCTTTGCCAAAGTCATCCAGGAACATGCCGCCTTCGATGATAGTCACGCCCCAGCCACCGTTCTTGCTCAAGTCTTCAACTGGGACTGTGCCAGGACCAGGCGCAAATTGACGCGCAGCGGAACCCTGCACCAGCGGATTCAAGCGGAACAAAATACCTTCGAGCACGCCAGTTAACATCACATCACGCGGCGGGACACTCTTCAATTTGGCAGCCACCTCGTCGTACACGCTCTTCAATCCAATGAGCACACTGCGCTGTACAGCAAGTACCTGGCGTTGCTTGGGTCCTAAATCACCCAACAGCGTGTCAGCTTTTGCGCTCACAAGCGCAGCTTCGTCTGGTTGAACATGTCCCCATTGCGCGTGTTCGCGCACTTTCGGATCGTCCACCAATACGCCCGTGTTGATGTACAAGGTACGCATGGCTTCCAACAATTCCTGCTTCTGTCGTTTCACACCGAGTTGTGCGATGCCGCCAAATACATCAGCGAATGCGCGCCACTGGGTTTCGGGAGCAATATTGCGCCCGATCTGCATCGGATTCCAGCGCAGGGGGCGCACGGCATCCGGCCAGAGTTGCAGGATCTCAACATGCCCTTCAAGCCCTGGTGCGTTGAGGAGTGATCTCCAACCCGCGCCAAAATCTAGCACGACCGTGCGGGTCTTCCAGCGCAGGGTGGTTTCGTATGCCATGCGGATCATCGCCACCGATTTACCGAAACCCGTATCGCCTGCCGCCATTGTGTGCATGATCGTGTCCAGGTCAAGCCGCACCTGCGCAGGCGTCAGGTCACCGGTTTCGGGACTGTACTGATGCCCCAGCACGACGTCGCCGGGCATGTTTGGATAAAAGCCCATACCTTCTGGGATGGGAGCCATGGTCGTGGACGCCGAACCTTCTTCGAATAGACCAGGCGCGGTATACGCCGCCAGTTGACCGGCAGTCAGGAGTGTGGCGTAGCGTGTCCACAATTCACCGCTGAATGGGTCGCCGTCTTCGAGTTCAGTCCAGGGTGTGAAGGTGAAGGCGTGCGCGCGCAGTTCGACTTCGTCTGCTTCAAACGGTTGAATCGTTAGGACTGGCGTTGGTACGCTTGATCCGTGAAAGGCTTGCGGCACAAGCGCAGCGGCTGCGGCACTGCCCTGTTGTGTATCGGTGAAGAGAAAGGCGTTGGTCATGAACCCGCCCTCCATCGAAGCCTGGTTGGCAAGCGATTCCAAGCGGCGCAGAACATCTGCCAGACGCTCAGCGACATCGTCTTCAGTTTGCCAACTGCGATTGATGCTGATGCCAGGCAGCAGCCCCGTGCTCATGCCGCCTGAGATGCCCTGCATGAAGTTGCGCGATTGTTGTTGCGAAGCAGTGACTCCTTCGGCGTGACTTTGTCCCGAGTTTTGGCTGTCGCCCCAAGATTCGCTTTGCGAGTCCATCGAGGATTTTGATTCTGAGTGCATGGTTGAGTGCCCAGTGGAAGTGCCATCATTCGTGGCGTGCGATGTTCCATCGGACGTACTGTGCATGGTCGAGTCAGACACACCTTCCGAATGAGAACTGGAACTGCCGGACATTGAACTGGTTGAGCCAAATCCCGATACGCTTTCTCCCGTGTTATATCCAACCGAAACGCCCTTTAGCAAACCACCCACAACTGGAATATTACCGAGTACCGATTTTCCGAGGTCGACATTCACCCCCTTGCCTTCGCTTTCTGACCAACCGCCGCCCGCCGAACTTCCATGCGAAGACATATGACCACTCGAGTCAGAACTCATCGTGCCGTGCGATACGCCGTCCGACACTCCATGACTGACACCGTCGGAAACTCCATGACTTGCGCCTACCGAGTCGGAGTAGCCATCGGAGACGGTTCTCCCTTCCGAGTGTGATTGCCCAACTGCATGGCTGGTTCCCCATCCTTGTGAAACGCCATCCTGCGCGCTATGTGCTGTTCCCTGTCCGACACCCACACCGCTCGCGTTGCTTTGCGAAAGCGCAGCCATGATCGGGATGCCGAGATTGAAGCCGATGCCGATGGCTCCTTTGCGGCGCGAGCCAACATTAGATGCGGCTTCGCTGATGCGCATCAGGGTTTGTGTCATGCGAGCGCGGGCGATGTGTTCGGCAAGAACCTGAAAGACAAAGTTCTGGCGCAGCTTCGAGAGACCGCGAAAGAGGATTTCGTTCTGCTCTTCAGCCAGGTCTTCATCGGAGTCGTCCCCGATCGCGCCTTCCGAATCTGTGCCACGCTTGCCCTGGCGCGGATCGGGATGACCAAGCACGGCGGCGATGTTGCAGCCGCGCGCCGTGATGAAGTCGAGATACCATTGCAGCCAGTCCGGATTCGGGTAGCCCAGCTGCGATTGTGGAAAGTTTGCAAGTACAGCCTCGACCGTGGATGCGCCGATCAAGGCTTGTTCCGCCGCTTGCTCAATGCTGTCCGCTTCGCCCGCCGCGCCAAAGAGTTGAACGATGCCGATATGATCGGGAGCATAGATGCCCATTGCGGTGTACACGAAGTTGACGCCCGCGTTGTGCAGTCCGCGCACCGCCGCCCACTGTTTTCCAAGCAGGTCGTAGTCTTCGCGCACGCTGACAGGAATCACTTTCAACTCACGCAAAGCCACACAACGAAAGAAGCGCCGTGTATCCTTTTGCAATTCAAACCACGCATAGCGCATGTTGCCGTCTTTGATGGTGAGTCCGTTGTTGAGTATGTTGAGCATAATAAATACCAAGGATGAAGGCTGAAGGATGAATGATGAATGATGAATGAAAAGAAAAAGTGCAAAGGAAAAGGGCAAAGAACATCTTTTGAACTTCTGCTCTTTTGCTCTTTGTTTTCTTCATCCTTTATCCTTCATCCTTTCATTTCTTTCCTCTCGTGCGAATGGTCGTGATCAGCGCGTCGGGCGTTCCCTGCGCAGGAGGATGCGCCCAGATGGATTGCGTCACCATCGCCAGCCAGCCGAGCGGGATGACGTACATGCCGATCCCGATCAGGGCATTCAGGTAGCCCGCTCCCTGTGACATCATCGGGTCACTGGCAATCGAACTGCCCAGTCCGAAATTGCGATACAACGCAAAGCCCAATCCCGCCAGCGCATACAAGGCTTGCCCACGAATGGTGTTCCAATGGTTGGCGGGTTTGTTATATTGCTCCAGCCATTGTCCAGCCCAGCCTGCAAGTGACATAATCAGCAGGAAGAGCGGGACAGGCGCGGGCGCAAGCAGGGATGCCAGGATTGCCAGCGCGCCTGATCCGACTGCCCACACTCTTTGCTCTTGCGCTGTGTAAGCTGCGAAGAGAATTGTGGCAATTGCCAGGGCGAGGGTCTGGATATGCTCGGCGGCGTAATAGACGATCACCAGAAAACCGTTGATTGTCCATATGATGCCTGCCGTGATGTCCGCAATCAGGTCGTTCATTTGATGATCAC
Organism: Herpetosiphon sp.; assembly: GCA_020717985.1. Lineage (GTDB taxonomy): Bacteria > Chloroflexota > Anaerolineae > Anaerolineales > Villigracilaceae > Villigracilis. The sequence continues at coordinate 43,113 of DYDH01000004.1, read as the reverse complement.
TACTTCCTTCAACCAGGCGGAGAACACGCTTGAGCGGCTAAAACTGCGCGGTCCCGACACAGGCGTACCGGAGGTGTTGCCACTTAAGTTCACATTCCAGTTCCCTGGATCTGCGACTTGAACATGGTCTTGTGAAGCTGAAAATACACAGCCACCGCCGCTGAATGAAAAGTTTGGATGATGCAGGTATGCTTCAGGGTATCGAATGGATAACTCGTTCAAGATCCAATCACGCGACTCTTGCGAGAGCGACATGGAAGCTGATGCGGATGCGATACATTCAGGATATGAAATGGTGTGTACTTTGCAGGTGTACCCGGTGATGATCTGCTTGGTACCACATGGCTTTTTTGCGCATTTCTTTTCCTCCTCACCGTATATCGGCACGGGGGTGTAGTAGGTGTAGATTGTTGGGGCAACCGATGCGGAAAAGTCGACATCTACTCCGCGCTTGTCGGGATCCTGTCCCACGACCAACGGATACGGAGGAGCAACCTGACTGGCGCTGGCAGAAATAGCCCCCGGCTTGACACTTGAGCCTGGGCAAATTGTTGGTGGAGGCGGAGTAGCAACAACGGTTGGTGGAGGTGAGGTCGGTACAACTGTAGCAGTCAAGGCTAGTTGAGTTGCGGAACAACCCGCAGGGGTGGAACCGCATTGACCGGGGGTGTAGAGCAGCATGTAGGTGTATAGGTTGCCGTCTTTCAAAGATGGATTTAAAAGGCTCGATAGGAAATTCCCTATCCCATCTGGGCTGAGACTCCAGATATTCGTCTGCCCGGAAATGACCTGGTTGAAGAAATCTGTCGAATTTGTACTGGTGGGCAGTCCAATATCCTGATTGCCTGTCAGCGCGCCAAAAAATGCGCCGAGGCTTGCAAATCCCACAACATTTCCATTATCAGAATTGACCGTGGAGAGTCCGCTTGTCCCCATCGTGCTGGCGGCAGCCAGGAAGCCGGATTCGTTGGCGCTGGCGGTCATGAAGAACAATGTTGATGCGGTGGGCATGAGCACTGTGTTGCCGCTCTCGGTGACATAAGAATGATATTCAGCGTCCATGCTGACCGTTCCCACCACCGGCAGGGTGATGCTCGGCATCCAGTCAGCGGCTTGTGTCACCACGCCCTGGTCAGTCATTTGGTCGTATAGGATGTTGCCGTTGCTATCTACTACCTCGCCCCACGCGCTGTCTTGCGCCAAAACCTTATGAGCTGGCAAAAAAGTGATGAGAACAAATATGAGCAGAATGAAGTTTTTTTTCATTGCCCCGCTCCCATATCCACGCCATAGCGTTCCTTGATTTCCTGGTCAAAGAGGATGCGTTCCAATGTCCACGTTTTATTTTCTTTGTTGAAAGAAACCTGGACATATGTCTGCAACTGATTTGTTTTCTGCTCACCTTGCGGGTCTTCAAATATGACGGTTACGCCAAGTTTCCAGATGTGATGATTGTTGTTGAGCGTTTCAACATCTTCGAGAATCATTGCCTGTGACTGAATAAATCTTGCGCCCGAATTGACAAATGCTTCCCAGACCACTTCGCCATACATGTTGCGCAGTAATCCACACCCATCTTCTGACATGCCTGCGCAGACCTGTGCCAGCCACGCATCGTATCCGCCATCCAGATTTGGGGCATAGAATGCCGCGACTGCGTTCAGCGCAGGCTCCATCCCTTTGATTTCCTGTTTCGGCAGAAAGCGCTCCAGCAGATTGTTTGTCCAAGCGTAGTACCCGCCCGCGCCGATTAGCAAAATAAGGGCGATGGTTACGATAATGTTTGTGATTTTCTTTTGTGAGATTGTGATGTTCATTTCAATTTTCCACGATATAGGGTCCGTATAAAATTCGATTCAGAAGCCACTCATCCTGCGCTTCGTCATATACAACATGCAGATAGATATCGCTTTTAATGAACGGGCAGTCTTTCAAGGCGCTGCCGCAGGTTTTGTATATTGAGACTTCCGCTTTCCAAACTTGCGAACCGTCATTGAGAGTTGCTGCAACTTTGCCAGGCACAACACTGTTAAGCGCGACGTCCTGTCCGTTCTGCCAGAGTCTGGATTCAAGATGTTCGGTGAAGTGTGCGCATCCGCCTTCGGTCATTCTGTGACAGACCGCATCCAGCCAGCCTGAATAGTCATCGGGCATTGGTGCATACATTAATGAGACCGCTTCGAGAACCTGTCTTTCTTTTTGGAAGTCAGGTATGGAACTGGCTTGTGCCGTGGAAACAACGATGAACGCTGCCAGCAGCATAAGAACAAGCATGATCGGTATTTTCAAGTTTTTCACATTTACATCCTCTTCGTATCATGGAAACGAAAAGACCCCTTCCGTTTGGAAGGGGTCTTTTCGTTTTGGGTTGAGATAGAATCCTGCCGAGGAAATCTCACAGCAGGGGCAAGTTCAATTTTATACAGAATTGAAGAACTGTCAAGCAGCTTGCGAAATCATTGAACTACACTGAGTTGATGTTCCATTTTCAGAGCCTCAAATTCCTCGGGGGTTGGGATGTTTGGCTGGATACGGCATTCGGCGAGCGATGTGTGGGGAGTATATTCCGCAAGACTCCAAATGAACTTTTCATAAGTCGTCCACCAGGACGGGAAAAAAGTACGCAGAGTCGCGTTGTCAGGTGCGAAACTGTGTTGCATGGACTTAAATTTCACCATCTCATCAGGAGTAAGGGTAAGCGCCATATACGTGTACCACCAGGATTGAAGCACGCTCACTGAAAAGGTAATGAGACGGTTTGAGGTATCGCACACCCCCATCTTCACATTTACCTGTGGGTGCGATGCCTTGTATTTCACCTCCAAATCATTATGTGCAATTGAGCGCCATTCGAGGAATTGGTAATAGGTCAGCCCTTTGAACTCGGGAAGTTCCATTGGCTGTGTGGCGCGCCAAGCAAAGTATAGGATTGGGATCAGCAAAGCAACTAGCAGCGCGAGTAAAGTGATTTTGAACAGCAGGGCAAAGCCTTTGCGTATGGTTCTCATTATTTCCATTTTCCTTTTTAGTTTTTATGCTCGGCGTATATCGAAACATTTGTTCTATATTACCCCCAAGAATATACAAAAGTCAAGTTTAGCCTGAAAGTACGGAAGTCGGTGTGGATTGGGATATTCCATTAAACGCAAAAGCAACCCTTGTGTCAGTTTGACGTGATTTCTTACTTGATGGGAAACGAGCAATCATGCCACCCATAAATAGGTTTTGAATTTCCTCAATCGGGACTGATGTAAAAGATGAAGGCGATCAAGCAGACCAAGCCGCATGAAGTGCGCCAGGCTGCGGTGACTTTGCTCGGACTGCAAGAGGCTTGGAATATTGCGACCCTGGACGAGAAAAAGGTGTTGTATCAGATACTGCTCAAGGATGTGATTTTTGATTTTGTAAAGCAGACAATTGTATCCATTCGTCCGAAGTCGGAGTATTCGGTTTTATTCCAGATGGTGCCGTCCCTGCAAGCCGTTGGGGATGGGTCGTATATTTATCATTTTGGGTGAGGGCGGAAAGCAAAATGCAAGAATCTCCCCACGTTGCAGGCAATCCTTTTCGCTTTTAGGTTTCATTACATGTGACTTGGATGTCTTGGCGGAAGTTTTAGGACTTGCGGGCAACTTCAAAAAAATCATGGTTCATGGAATTTCAAGAAGCAGGATAATTACAACAATTAATGGCACAGATTCCCTCTACCTTATAGAATTATAACTATGGATCGTGGCTGCACCTTCGATAATAGATTGCCGCAGATGATAAAATCCATTATACTGGACTTACATTCAGCATAATGGATTTTATCATGCCAATCGAAACCGACTCCCCCTCCGTTGAACGCGCCTTATTTTTGCTCGAAACCCTGCTGGAACAGCCCCAAGGCGCAGATATTTCTGATTTACTCTCGCGCGTGGATATTTCGCGCAGCTCCCTTTTCGTGCTTCTGAATACTCTCAAAACGCTAGGCTATGTGGAGCAAGCCGAAAAACGCGGACGCTACCGCGCAGGTCCGCGACTGCTGGCGTGGCAAGGTGGTGCTTCTCCTCTGCCCGCCGACTTGTTGACTGCGTTCTATCACGAAGCCGAGTCCAGCGGATTGGAAGAGACGCTGGCGCTGTTTGTCCCTGTCAGCGAGGGAGAGGCTTTGGTATTGGGACAGGTCGAAGGGCGGCGCGAGGTGCGAAGTGTGTTTGAGACGGGACAGCGTTTGCCAGTCTCCAGCGCGGCGGGGCAGGTTTTTCAATCCCCTATTTCTATAGAAATTCAGGCGCAGGGGTTTTGCCTTAATCGGCGAGGCGATGCTTTAGATGTCGCCTTCCCTGTCTGCCGCGATGGAGTTTTACCAAACGCGGCATTGCTGTTGAGCGCGCCCGCTTTTCGTTGGGATGAAACCGCCGCCGAGCGTGTTCTGCCTGCCCTGCGGGAGATGTCTGCCCGCCTTTCGTATCGCCTTGGCGCTCCGCATTATTCGCCCTGGCGCGCCGAGGCGCAGACCGAACTTAGCGAGACCCTGCCTTTGACTGAGACGCAACTTGCGGCGCTGCTAAAAGCGCCCTGGGCGGCGCGGCTGGCTTGTGTGCGTCCCGATGGCGCACCGCATGTTGTCCCCGTCTGGCACGAGTGGGATGGAGAAGCCTTTCATGTTCTGGCATGGAAAGGTTCGCGTTGGGGCGATTATTTGCTAGCCAATCCGCAGGTTTCGCTGACAGTGGATGAACCCTGGTTACCGCTTCGGCGCATTTCAGCCAAAGGGATTGCCCAGCCCGAATTTGACGCCGATGACCCGCGCTTAAACCGTCTGCTGGCGCGTCTCAGCCACCGCTATTTGGGACAAAACCTCGCCGCCTCTCTCGCCCCGCAAGTGGAGCGTTCTTTCATTATCACTCCCTCCGCGTTGAGAGGCTGGCAGGGAATTTCATAAAAATGCAGAATGCAGAAGCGAGAAGGCAGAATACAAGCGGGGTTTTATTTGCCGCCTTGATGGTTGCTGGCGCATTGACGGTTTGGGAAATTTCCGTGCGTTTGCAAGATATTCCCGTGTACATCCTGCCTGCCCCCAGCCGCGTGGCGCAGATATTTTTTTCCCAGCCCGTTTATTTTCTCACCGCCCTGCTTGTGACTTTGGGCGAAGCGCTGACTGGGCTGGTCATCGGCGCAATGGTTGGAATTGCCGTTGCCGCGCTGGTCAGTTTATTTCCACAGGTTGAACGCGGCGTGATGACGCTTGCCATTCTGGTCAAGTCTACGCCGCTGGTGGCGATTGCGCCCCTGTTGACCATCTGGCTGGGATTTGGCGTACTGCCGAAAATTATCATCACCGCCCTGTTGACCTTTTTTCCGACTCTGGTGAATGTGCTGGTTGGCTTGCAAAGCGCAGAAGGCGACATGCTCGACCTGATGCGCGTTCACCGCGCCACACGCTGGCAGATTTTGATTCACCTGCGCGCCTGGCTTGCCCTTCCCTATTTCTTTGCCGCACTGCGCGTCACAGCGCCGCTCTCGCTAGTGGGCGCTGTCATTGCTGAATGGACGGGAGCCTCCAGCGGCTTGGGGCGCGTGATGTGGATGGCGTACAGCAATCTCAACCTGCCGCCCATGTTCGCTGCTATTTTTGTTTTGTCCCTTTCGGGCATGGGCGCGTACGGTCTCATCACCTGGGTGGAAAGCAGGGCGCTACGCTGGAAGGGATAGTAAAAAACCTGGGCATATCATCGTGAATAATCCGCCGCAAGCGGTTTTCAAATATCAACACTTGAAGGAGTTTCATCGTACCATGCGTAAGACCGTACTTTCATTGTTCATGCTTGCCCTATTTTTATTGAGCGCGTGCGCCGCGCCGACCGCCGTCCCGACAGAAATACCCATCGTCGCCGAACCAGCCACACAGGTCACCCCGACCGAAGCGCCAACGCAGGCGGCTCTCATCCCCATGACCTTCATGGCGGGCTACAAACCGCAAGCCAATCTGCCTTTCGTCGGCGCGTACATCGCCAAAGAAAAAGGCTTCTTCGCGCAAAACGGACTGGATGTGACCATCGAACATTCCACTGGCAAGGGCGAACACCTGCAACTGCTGGTGGCGGGAACCGTGCAAGTGATTACCATGGACGCCGCTACCGTTCTCCAACGCCGCGCCGACCCTGGTTTGCCCGTCGTCTCCATCGCGCTCATCGGGCAGAAGGGACAGCAAGCCTTCGCCGCGTTGAAAGATTCAGGCATGGTCACGCCCAAAGATTGGGAAGGAAAAACTGTCGGCTACAAAGGCACGCCGCCGCCTGACCTGTTTGCCCTGCTTGCCGCCGCAGGCGCAGATGTGAGCAAGGTCAATCTGGTCAATGTCGGCTTCGACCCGCGCGTTCTTTCCGAGGGTCAGGTGGATGTCTACCCGCTCTTCAAATCCAACGAACCATACCTGCTCAACAGTTGGGGCAGTGAGCTTACCCTTTGGGACGCGGCAGATTACGATGTGCCAACTTTGGGATTAACCTACGCCACCAGCGAAGACTACGCCCAAGCCCACGCCGCCGAACTGACCCTGTTCCTTGATTCGGTGATCGAGGGCATTACCTACGCTGAGGCAAATCCCGATGAAGCCGTGGAAATCGTGATGAAATACGCGGGACCTGAAACTGACCCCGCCCACATGAAATACATGCTCGAAGCCGAGTTGAAAGACGCC
>DYDH01000004.1:35171-36358 GCA_020717985.1 Herpetosiphon sp. | reverse complement strand
AAAACGAAGCCCTGCCCGCCGACGTGGATGTGAACGCCGCGTTCAACTCGGCAATTTGGGAGGCTGCACAAGAGAAGTAATCCAAACAAAAAAATCCCTCAGGACAAGAAAGCCTGAGGGATTTTTTGTATTAACTTCTTTCAATCAGCGCTTGTATCTTCTTCAGATTCACCTTCGGCACATGGCTTTTCCAAAGTCAGAAAACCCTTAACGCGAATTTCACGAATATAGCGAATGACGCGAATTTTTATTAAGTTTCTCGAAAATTCGCCCGATTTGCGCTTTTCGCGTTAAGCTTTGCTACAAAATCAAAAAGATGTCAAGCGACCTTGGAAAGACCATAACCTTCGGCAGGCTCGCTCTCAAAACTTCGGTGGGACATGCCCAACGAATGCAGAGTTTTCACTTTCAAATAATTTCTGCGCTTCGGCGGCTGTTCCATCGAAATAAATTTTACCTTCGTTTAGCCAGACTACGCGCTCTGCCCAGCCGAAGGCAACGTCCATGTCGTGCGTGGCGAGCATGACGGTTTTTCCGCTTTTCGCGAGGCGGTCTAAAATGCTGAATATTTGCTGGCGCGCCCACGGGTCAAGGCTGTTGATGAGTTCATCGGCGACCAAAATGGAAGGCTGCATGGCAAGCACGCCCGCCAATGCCACGCGCGTCTTTTCGCCGCCAGAAAGTGCGTGCGTGGGACGTTCCAACAAATGAGTCACATCGCACAGCGCGGCGGCTTCATCCACGCGGGCGCGGGCTTCCATATCTGAAAGCCCCAAATTAAGCGGACCAAAACTAATATCCTGCGCGACACTTGCAGAGAATAACTGGTCGTCGGGGTCTTGTAAAACCAGCCCAACATGGCGGCGCAGATTTGTCAGCGAGGCGCGGTCAGGTGAGACGGCAACTCCGCCCAGGCGCACTTCGCCTTGCTGCGGCAATAAAATTCCGTTGCAATGCAGCATGAGCGTGGACTTGCCCGAACCGTTGCGCCCGATCAACGCCACACGGTCGCCTGACGGAAAGTGAAGCGAGACTCCGCGCAGGGCATTGCGTTCATGCCCTGCATAACTGTAATGAATATTCACAAGCTCAAGCTGGCACATCATAAACTCCAAACAAAAAACATACTCAATGCAACCATCGCCGCCAACAAAAACACGCGCCTGTCGCGCCGATATTCTCCAGGC
>DYDH01000004.1:0-35148 GCA_020717985.1 Herpetosiphon sp. | reverse complement strand
CCCGCGCCCTTCCAGCGCAATCTGCACCCGCGCGCTGCGTTGATACGCATCCACGAACAGGCGCGCCGCCAACGACCCCGCGCTCGACATGCCACGCCAAAACCCGCTATACCCGAGGCGCGCGTCTTGCGCGGTTCGCATTCGCTCCAGGCTTTCGAGCAGGGTGAAGATGAAGCGGTAGATCAAGGTCATCAGGTCGAGCAGAAGCGGCGAGAGGCGTAATCTCCTGCCCAGGTCGAGCAGATCAACTAACGGCGTGGTCAGAGCGAGAAAATTCATGGCGGAGGCGCAACCCAGGGCGCGGGTAAAAAGCAGCAGCGCAGAATCCAGCCCGTCGGCAGTCATCCCAAAAAAGAATGGATTGAAGCGGATACTGACCGCCACGCCCGCGACGGATAACGCCAGAAACGCGCCTTCTGCCAGCAAAACTTTTCGGATCAGACTCGCTGGTAACTGCGCCCACCAAATGGAGAGAATCCACATCCAAGCCGCTGCCGCCGCGCCCACCAGTGGACGGTTTAACACGAGGCACAAAATGAGAACAAGCAAACTGAACCCAGCCTTGTAAGCTGGGTCGAGTTTGCGTAAGGGTGTTGCGTAGGCGGTGCGGTCTATCAAATTCAAGGCTTTAGTTCTTCGTGGAAAATTGTCCGCGTTTGACGCCGAAGTAATAGCCGACCACGCCCGCGCCGAATGCCGCTTGCAATGCGAAGAGCAGGCTTTCGGTTTCACCGCCAGGAGGCGACCAGAGTGATTCAAACCAGGGCTGGTAATCTGGCGCAATCTCAAGGATCGCGCCTTCTGCCTGACCATCTGCGCCGCCAAATTCAGAGCCAGGGTTCATGAACAGCGGCACGATTGCCAGCACGATCACGATCAAAATGAGAATTAAAGTGGTTTGCTTCTTCATGATTTCGCTCCTGCGAGTCCAATGGATTTAAGTTCTGGCACAGCCAATCCTTTGAGCGCGTTGACCACAAGCACGGTCAAAATGCCTTCGCTGATCGCCAGCGGAATTTGTGTGATGGCAAAGATGGTGCCAAACTTGATGAACGATCCCATGAATCCGCTGACGGGGTCGGGGTACGCCAAAGACAGTTGCGCGGACGTGACCACATAGGTGATGAGGTCAGCCAGCGCGGCGGCGGCAAAGATGGCAATATTATCTGACGTGCGCCCTTTGAGCAGTTTCCACACGCCGTATGCAACGAAGGGTCCAGCGATTGCCATGCTGAATGAATTTGCGCCCAGTGTGGTCAGACCGCCGTGAGCCAGCAGGATGGCTTGAAAGAGCAGGACGATGGTTCCGAGAATCACCATCTCAAACGGTCCGAATAAAATTGCGCCGAGTCCTGTGCCCGTGGGGTGACTGCTTGAACCCGTGACGCTGGGAATTTTGAGGGCGCTTAACACGAAGGCAAATGCGCCCGTCATGCCGAGCAGCAAGCGTGTTTCGGGTTTCTCTGCCACCGTGCGGCGAATGCGGATGAATCCGATCACCCAAAACGGAAGGGACACAACAAACCAGAAGATCGCCCAGCCGACGGGCAGAAAACCTTCCATGATGTGCATTTGGGCGGGCTTGGCATACGCCAAGCCGATGTTAAGCAGCAGCATGGCAAGCACAAGCGCAATGACGTTCTTTATTTTTTGTTTCATTTGATTCTCCTTTTTGAATAATGAACTCACTTTACGCACTTTTGAGTGTTTTTGGGCATGTCGCCCTGAGCGAAAGCGAAGGGTCTCTACGACTAACTCAGAGACCCTTCGCTCCGCTCAGGGAATCATGTGTGCTGCTTAAGGTGATTAATAAATTTACACTTTGCAGGATTCAAGCGCGGAAAGAATTTCTTCACGCGGCATTGCCTGTCCGATAAAAACCAACTCAGTGGTCGTATCTTCTTCTACTTCACCTTCGGCGGGTTCGATCTCATCCACTTCGCATAATCCGCCTGCCTGACTGAGCAAAATGGGATTGTGATTGTTGAAAAAGACAATGCCCTTCGAGCGCGTGACAAGGTTATAGGCGGGGTTATTTAGAAACTGATCGAAGGCTTCCCAATCCATGAGCGCTTCACTGCGGAAGGCAAAACTGGCAAAGCCGTATTCTTCCACTTCGCTGGATGGTTGATTCCATTCCAAGTCCCAGTTTTCGGCTTCTGCGCCGCGCTCGTAATCGTACAAGCCTGTGTTGATCAGCAGAGACGGGTCGAGTTGTCCCTGTTGGGTGCGGTGGATTTTCGCGTCGGGATTCAATTTTTGCACAAAGGTTTCAAGGTCAATGAGATTTTCTTCGTCCACCAGATCGGTTTTGTTTAACAGCACGATGTTGGTAAATTCAAGTTGATCCACCAGCAAAGACGCGAGCGGTTCGATGAAGGTCTCGCCGTCTTGATCCAGTCTTTCGCCTTCGCTGTTGTAGATGTCCCAAAAGTTGAAAGCGTCTACGACTGTGATTATGCTGTCGAGGCGCACATGCTCTTCGAGATCGTCCATGTAAAAGGTTTGAGCAATCGGCATGGGTTCGCCAATGCCCGTGGATTCGATCAGGATATATTCCAGGTCAGGAGTCTGGCTGAGGTTTTTCAACTCCACCAGCAGGTCGTCACGAAGCGTGCAGCAGATACAACCGTTGGACATCTGCACCATTTTCTCGGTGGTGTGGCGCACGAGTTTTGAGTCAATGTTGATCTCGCCAAATTCATTAACAATGATCGCAATCTTGCGCCCGTGATTGTTGGAGAGGATGTGATTCAATAAGGTGGTCTTGCCCGCGCCAAGAAACCCGACGAGAACGCTGACTGGGATGGGTTGTTTCACTTTGCCAGTTTCTTTAATTCAGTTATCAACTTCTTCGGCTGTTCTTCCTTGCCGAGCGAGCGGATCTGCCGCGCCGACAAGGTAACTTTGATGGATTTTCCGTCAATCAGCAGGGTGACTGTTTGCAGGTTGGGCTTGAACTTGCGTAATGTTCGCCGTTGTGAAAAGCTGACGCTCTTCCCAAAGCGGGTTTTGGGCGCTAGCGCCTTGCGAGTTTTGTGATTCAGTTTGCGTGCCATTACTTACTCTCCTTGTAAAGAACATGTCTGCGGACAACAGGATCATATTTGCGCAACTCCAATCGCTGTGGATTGTTGCGGCGATTCTTTTCGGTGTAATACGTGTGCGGGCTTTCTGCGCTTTTCATCCGTACCACCATGCGAATATCTTTTTTCTTTGCCATTTCAAAAATCTCCGTTTTGCTTATCTATTCATCCCATATTCTGAACGCAGCCATTCAAAGACCGATCCAATTGGTTGCTTTTCTTCATCTTTGGCATGGGCATTCTTCGCCAGCGCAAAGTCGAATCGTTTGCGAAGTTCTTTCGCATCCACACCGCCATGCGAGCCGATGACCACGATCTCATTGCGCGGAGTTTCTTCTCCCCACGCCTCACCCAAAATCAAGCGCACACGCCTGCCGACCACTTGCAGCACACCGCGACGCTCTGGCGTTTCGGCAAGATAGACCATGCCTTTGGCGCGATAGATGGTGATGGGCAGGTTCTTGACAATCTCGCGCAAGGCTTTCATATCGAACGGTTCATTGTTGCGGTAGTTCCATGTTTCAAAGACGGTACTGTGATCGTGGTTATGCTCGTGATGATCTTCATGCTCTTCATGCGAATGTACCGTCAACTCGTGTTCGTGTTCTTCGGGCGCGTCATGCACATGGATGTCTTTCGCTTCGCGCTCGGTTTGAGACGGGTCGAAACGCCCAACACCAAGCGCCAGTTCCAGCGGAATCTGCCCGTGCGTGGTCTCAAAGATTCGCGCGCGCGGCACGAGAATCCGCACCCAGGCGCGGACGATGTCTAATTGTTCCTCTGAGACCAAGTCCACTTTGTTGAGCACGATCATGTCGGCGGTTTGAATCTGCGCTTTGGCAAGGTCGGCATTTTCACCGTCAAGAGCCGCCACTTGTTCGGCATCCACCACCGTCAAAATGCTGTCCACATTTAAGTGGTCGCGGAAATTAGGCAGCATGAAGGTCAGCGCCACAGAAGCAGGGTCTGAGACTCCGCTGGTTTCGATGAGGATGTATTCGGGTTTATCTTTGCGCGCCAGCAGTTCGATGACCGTGGTCAGCAGGTCATCGCGGATGGTGCAACAAATACAGCCGTTGGCGAGGCTCATCATGTCGTTCTCTGGCACGCCAACCACCAACTGCGAGTCGATGTTGACCGCGCCAAAGTCGTTGACCAGCACGGCAATCCGCAAGCCGTGATCGCCATGCAAAATATGATTCAAGAGCGTGGTCTTACCCGCGCCGAGAAAACCTGTCAGGATGGTGATGGGAATGGGTTTCATGATTTTTCCTTTCGTTTTCTTTACCAAAAAGGGTCACTAAGGGACACAAAGGTTTTTGCTTTTTCCTTCGTGACCCTTCGTCTCCTTTGTGGTCAAAAAAGCATTTACTTTCCTGCCGCGTTCACGGTTTGTTTTCTCGCTCGCGGCGGAACACAACATGGACAGCCGAACGAATGAGACACGGGCGCAGAGGATGAATCCGCTTCACTGGATTTACTCGAACCGATGAACATGGCGGCGGTCAGCCCGCGGCGCACGGGCGCTCCGCAGACGGGGCACCACATCGGGTCATCTGCCATGCTCATGGGACGCAGTTCTTCGATCTCCAATTCGCATTCGGGGCAGAAGTACACATAGATCGGCATGGCTATTTCACTTCAAACAAAAAAACATCACCTGCTTCGGTTCCAGCCGCGAGATATTTTCCATTCGGCGACCATGCCAACTGGCTGACGGGTTCTTCCAATTCAGCCGCGAGCAATGGCGCGCTTTTATTTTTCATTCCGCGCCACAACATCAGGTTGCCATCACGCCCGCCTGAGGCGAGGATGTCGCCAGCAGGTTGGAAGGCGAGGCACGCGATTAAATCTTCGTGGCTTTGCAGGGTGGCGGGCTTGCTGCCTTCGGGTCCCTTGCCTGAACAATCCCAGACCACCACGCTGTCACTGCCGCCCGTTGCCAGATAGCGGCTGGTTGAATCCCACGCGAGTTGCATGACCTTGACGGGGTAGCCCCACATCTGCAAATTTTGTCCCGTATCGGCAAACCAAAAATGGATGGTCGAATCCTGGTCGCCTGTGGCGATGTACTTTCCATCAGAACTCCACGCCATGACCAACGCCGAACCCTTCCACGGATTTTCTGCCAGGAATTGCGCCTCACTAGGCGTGTAAAGGATCAACCCGCCATATCCGACAACCGCCAGCACCTGTGGAGTATCATCCCCAGCCCGCTTCGGACGCCAGCCGACGCTGGATACCGTTGAACGGGGATGGTCATACGCTTGAAGCATTTCCCCTGCGGGATTCCACAAGCGGATATTGCGCCCCGCACACGAAGCGAGATACGCGCCGTCACTGCTCCAGTCGAGTCGCTCCACCCACGCCGCGCCACCATCCATCTCGCGGACTTGTTCGCCCGTGGACGAATCCCACAAACGGACTTTGCCATCCTGCCCGCTGGTGGCGAGAAGTGAAGAATCAGGACAAGGCTGAAAACTCATGCTCATCGTCCCGAAGCCGTGAGCGGGTAGGGTGAAGCGGCGCGTCCCGTCGAGGTGGAAGAGAGTCACGGGTCCGCTCACATCCGCAACAGCGAGAGTCTGCCCGTCGGGTGACCAATCCAATGCGAGGACGTGGTCGTCAATGGCGTCGCGCCAGATATGATTAAACGTGATTTTCATGCCAGGCAGTCGCGGAAGGATTGATTGAGTTCGGCGCGGTTCAGGTTGCGCCCGATGAAGATGAGCGTGTTGCGGCGAGTCTCGTTGCCCCACGGACGTTCGGGGCGACCATCGAAGAGCATGTGAACACCCTGGAACACAAAGCGGCGGTCTTCGCCTTGGATGCTGAGTACGCCTTTCATGCGGAAGATGTCTACGCCTTTTTCGCGCAGGAGTTTTCCGAGCCATACATTTAATTTTTTATCGTCGAGGTCGCCTGGAGTGGTGATACCCACAGATGTAACTTCATCGTCGTGCTCATGCGGCGGCTTGAATTCGCGTTGGCTGACAGGTGAAATTGCCGCGCCGTTCATCAATGCCAGGTTGAACTCGGATGGATGATGTTCGGTGAACAAGCCGTACGCGCTGGCTTGATCCACTTTGAGCTTGAAGTGCATTTCGTTTTCGGTGGTGATGGGCAAACGATGAAGCTGTTCTTCAGGTGTAATCGGTTGGCTATATTTTTTGACAAACTCTCGCGCAGAAAAAGTTAACGTGGCAGGCAGGATGGCGGTTTCGATTCCTTCCGCGCCTGCTGAAATCAGCGGCAGGAATGCCACATCCATGCTTTCGTCAGCGGGTCCAGGTTGCAGGACGAGTTCGTAATTTCCAGGATGCAAGTTGTACGCGCCCGCCCATTCAAAAGGATATTCAGGCTCCATGAATTTCGGGTCAACTTCCATGGCGCGGGTGATGTTGAATCCGCCGACATTGAGGATGCGGTCGAGGTCGATCACTGCGTCTTGTGCGCGGTACAACTTTGCGGCGGCGTTCATGGAGTGGATGCGGCTTTCAAGTTCGTCCAACGCGGCAGGTTCCACCAAGTCCACTTTGTTGAGCAAAATGACATCGGCAAAGGCGATCTGTTCCACCACTTCGGGCGTATCGTCCAAATGCTGAATGACGTGTTTCGCGTCCACCAGCGTGACGATTCCATCGAGGCGCATTTTCGCGGCGAGTTCTTCATCCATGAAGAAGGTCTGCGCCACGGGACCTGGGTCTGCCATGCCTGTGGTTTCGATCAGGATGTAATCGAACTTGTCTTTGCGCTTCATCAGGTTGCCGAGAATGCGAATGAGGTCTCCGCGCACGGTGCAGCAGATGCAGCCGTTGTTCATTTCAAAGACTTCTTCTTCCGCGCCGATGACCAACTCCTGGTCAACGCCCACTTCGCCAAATTCATTTTCGATGACGGCAATGCGCTTGCCGTGATTTTCGTGCAGAATGCGATTCAATAAAGTTGTTTTGCCTGAGCCGAGAAAGCCAGTCAAGACGGTAACGGGAACACGAGTATCCATTTTTTTCTCCTTGTATTCGACCGCAGACCGTGGACGATGAACGGTGGTCTGCGGTCTACGGTTTGCCGTCCATCATTTCAGTTGATTCTTAATTCCAATTGCACAGGTAAAAATATCGGGCGATAGGCGTCGTGCCCTTCGCCGTACATCTCATTCATCAACGCAGCGTATTCCACGGCGCGATTCGCATCGGTGTACCAACGCACGCCCAGATATTCCGCCGTCTTCACCATGCCCAAGACCGCGCCGCGAATTTCTTTTTCTGTAAAAAACGGGCTGGCAGGGATCAAGACCCAACGTGCCAACCGCTCTGCCGATTCGCGCTGTGTGGCAATCGCCGCGTAATGCAGCGGACGAATCTCAGGCGCCCACTTTGAAGGTGTGTTCTCCGCTCGCAGATACATCACGAAGGTCGAAACTTCACATTCATCGGGAATGCGCACTGCCACCCCATGCGGCAGAAAGACCTGCTGTTCATCGTTCATCGGCAAGCCCGCCGCCTCATGCAGTCCGCGCCGAATCTCGAGTAACACCTGCAACTGTTTTTGTGCCAATCCATTTTCGCCGAACCAGCGTTCATGCTGTGCCACAGACTTTTCGCAACACGGCAGATCGTTCTCACTCATGCGAATGCCGATCGCATTGCGTAGCCATTCGCCTCGTTTGGAAAAGACCAACAACGCGCCAGCCTGAGTCTCATCCGCTGAAAGGTGCAAGCCATACAAAGTGACATCGGCAGAAAGTGAAGGATTCGCTATCGGCAGCGAGTTGCTGCAATCTGCCACAACAGGAATCAGGGAGGAGGAAGCGGGCTGAATCCACGCCCCAGCCTGAATCTGCATCCAAGCCACATCCACGCCCAAACCGAATCCCCGCGCTTCATCCCCGCCGAATGCCTGCTCCAACATCCGAAACTGAATCTGCGCCCCATGCCTCTTCACCGCGTTGACAACGTCCACCGAAGCATTGACGTCCACCGCTACAGTTTTGCCGCGCAAGTTGAGCGCTTCGAGGATCAAGCGCCGCGCCTGAGCGACGTTCTTCACCACAAGGACAGGCGCGTTGAGAGTCGCTGCCCAGCGTTCACACGGGTGAGCTTCGGTTGCTGTCTGAGCAAAATCCACAGGCAGCAACAGACTCTTTTCATATAGATCAGGCAGGGAATAATCCATGCCCCACACGGGGGCATCGCCACAGGCTCCAGGCATTCAGAAACCTCCTGTCCAAAGATCGCGCCAGTCCAACATCTCAACTCCTCTAAATGAAAAACGTTTTCAATAAGAAAATCTATAAAAAGACAGGGAGTTTGCGGCTCCCTGTCTTTGGGAAACTACAGGGTATTTACTTCAAACCTTCGACGATCTGGGTGACGTTGTACTTCATCATTTCGATATAGGTCGCAGCGGGTTCGCCGTCGGTCAGGGTTTCGAGTTGCAGGGTGTCCACCACCTTCACGCCTGTTTCGTCGGCAATCTGATTGGCGAGGTCGGCGTTTTCCACTTCACCTAGGAAGATGGCGGGCGCGCCAGTAGCTTTGATTTGTTCTATTAGTTCCGCCATTTCCTTCGCGGAGGTGGTTGCCTCGGTGCTCAGGCTGGGGATGACCGCGCCGACGACTTCAAACCCGTAGCGGTCTGCAAAGTAGCCCACTGCCTCATGGTTGGTCACCAGCAGACGGCGTTCGGCGGGGACGGTGTCCACCTGCTCGACAATCCACTTGTCCAGGTCGGTGAGTTGGGCAATGTACGCCTCAGCGTTGGCGTTGTAGGTTTCCGCGCCGTCGGGGTCTGCTTCAATCAGCCCGTCGCGGATGTTGCCGACGTAGGTGATGACCAGGTTCGGATCGAGCCACATGTGCGGGTCGCCCGCTTCATGGCTGTGCCCCTCGTGACCTTCTTCGCCTTCTTCATGTTCATGCGCGTGCATGGGCGCGGCGCTGAAAACAACGCTTTCGGAATCCACACCAGTCACCGCCACGACGTATTCGCCGACGGGCAACTTATACACACCGCCCACGGTCATGCCTTCGCAGTCAATCGTCAGGATCTGACCCGCTTCCAGCGTTGCGCCAGCCGCGTCGGTCACAACAATCTCACCCGCAGCGGAGGTGACGGCGTAACCCTGTTCCTCTTCCGAGTCTAAAAGGACATAGCCCGCAAACGTTCCGTCGGCTTGGGCGTTGAGTTTCAGCGTGACGATTTCGCGCTCGTGGGCATGTTCGCCTTCGGCGTGCTCATCTTCACCGTGCAGTTCCACCGCAGAGGCGGCGTCTGCGCCCGTTTGAATTTCCTCTTCGGCGGTCTTGCCTTCCAACTGTTCGCAGACTTCCTTCGAGTGGGCTTCGGGCGAGTGGTCTTCTTCGGCGTGTTCTTCTTCCATCTGGCGCGGCTCGATACCCGTTGCAGATTCAACAATCACCCGTTCACCGCCCGCGTTTTCGAGCAGGGTCTCGATGAAATGTTCATACTCCACGCCATTGAGAATCAGCAGGTTGCTTTCGGCAATCTTCGCTACGTCGGTGGGCGCGGCTTGATAGGAATGCGGGTCGGCGCCGAAGGGCAGCAGGGATTCAACAACCACGCGGTCACCTGCCACGTTTTGGGCGATGTCTGCCAAAAAGGTGGTGGAGGCGAGGACTTTGATGGAAGCGGCTTCCGCAGCGGGTTCCTTGACGGCGGCTTCGGTGGCAGATTCCGCTGCAGGGGCAGAATCAGCCGAGGGGGCAGATCCGCACGCGGCAAGGAAAAGCGCCGCGAGGGTCAATAAAACAACAATCGAAAACAATCTATTTTTCATCTTCTCATTCCTTTGTTTGATGTAGGCAATCGGCGCACAAACCCAAAAACTGAACCAGACTCAAATCCAACTGATAGCCCGTTTTGCGCGAAATGGATTCCGCCAGCGAACTGATGTCCCCCTCAAAAAAGGCGACGTGTCCGCAACCCTGGCACAGCAGCATGTGCTGGTTGGGGTTTGCGACAGGCAGGTAGGTGTGCTGTCCATCGGGCTGGTGAATGCGCTGTACGAGATTCAACTCGATGAGTTTTTCCACTGTGCGATAGACCGTGACCAATCCCAAGTACGGATATTGTTCGCGCGCCAGGGAATGCAGTTCATAGATTCCCAGCGGACGGGTTGCCTGCTGTATCGCAGTGATAACTGCCCCACGCGGGGCAGTCACGCGACAGCCTGCTTTATGAAGGAGGGAAAGCCAGTCAGTTTGAGCGCTCATGATGCCGTATATTATTGAAATTCTATTTCAACAAGGAGAAGTGTGTCGTTTCAAGAGAAGCATTGAATTCGTAAAGTTTGCGACCCCGACTATGTATCAAATGATACACAAAGGCGCGAACCACATCATGTGGTTCGCGCCTTGTTCTCATGATGCAGTCAACGATCAATAATGGTAATGGCGACCTGAAATCTCGGTCAGGCAAAGCAGGTCATCCCCATCGCGGGTAACAGTGGAAATCCTATCCTGCGCCCGCAGCTCGCTCAAAACACGGGTAATGGATGTGCGCGTCGCTCCAACGGCGGCGGCAAGCTGGCTGTGGGTGATCCGCACTTCGATCAATACTCCTGTTTCGCAAGGCTTTCCAAACTGCTCAGCAAGCAAACCAAGCAATCCCAAAATTCGCTGTTGGAGCGAGGGTCTTGCCTGCATTGCCGCCCAACCCTCCATCTGTTGCAAACGCGCTCGCAACTTCGCGGTGAAGTCGGGATGCTGAACTGCTGAATTCCACGGTTCAATATGAACACTGGCGTCTGTGTGGGCGACAATTTGAATATGACAGTTATCATCGGGGTGCGCCACCAAAATTTGTCCCTTGCCACTCAATCCCAGGAGAACTTCCGCCCCATCGTGATGAATCATCGTCGTGGCGAGCACACCCTGCTCAACGTGCAAAACCGCATCCGCTTCCAGCAGGATCAACTCACCGCGACGATAAGTCCGCTGTCTGCGGGGTTTTGGCGTCGCGCCGTTTTGGAGCAACTCCCCCATTATTCGTCGGATCGCATCCACAATGACATCTATAGGAGTTTCTTTGGGGAAAACGGCACGCGCTCCAGCCTTATAAGCATTTGAGGTTGCTTGTGTGTTATCAGTCAAATCCCATGCAAGCCAGGGAAGAGTTAGGTGGGGCTGCGCATTGTCATGCTCCAAGCAGATCAAAGCCAAAGACGCCCTGCCGCCAATCTCATTATTTGAGCAAAGCAGCAGGTCGAATCCACGCCCTGAAAGTTTATCTATTAATACAGGGAGTTTTTTAGGTTCAGCAATTATGGCAAGGGTGGGAGGCGTCATAATGAAATTCCTAGTTGAAAATAATTCTCAATTATACAATATCCCGCAGTTTGTTACTGGGTATTGTTGAGCGCCATTGCCTTAAGCTGCTTCACAAATTTTCCCATTGTGTTTCGGAAACAAAACATCCGAAACCCGACTAATATATCTTCATGGAAGCCAATGCGGCATGAGTCCTCGTGTCAAGACAAGTGGCTCACTAAACCCAGATTTCCATAGACCGATTTCGGAATTGAGTTTGCCATGTAATTTAAATTGCTGGAAGATCAACGCTGTTCCCCAGAGATCCCAGCGCGGCGAGTTGTAGGTGTAATCTTCCTGGTCGGCGATGATGATTCCGTCGAGGATGCCAGGGTCGAAGAGCCAGAAGACTTGCGCAGGAGAGCCTTCGCTTTTGCGGAAGCCAAGCACAACCACATCTTCGGCGGGAGACCATGCCAGCGAAAAATACGAATAATCTATTTCATCGTTTTCGCCGAGGAGGGTGGTCGTGTCGTTCAATGATAAGTCAGCAAGACGCACGCGGGTGTGCAAGCCGTTCTCGCCTTGTTGAATATCGGTGAACATGAATTTTGTGCTGTCCGCCGACCAGGTGATGGGTCCGCCTGTGTTGGAGGGGAAAACAAACTGCTGGCTGGTTTCCAAATCGAACATGCGGATTTGATCTGCAAGACCGTCGTAGGAGGTTATTTTTTGCGAATCAGGAGACCACGCAGGACCGTATCCAATAATTTGTTGGTCGGCATAGACGGCGCTGTTGCCTCCGCTTTGCAAATCCAGAACCCAGGTGCGCGGCGAACCAAACGGCAGGTCGGGACTTGGTCCCGCCGCCTCGCGCGAGTAGGCAATGCGCGCGCCGTTGGGTGAAATAGCGGGCGTGGTACAGCGGTCACGTCCGCAGTCGAGCAGGATGGATGCGTCGTCTCCCGCGCGATTGACACGCCACAGGTCAATGCCGCCCTGTCCATTGACCGAAGTAAAGATGATGAACTCGCCATCATAAGAAGCGTCAAACGAAATAACTTTCATGGTTTCAGGCGTCAGACGCTGCGCGGGATTTTGATTCAAGCCCATCGTCCACAAGCCGCTTTGGTTTTCCGCCGTCAGTAGATACACAATCAACGGGTCACGGACTCGCATTTGCCAGACTTGTTCTTTTTTCAACACAGCACCGTTTTCGGTCAAAATGCCTGGGCTGAGAATCAGCTTGTAGACGATATCCAAGTCAAAGGGGTGGAAGGGAGCGAACTGCATGGTGCGAGAATCAAGCCACTTGATTTGTCCATCCACAGCGGGTTGAACATCCAACAAGGCTTCCGCCATTTGTGGATTGACAGGTTCGGAGAAGATCAGGTTGATTTTTTGAAACGGGGCGATGCGCTCGGGCAGGGTTGCCGAGACCCGAACCCCTGCCTGTGCCCCAAGCAGAATCGTCAGGGCAAGGGCGAGAGACAGAAGAGCGAGGACGCCGAGGGCGGCTTTGTCGAAGTTGCTTTTCATGGGAAGAGGTAGGGCTGCTCGGGAGCGGGGACAGCTTGCACCGACTCAGCTTCGATGAGCGGCACGACTTGCCCGTTGAGCGTGACCGAATTGACCGTGCCTTTGACAAGCACCCATGAGTCTTGCTTCAGTGTGGCGGCTTGATCCCAGTCCACTGCCATGCCGAGGGCGAAGGCGTCAGCGGCGCAGCACGAGATCACGAAGCGGCTGACAAGGAATTGGTTTTTGTTCAGGGCTTTGTCAAAATAAACAAAGCCAATGACCGATGCCTTTTGACCGTAGAACTGCGAAACGTCGCTCTCGTAGTTGAACAGCTTGAGCCAGTCGAGGATGTTGCGCTCCTCCGCGTCAGTTTCAAAGAGTTGCGCCGACGAATCAGCGCTGACCAAAGGTGAATTGGTGTTGAAGCCTTTGGTTGCAAATGCAGAAGAATCCAGCGGGCGGGCGGGGATCAGCACACCGATCAACAAAGGCACAAACATGAACCACAGGTTTACTGAAGCGGGCGCGTGATCGTGGTTGTGGTCGTGATCGTGTTCTTGAACATGTTGACGCGCGCGCTTGATCTCGGTGAATAGGGTCTGCGCAAGCACAGCCAGAAAGATGATGCCGAAGATGGTCAGCGGTACAAAACGCTGGTTGATGTAATAAGTTAATTGTCCACTGGCAAGTTTGGAGCCGAGGAAGATGCACATCCCCAGCAGGAGCAATGCCTGAAACGAGCGGTAGAGTTGTTTGGGCATAAGGTTGATTTCCAACAGGTGACAGTCACTTTCGCGAAAGTGACTGTCACCTTATCCAAGGTTACGGCTGAAAATAATTAAAGAGGACACCCGCAAGCAGGCTCATCATAAACGGAATGGCAACGAGATAAGTCACAGGGCGGCGGCGGAATACCTGCAAATACATGATGACGCTTTTGATATCCACCATCGGACCAAAGACCAAAAAGGAAAGCACAGAGCCGAAACTGAACGTCCCCATGAAACCAAGCGCCACGAAGGCGTCCACCGTGGAGCAGATGGATAGCAGGATTGCAACTGCGAGCATAACGAGGACAGATAGCACAGGTCCGCTCCCGATGGCAAGCAGGGAGGATTGTGGTATGAAAGTCTGCAATCCTGCCGCAAGCATCGCGCCGATGATGAGGTAACGTCCCATTTCAAAAAATTCATCGGCGGTGACCAAAAATGCCTGGCGGAATTTCTCTGCAAGGGTTTCGGGTGCTTCGTGTTGATGATCGTGTTCGTGGGAGAGGGACAGCACGGGGCGCAGGATGTTCGACGGGTCTTTTTCAACGGAGAAAATAAGCCCCACTACGATTGCAATCACCAGGCTGATGCCCATGCGCCACAGGAGCATGTTCCCCCAGCCAAAGGCGGCAGCGGTGCTGAGAACTACAATTGGGTTCAAGACGGGAGCCGCTAGCAGGAAGGAAATCCCAGCCGAGAGCGGAAGTCCCTTGTTGAAGAGACGACGAGTCAAAGGCACGACTCCGCACTCGCAGACGGGGAAGACCAGCCCCATGAAAGCACCGCCAATTGCCGCTGCGATGGGACGATGCGAAATCCATTTGCTCATCTGGTTTTGATCCATAAAAACTTCGACCAGACCCGAGGCAAGCGTGCCAAGCAATAAATAGGGGACTGCCTCGATGAAGATGCCGAGGAATACTGTCGCAAAGACATTCAATTTTTCCCACAGCCAAATGAAAAATAA
Organism: Herpetosiphon sp.; assembly: GCA_020717985.1. Taxonomy (GTDB): domain Bacteria; phylum Chloroflexota; class Anaerolineae; order Anaerolineales; family Villigracilaceae; genus Villigracilis. The sequence continues at coordinate 20,534 of DYDH01000004.1, read as the reverse complement.
TGCGGATGGAACCATGCTGAGAACGACCATCAGTAAAACACCGATGACGATGGAAAGAATTAATGAACGAGGCAATGAACGGGGAGATGATGTATTTTGCACACGGAAGATTATAACCATAATATGAGAGGTTCATTGAAAATAAAATTAATTTGTTTTTTTGTGTCTTGCATAAAAACCATTGTCATGAAATCTGTCTAAGCGTTTCCAACAATTTCGCATTCTCTTTTGCTGTGCGCGTGGCGATACGGACATAGGTGGGCAGCCCAAACGATGTGCAATCGCGGACGAGAATGCCATGAGCCAGCAGCTTTTGGCGGAAGTCCGCGCCATTGCCAACGGGAAGCAGGAAATAATTTGTTTGAGATGGAACAGGTTTGTAGCCCAACTCCTTCAAACCTGATACTAACGTTTCTTTTTCACTCCGCAATTTTTCCAGTGTTTCCGATATATATTTTTCACTTTGCAAGGATGCCAAACCTGCTGCCTGCGCGAGCGCGTTCACATTCCAAGCAGGACGGAATTTTTTCATCGCATTCATTGCCGCTTCATCGCCAACCGCATAGCCGAGCCGCAACCCTGCAATGGCATAGTCCTTGGTCATCGAACGCAATATCAAAATATTTTTCCTCTTGAGCGAGATCGCCGACTTCATTCCATCCACAAATGCAACATAGGCTTCATCCACAATAAACAAAGTTTCAGGAAATAAATCCGCCCATTCACCCAATACTTCATGCGGGACGACCTGTCCCGTGGGGTTATTTGGATTGCAAATGAAAACAACCTGCATGTTCCGCTGACTCAGTCGTTTATGGATTTTTTCAGCGCTGGGGATAAATCCGTTTTTTGAGACTGCGCGCCAGCGATGGACATTTGCCTTCATTAAGCGGACGCTTCGCTCATACTCACCGAAAGTTGGTTCAACGATAAGGGCATGATCTCCGTTCTGCAGGAACGCGAACGCCGCGAGTTGAATCAATTCCGCTGTGCCATTGCCAATGATAATTTGCTCCAGAGGAATATCCAACCGTTGAGATAATGCACGCCGCAAGGCAATTGATTCGCGGTCAGGATAGCGTTCCAACGGCGTTTGCCGAATGGCGTCCCACACCTTTGGTGATGCTCCAAATGGGTTGCTGTTGACGCTGAAATCCAGCACATCATCAGGTTGAATGCCAAGCCGTTCCAGTTCAGCAAAGTCAAGAGCGCCATGTGTGGCGGGTTCAATGCGTCTGAACATAAAAACTCCATAGCGTAAAGATGAGCGCGGCAAAGCCTATTGCAACATACAAAATCCGCCGCGCATGGGCAAGGTCAGCAGGCGTGGGCACGCAGAATCCTTTGCCAAGCGCGTAATGTTCAATCTTTTCAAGTTCTACGCCAAGCGCGCCAGCCATAGCGCTCATTGGGATTCCCGCATTGGGGCTGGCAGTTTGATTTGAATCACGCCACATGATTTTCCAGGCTTGCACGGCGCTCGCGCCACAAAAAGGCGCGGATAGAATAATGCACAGCCCAGCCAATCGCGCGGGGATGAAATTTAGCAGGTCATCCAACCGCGCAGGGACTTTGCCAAGCCACTCGTGTTCTTCATCGTGATAGCCAAGCATCGAGTCCGCAGTGTTGATGAAGCGATATGCAAACGCGGCGGGCAATCCGCCAATTGCAAAGAAAAACAGTGGAGCGACGATTCCATCCGAGGCGTTTTCAGCCACCGATTCAATCGCCGCGGCAGAAACTTTGGATTCGTCCAGTTGCGAAGTGTCGCGACTGACGAGATGCCATGAGAGCAGCCGCCGTGCTTCGGGCAGGTTATTGGTTTCGAGCGCAGACTGCACTTCGCGGGCGGCGTGGTCGAGTCCGCGCAAGGAAATGGTTAGTTTCAACGCGAGCGCAGTCAACAAAACTCCCGCCCAAACAGGAAGAAGATTTGCAGCAAAGGAGATTGCCAGCCCAGCGGATATTGTCAAGGTAAGACCTGCAAGAAGAATAAAAATACCAAAAACAAATTCAGCAAAGCGATTTCCACGCGGACGCCATCGGCAGCGCATGAGCCAATCGATAAAATTCCCCATCCAAGCGGTGGGATGGAAGCGGTTGGATGGGTCACCGAGCAGTAGGTCAATCAGCAGAGAAAATAAAATCGGCATGGTTAAAATTCAATCCCCGGCTGACCTTTGACACCCTGCGCATATGGATGTTTGATGACGTTCATCTCCGTCACCAAGTCGGCGTATTCCATTAAGTCAACCGGGGCAGAACGCCCGGTGATAATCAAGTGCAACTCGGAGGGGCGATTGGCTTTGAGCCAATCAATTACTGTAGTGGTATCCAGCCAGCCATATTTGAGCGGATAGGTGAACTCGTCCAGCACAATCAGGTCATAGTTAGCGCTGACAATCTTTTCTTGGGCAAGTTTCCAACCCTGCCGGGCGCGGGCAGTCGTCTCATCCAGATCTTTGGAGCGCGAGGTAAAGCCATCACCGCTGGTGTGCCATTCAATGCCAAGTTTCTCTGCGGCTTTGATTTCTCCCCACTTGCCCGTTTCAGATTTGATGAACTGGATTACGCAAATTCGAAAACCGCGTCCCCAAGCGCGCAAGAGTGTGCCAAAGGCAGCGGTGGATTTTCCTTTGCCGTTGCCGGTGTTGATAATCAACAGTCCTTTTCGGTTGTTTGAAGACATGTTACCTCGCTTTCAAGACAGTAAATTTCTTACTGCTGGGAAGCCAGTGATCAGCATCAACATCAATGGTCAAGATGGCTGGTTGTTTTTCGGCATATTCAACGACTTTGCGTCCACCAGCGACGACAACGCTGGAACTACCATCAAAATTAACCAGAGCGCCCTTGCCTGTGCGATTGCAAACCAAGACACATAACCCTGTATCCTTTGAACGCTGCTCCCATTCCCCACTTGGTCCATGTTCTCCTGGCGCCCAGGCAGCCAGGCTGATGAGCACCTCCGCGCCTTGTTGCGCCAATTTTTCCGCTATGCTCTCTTTATATGCATCCGCGCAAATCAGCAAACCAATTTTGTGTCCCCGCCACTCGACCGGTTTTATCTCCACGCCCGGACTTGACCATGCCTCTGCGCCAGGCAGGACAAGTATTTTATGGTGCTCGCCAATCACCTGTCCTTGTTCATTAATAAAGATGGCGGCATTGTAATATTTATCGCTCTTTGCGTCATAGATTGGGCTGCCTAAAACCAGGGCAACTTTATTTTTCCGGGCTAAGTGGGAAAATTTCTCGATAACCTTCTTCCCATCCTCCTTAATCCACTCTCTGCCCAGGATTTTATAAAACTCATAGCCACTGACGGCTAATTCAGGCGTCAGGATGAGGTCTGGCTGTAATTCAACAGCCTTAAGAAACAGCGTTTCTAACAAGGCGACATTAGACTGAATATTATCGTAGCAGGGAGCAAAATGGAGCAGCGCGATGCGGATGGGCTTTTTCTCATTTAGAGTTGCTTTCAACTTTGCCATACAATTTTCTCCAGCAGTTCCATATTCAATGCGCCTTCAACGGCGTCAGCCAGCAACTCAAGCGATTGGTTGAAGATTTCACTTTGCGACGATGCGCGGCGTTCCCAACCTAAACTTTCGAGCCAGGCGTGACGAAATTCATCATTGACGAAAATCCCGTGCAGATAGCAGCCCCAGATTTTACCGTCTGATGAAACGCTTCCGTCCACGACTTTGACCTGGTTCCCGTTTCGAGAGGATATTTCCAACCACGCGGTTTGACTCGGAGTCTTGCCCATGTGGATTTCATACCCGCTGAGAGTCGATTCATCCAACCGAGCCATCCATCCACGCTGACAGTTGATTCGCGCCTGCGCCTGAAAAGTTGCTTTCTCCTTCAAGAACTCCGTGTGGACGGGGAGCAGTCCCAAACCCGAAGTGTATTTCACTTTTGACTCGACGTGATGCAGATCGGCGATTGCTTCGCCAAGCATTTGGTAGCCGCCGCAAATTCCGACCACCGCGCCGCCTTGCTTTGCAAACTTCGTGACGGCTTCCGCCAAGCCTGTTTGACGCAGCCAGTCCAAGTCGGCGATGGTGCTTTTTGTTCCAGGGATGATGACTGCGGACGGAGTCCCAAACTCAGCGGCAGATGAAATGTAGCGAAGGGTCACACCTGACTCCGCTTTGAGCGGATCGAAGTCGTCGAAGTTAGAGATGCGCGGCAAAGCCAAAACGGCGATGTATGTTTGGGAGGTTGTACCTGTATACGGGTGGCGCGAAGCATCCTCCACCGAAACAGCGTCTTCGTCGGGCAGATTCAAACTCCGCAAATAGGGAACCACGCCAAGGACGGGAACATCCCCCTTCTCTTCGAGGATTTGCACGCCGTCGGAAAAGAGCGCAAGGTCGCCGCGAAACTTGTTGACCACCAGTCCGCGCACGAGGGCGCGCTCGTCGGGGTCGAGCAGCCAGAGCGTGCCGAGCAGTTGAGCGAAGATGCCGCCACGGTCAATGTCGCCGATGAGCAGGACGGGCGACTGGGCATAACGAGCCACCGCCATGTTGACAATGTCGCCGCGCTTGAGATTGATCTCCGCCGCGCTGCCTGCGCCTTCGATGATGACGAGGTCGTAGGCATTGCGCAGTCGGTCGAGGGCAGCGGTGACATGCTCCCAGAGGATGGCTTTCTTCTCGTAATAATTTTTGGCTTCGAGCGTGTGCCACGGACGACCCATCAGAATGACCTGCGAGCGCGAGTCGGCTTCGGGTTTGATAAGGACGGGGTTCATATCCACGGTGGGAGCGAGTCCAGCGGCGGCAGCTTGCAAGGCTTGGGCGCGTCCAATCTCGGAACCGTCCGCGCAGACCGCCGCGTTGTTCGACATATTCTGCGCCTTGAACGGGGCGACCTTGATTCCGCGCCGCGCGTAGATTCGGCACAGCGCGGTGACGAGCAGACTCTTGCCTGCCGAGGACATACTTCCAACAATCATCAATGTTTTTGCAGTCATTGTTTTTCAACCTCGAATGTCATATGGTGGAGTTGGTCAAACCGAACCGCCCCCAGTGAGTTCTGTCACCCGCAGATGAATCTGGGCGGGTAATTTTTTTCGCAGGTACGGGATAATTGTACTTTTGTCAAAGGATGGTTTGGAAAATAACAAGCCGAGAATGGTTCCGCTGTGCGCCCGACAAATCCCAACTGCTCCAGTTTCTCTGGCGAGAGCAAGCGCATGGTCGAGCAACGGATTGAACAAGATGCTCTGGTGCGCTTTGGCGCTCAAAGTGGCAGCTTCGCCAATCGTGGATAAATCCTGTGCGGCGATTCCACCTTGTAGCAGGTCAAAAGCCTGACGGTGCTGGCTGGTGAGTTTTTCCAACGCGGGCTTCCAGTCGCGGGCGTTGAAGTCTTCGCTATCCACCACTCCACCAGAGTCGAGAATAACCACAGTGACGGGTGGCGCAGCGCCAAGAACCTGGTGAAACTCCGCGCGGCGATGGTCGAAGAGCGTCAGCCCAGGAAAGAAAGTGCTGTCGGTGGGTTCAATCGAAACCGCCAGGCGGGCGGCTTGGAGAGGGGTGATTGAAAGTTTTGCATGGCGAGCCGCCGCAAAAATGACTGCGCCGATGTCTGCCGTGCTGGTTCCATAGCCGCGTCCACTGGGGAGCCGCTGGATAAGTGAAATGGGAGGCAGTGAGGCGTTACTCGCAAGCGGCAATTTATCGAGCGCGCGGCTGACCTTATCTGGCAGCGATTGCCTGATTTCATCTGAACCGATTTGGGCAGTGCTATAAATCGCAATCGGACAAGAAACAAGACAGGGTTGACCATCCAGCGTTCCTTGAAATAATTCTCCACAGGTATAGGGTACAGATACAGAAATTGTCATCAATCGGCGCAGCCTACAAAAAATCTACGACACAAATAAGCGCTCCACATTCAACTTCCCATGCGGCGTGGAAAATACCCGCGACAGCAATCCCTGTGAAGCCAATTCGCGCGGCGTTCCGCAGGTGACATTGCCACTGCTTTCCATCACCCACAACTCGTCGGCGACCTGACAGACCAGTTCCAAATCATGGGAGGAGAGGAGGAATGCCTTGCCTGTGGACTGAGCCAACTCCTTGAGTTTGACCAGCACGTTGAGTCTGTTCGACCAATCCAAAAATGCGGTTGGTTCGTCCAGAATCATCACTTGAGGCTGTTGCGCTAGGGCGCGGGCAATCATTGTCTTTTGACGTTCTCCATCGCTCAACTCGTTGAAGGAACGCTCGGCGAGATGTTCCGCTTCGAGTTGACCTAACACCTGCGACACAATGGCTTTATCGTCGTCGGTCAGCGTTCCCAGCCAGTCGGTGTAGGGCAGGCGTCCCAGCGCGACCACCTGACGGACGCTCAAATTTCCAGGCGGCAGGTGGTCGGTCAGCACGATGCTGATGCGCTGCGCCAGTTCGTCGGGCGGAAGACTGTTCAAATCAGCCTCCCAAATTTGGATGCCGCCTTCGATGGGCTTTTGCAATCCAGCCAAAGTGCGGAGCAAAGTGGACTTTCCGCTGCCGTTGGGTCCGACCAGACAGGTCAGGCGACCGCCGCGCAGCGACAGATTCAATCCGCTTGCGACGGCTTTTTTTGTCCTGCGGGTGTGGTAGCCGATGGAGAGTTGATGGGTTTGGAGAATGGTTTCGTTCATGAGTTGAATGCCGAGCGCAGGTTGCGCTGTTTCAGGATGACCCAAATGATGATCGGCGCGCCAATCAACGCGGTGACGCTGTTGAGCGGCAGGATGGCGGCGCTGCCAGGCAGTTGCGAAAGCACGTCGGCGAGCAGGGCGACGGCGCCGCCGAGAAGGGCGGACGCTGGCAGGACTTCGCGGTGGTCTGAACTTCGGAGCAGGCTGCGTGCCAGATGCGGCACGGCAATCCCGATGAAACCAATCAGCCCGCAAAAGGCTGTTACCGTCCCCGCCAGCAGGGATGCGCTCAAGATGATGCGCCAGCGCGCCTTGCGGGGTGAGATTCCCAAACTGCGGGCGTAGGTCTCGCCCAACAGCAATCCGTTCAGCGATTTGATGGAGCCGATTGACATCAGAATTCCAATCAGCACGGTGGGCGTAAATAGAATCAACTGCTGCCATGAAACGCCGCCGAAACTTCCGAATGTCCACGAGAGATAGGCTTGCACCTGTTCGGGCAGGCTGAAATGAATCAGGATGCGCACGAGGGCATTGACCAGATAGCCGACCAGCACGCCCAAGACCAACAGCGTGATGGTATGCACCTGTCGCGCAAGCAATACGACGATGATGAAAACTGTCAACGCGCCCAATGCCGCCGCGATGATGATGCCCGCGTCGCCAAGAAATCCAAGCTTCGCCAAAAAATTGACTCCGCCACCGCCAGCCAGCAGGATAACAAACGCCGCGCCCAAACTCGCCCCCGAACTGATGCCAAGGATGTAGGGGTCAGCCAGCGGGTTGCGGAACAGGGTCTGCATCTGCAAGCCAGCAATTGCCAGCGCACTGCCTGCCAGAACTGCGGTGATGCTCTTCGGCAGACGGAATTCCATGACGATGACCGTCCACGTCTCCTGACTGGCGTCGCCGCCGAACAGGATGTTAACGACTTCCTGAATGGGAATCCGCACAGAGCCGACTGCGAGACTGACCAGCCAGGCAAGCAGCAGGGAGCCGAGCAGCCAGCCCCACATCCAGCGCGGATTGCGAATCACTGCCCCGCTCCCGATAACAGACGGTGATAAACCAACTCGTGGTCTGGGAGCAGTTCGGGGTGCAGGATGGAAATCAAGTCGGCGAGGATGATGTCGGGGTTGGCATGTCCGCTTTCGTTGTAGTCGTTGCCGCCAGTGGCGTTGAGACGGGCGTTGTTATTGTAGGCGCGACCTTCGGCAAAGGCTTTGAAGTTTGCATAGCGTGGGTCAGCCGCCAGCACATCTTCGGCGGTCTCCCAACTCGAAGATTGGTTGAACCAGAATTCGGCGTCGGCGGCTTTGGCGTAGACTTCCTCGAAACTGAGCGGAATCCGTCCCGTGGATTCGTCATCCGCCCACAGGTAACAGCCGCCAGCGTCACGGATGTACGCCGCCTGATAGACGCGCCCACCTGGCATGTTCCACGTCCCGTTGATTTCAAATCCCATCACCACGCTCGGGCAGGTGGTTGCGTTCTGCGCCAGCTTTTGCATTTCCTGATAGCGTTGTTCGATGGGCGCAAAGACGGCTTCCGCTTCGGCTTCCTGATTGGTGAACAACGCCATGAACTTGACCCACTCCGCGCGTCCGAGCGGGGTTTCCTCCATGAAGTCCGAGACAATGACCACATGGAAACCCTTTTCGGTCAGTAATTGATAGTCGTCCTTTTTGACATTGCCCAGCGCAAGCGTGGTGACAAGTTCGGGCTGGAGATTTAGCAAGGTTTCGATGTTGACCTCGGGACCGTTGCCAACGCTTTGAATTTTTCCCGACTGTAAACGTTCCAATACGCCAGGCGTGTTGACATAATCGACATTGCCGACCGCCTTCAACAAGTCAAGTTGATCGAGTTCGTTCCAGTAGGTCAGATGAGTGGTCGAGAGGCTGGCGGCGCTTTGCACAGGGATTTCGATGACTTGGGCGTCGCCCGCGTTTGCAGGCGGTTCCGTTCCGCGCTGGACAAGGATGTAGGTGAAGGTTGTGCCCGCGTCACGCCAGGGTTGCAGCAGCGTGACCACTTTGTAGGTGTCGTGATATTCCACAGTGAAGGCTTTCGCGTGACGCAGTTCCGCTTTGACTGGGAATTGGTCTTGCACTTGCTGAGTTTGTGTAGGTGGAATATTTGTTGGGGCAATAGGGGGGACAGGCGTGACTGTGGGAGCGCACGCCGTCAACAGGAGAACAAGAAGGAACGACAAACAGAATTTTTTGAAATGCATTTTTACCTCAATTTTGATGGTGTTTCTGCCAGGTGCGGCAGGTTTGAATAAGGTTCTTTGCCAAGTGGGGATTTTGACCGAAATGCAGGTGGACATATGCCGCCTGCAGATTGCCGTGAGTGTATCCATCGGGGCGGGATTGTTCCCCATCTGCGCGCGGGCGGATGAGATAGGCAGCCTGTTGCGGATCAGTCAATTCCCAATGCGAGTAATGAAATTCATGCCCGCGCAGGGTTAGCCCCGACTCTCCGAGCAAACCAGAGTGGAGAGTCTCCACTTCGCGGTAGCCCATGCGCAGACGGTCTCCCATCGCGCACCAGCCTGGCACCACCCCCACAAGCGGATGACTCCCTTCGGGCAGACGAATCCCCTCGGTCAGGTACATCAACCCGCCACACTCGGCATAGATGGGCATATCCTGTATGTGTGCTTTTCGGATTTCGGCGCATAGAGATTGATTGGCGCTCAATTGGGCAGCATACAATTCGGGGTAGCCGCCTCCCAAATAGATTCCACTCACGCCAGAGGGTAGGTGTTCGTCTTTCAATGGACTGAACGGCACAATATCCGCGCCGCAACGACGAAGTTCATCCAGGTTGTCCTCGTAGTAGAAACAAAAGGCTTCATCCTGTGCAACTGCCAATCGAATAGTTGAGATTTCGGTGGACACAGGCAACGGCTCTCGTTCACAGGCAAGGGGGGCGGATTGTTTCGCCAAAGATTCAATCGCGGATAAATCGAGATATTGCTCCATGATGTCCGCCACAGCGGTTAGAAAATCACGCACTGCGGCTGGGCGTTCGGCGACAGTAAATAAACCCAGATGACGTTCTGGAATTTGCAAATCTGGCAGGCGCGGGATAAGCCCCAGCACAGGCAGTCCGATGCGTTCGATGGCTTCCTTCAACCATTCGGCGTGACGTTCGCTGCCGACCCGATTGCAGATGACTCCCGCAAGGGACAGGTCTGGAACGAAAGTGTGGAAGCCATGCGCTATCGCTGCGGCGCTACCCGACATGCGGGCGCAGTCAATGACGAGAATGACGGGCGCATTAAGCAAACGGGCAACCTCGGCGGTGCTGCCGTTAAAAGGACTGGCGTCGTAGCCGTCGAACAGTCCCATCACACCTTCGATGATCGATAAATCCGCGCTCTGACTAGCACGCGCAAAACTTTGAAGAACGGTTTCATGCGGCAGCATCCATGTATCGAGATTGCGCGATGGGCGACCCGTGGCGGCGCTGTGGTACATCGGGTCGATGTAATCAGGTCCAACCTTGAAGCCTTGCACCGTCATTCGTCGGGAGAAAGCCGCCATCAGCCCCGAGGCGACCATGCTTTTGCCGCTGCCGCTTGCGGGAGCCGCGATGAGTATGCGAGGTAATTTCAACATGAAGAGTTCTCCGTTCCGCGAATCAGCAGGATGGAAAAATAAGGCAACGCGGAGCCGTCCCAGTCGGCGAGTTTGGTCACTGCGGATTTGTCGGCGGAGGAGGCGTGTTGAATTAACACTGCCTGCGAGAGCGCTCCCGCCTGACCGAGCGCGGAGGCAATTTCCTTTATTCGCCGATGTACTTTGAACAGCACAATCACCTCGAATTGCGGAAGCCATTTATCCAACTGCGAAACTGTATCCTCGTCAGCGGCGGCGATGACCATGCGCTGATTTTCGATGGCAAGCGGAAACTGTGCGGCGGCTGCGGCGGCAGTGAACGAACTGACGCCAGGACAAATTTCAACGCGCGCTTCGGGCGGCATGACAGACAGCAGGTGTTGAAAGGTGCTATACAAAAGCGGGTCGCCTTCGGTGATGAACGCCACATCCTTGCCCATCAGGAGTTGTTCCGATACGAGACTGGCGGCGTTTTGGCGTGTGGATAGGCGGCGTTCCCGTTGCGGCGACATGGAAAAATGCAAAGGCAGTTCCACCGCCGAGGGCGGGATATGCGCCGCCGCAACCTGACGGGCAAAACTGCCGCCTTTGTCATCCACCACATAGGCAATGACTGGGACATTACGCAAAATGTCCGCCGCCTTGAATGTCATCAATTGTGGGTCGCCAGGTCCGACGCCCACACCGTATAAAGTTCCAATCATGGTTATTCCTTTCAAATTAAGAGAAAGCGTGTTGCGTATTCCGTTTTGAAGATTTACGCAACACGTAACACGTTACAGCACAACGTCTGCACTGAGGATGAACACAGGATTCGATGGCAGCAGGCGCGTGCCTTCGGCGATGGATGAGCCGTATGAAAATTGCGCTTGAGTCAGCGACGGATTCCAGCCTGCGGTTTTCATCCACTGGAACGCGGTCAGCATGTTTTCGAGGACGGCGAAGGTGGCGACGACGCGACAGCCCGCAAACTGATTCACGGTTTCCAGAATCGCTTCGAGTTGACCGCCGCTTCCGCCAATGAAGACCGCCGTCGGCACGGGCAGGTTGTTCAATGCGGATGGGGCTTCGCCGCCGCCGACTTCCACATTCAAGATTCCAAAACGCGCGATATTCTCGCGGATGTGACCGAGGTTCTCCAAATTCTTTTCGACAGCGAACACGCGCCCGCGCCAGGCTTGCTCTGCCATCTCGATGCTGACCGAGCCGCTGCCTGCGCCGATGTCCCAAACCGTGTCTGTCTCGCGTAGGGCGAGGCGGCTCAGGCACAGGGCGCGGATGTCGGCTTTGGTGATGAGTCCGTTGCGGTGGGCGTAGGCAGCGTCGGGGCGAATCAAAAATGGGGCGGGCTGCCAGCCGTCGGCTTGGAGGAGCAGGAGAACGTTCAAATCCGCAAAAGATTTCCCGATCAACGCCGAGAGCGAAGCGTCGGACATAGCCTCATCCGCCTCGCCCAGATTTTCAAAAATAACGGCGCGGCAGTCTGGGATTCCCGCCGCGAGCAATTTCTCCGCGATGAGGGCGGGCGTGTGACGCGGGTCGGTCAGGACGCCGAGTTTTGGAAAGCGCTTCGCCAGCCCAACCACCTCCGCCAGCGGACGGGCATGAGCGCTGGTGAAATGCGCGTCTTGCCAGGCGACTTTTGCGCGGGCAAATGCCGCCTGCAACATGCTGACCTGCGGAATCAAATCCACCTCGTCGGGCGGGAGAATCTTGAGCAGGCTTCCTCCCAAGCCGAAGAAGCCAGGGTCGCCCGAAGCCAGCAGAACGATGCGCTCCCGCTCGTTGCGCCGCTTCAAGGCTTCCAATGCCGCCGCGATTCCCTTCGACAAAATTACTTTTTTGGCGTTTGGGAATAACCCCAGCAAACGCTCGCTGCCCCAAAGTTGGTCAGCCCGCGCGATGTGACTTTTGGCTTGCGGCGTCAGGCTATCCAGCCCATCCACGCCGACGCCGATGACAACGACTGGCTCGCTCATGTTGCCTCCGCTTCGGCAAGCAGTTTGCCATCCAGCGAGAAGATGACCGCTTGCGCCGCGATGCCGCCACCCAATTCCAGGGCGGCTTTTTGCGCCGCGCGTCGCGCCAGTTCAGGTTCCAGCCGAATGCTGATTTCCGCCAGCCAGCCCTGAACTTGATGCGCCGTCCGCGCGGTCAGAATCCGCTCGCAGAGTTCACGCGGAGCGCCGAGGGCGGCAGCCACCTCCGCCAGAAATTCAAAATTCACTTCGCCTTCCTGAACGTGAGTTTGAAAGCGCCCCTGCGCCAGCTTGGAAAATTTGCCGACCATGCCGCCGAGCGTCACTTTTTTGAAACCAAACTTCCGCGCCTGCTTCATCGGGTAGCCCAACTCGTCGCCCACGTCCAGCACGCCCAGCCCGCGCTCGTCGCGCAAAAAATCGCGCAGGTACGCCGCGCTGCGTTTGCCTGTCGCCAGCGCAATCGCCGTGTAGCCCGCCTCACGCGCGACGTTCATTTCATAATAAATGCTGGTACGAAAGGTCGGCAGGGAATACGGGCGAACAAGACCATCCGTGCCCAAAATGGAGATGCCACCGACGATTCCAAGTTTGGGATTCATCGTCTGCTGCGCGATTTTTTCCCCGTCTGGAACTTGAACCGTCACCCGCAAGCCCAAGCCTGATTCTGCTTCGAGAGCCTTGAGCGTGTCCTGAACCACCTTGCGAATCAAGCGGCGCGACCCAGGGTTGATGGCGTGTTCGCCCACGTCCACAGGCAGACCAGGCAGGGTGACAACGCCCACGCCCACGCCGCCCAACAGGGTCAGACCAGGCTCGGCGTTGAGTTCGACCAGCGTTTGAATCTCCAAGCCGTTGGTCACATCGGGGTCATCACCTGCGTCCTTGATGACGCCGCACAACACGCCCTCTCCCTGCCGTTCACAGCGGACAAGGTTAAAGCGCACGCTACGCATGGCGGGCAGGTCAATCGTCACTTCGTTCAGCGGTTTGCCAGTCAGCAAAGTTTGAATCCCTGCCGCAGCCGCAGCCGCCGCGCAGGCGCTGGTGGAAAATCCGTTACGCATTCGACTGAACCAACGCCAATTTGAGCAGCGCATTGACGATTGCCGCCGCCACCGTCGAGCCGCCTTTGCGTCCGCGCACGGTGATGTAGGGCAGTCCGCTTTCCTGCAAAGCCGCTTTCGATTCCGCCGCGTTGACGAAGCCCACGGGAACTCCCACCACCAAAGCGGGGCGCAGTCCTTCCTCTTTTGCAAGCCGCAGCAACTCAAACAAGGCAGTCGGGGCATTGCCAATGGCGACGATTGCGCCGTCCAAATCGGCGGACATGCGGCGGATGGCGGCGGTGGAGCGGGTCACGCCAAGACTCTGTGCCAGCGAAGTTGTCTCCGCTTCTTGAATGGCGCAACGCACCGAAGCGGAGAATTGACTGAGGTTCACCTGACTGATTCCGACAGCGGTCATCTGCACATCGGTCAAGACCTTGCAGCCAGAACGCAGCGCCCGAATCCCGTCCGCGATGGCGGTGGGCGAAAAGGCGAGCAGGTCGGCGTACTCGAAGTCCGCTGTGGCGTGAATCACACGCTGGACAATGGGCAGTTCCTGCGGCGAAAACGAATGTTTGCCCAATTCTTCGAGGATGATGCGAAAACTTTCTACTTCTATTTCGTTGGGTCTCATCTCAACTCCTGTTGATAAAGTTTGCTTGTTTAATGTCGTTCTGAGCGAAGCGACACTTGCGCTGTACGCCAGTGCAGTGAGAACCTCTCAGAGACCCTTCGCTTCGCTCAGGGAATCACAGCGCTTATAAAGTTCAGGGCGGCGCTGTTGTAAAAACCTTCGCTTGCGGCGAGCTGCCTCCACGAGCGATACATCCAAGTCCACGACGACCTCGCCAGGGTCGGCACTGCACCACTCGCCGATGATTTCCCCATGCGGGTCGAGCGCCAGAATCACGCTAGGGAATGTCCTGCCCGCGGGGCGGGGTGAAGTCCCAGCCTGATTGCAAGCCAACACAAAACAGCCTGAATCATAGGCGCGGGCGGGGAGGAATCTCAGCCAGCGTTCGCGCAAGGTTTCGGGTGTGCCCATCGGCGAGGCAAAAGGCATCAACAAGACCTGTGCTCCAAAACTTGCCTGCGCCAGACTGAGCTCTGGAAAATGTGTGTCGTAACAGAGTTGAATCCCAAAGCGGATTCCCTGCCAGTCAACAAGTCCCAAACTTTGCCCAGCGGAAAATACTTCCTGTTCGCGCTGACTGAGATGAGTCTTGTGGTACACGGCGCATGTCCCATCGGGAGCGCAAAACAATTGCGAAATGGTCGGACGCGCCTGCGCTTCCTGCTTGCAGGGCAGCCCCGCAACGACAGCCGTATCGTAGGCGCGAGCAATTGCCTGTAACTGTTGCGCGGCAAAACCGTTCTCAGGCTGTGCCAAAGATGTGATTTCATCCCGTCGGCTGTAGCCTGTGAGATTCATTTCGGGGAAGCAGACCAGCCTCACGCCAAATATGCTCAGGCGGCGAACATAACTCTCGACAACGAAAAGGTTGTGCGAGACGTCGCCGTAGGCAGGCGCAAGGCTGACCAACGCAACACGCAAGGAATTCACGATCCGTCTCCCAAATCATATTTGCGCTCGTAGCCGCGCGGCGTGACCATCCTGCCGTTCAGCAGTTGGGTAGTCGAGTTGCCGACAATCACAAGCGTGTCCATGCCGATTTCGAGCGCGGACAGGTCGGATAATTTCACATGCCGAACTTCCTGCTCTGCGCGATACGCCGCCTTGACCACGCCCACAGGCGTATCTGGGTTGCAGTGTTTCAGCAGGATTTGGCAGGCGCGTTCAAAGGGTTCTGTCCGACGGTGACTGCGCGGGTTGTAGAAGCAGATGACGAATCCGCCTTGTGCGGCAAACCCCACGCGACGCAGAATATCCTCCAGCGGGGTGAGCAGGTCGCTCAAGCTGATGACGGCGAAGTCAGTCATCAGCGGTGCGCCAAGCAGAGACGCGGCGGCGTTCAAGGCGGAGATGCCTGGCAACACCTCCACTTGAATGGCGGCGGGGTTGCCTCCCAGCATTTCGAGAACCAAGCCCGCCATGCCGTAAATCCCAGAGTCGCCGCTGGAGACCAACGCTACGCGCTTGCCATCTCCCGCCAGTTCGATGGCGCGGCGGGCGCGTTCCACTTCGTGCCGCATTCCGCTGCTCTCGCGGGGAGTTTGCGGGGCAATACTCTCGATTTGTTTCAAGTAGGTGCGATAGCCTACGATGACTTCCGCGTTTTCCAATGCAAGGCGCGCGCCAGGGGCGAGCCAGTTCAATGCGCCAGGTCCGATGCCGATAATTGAAATGCTTCCTGCCATTTGTTCTCCTTGGGAATTTTTACCGCGAAGCGCGCAAAGGTCGCTAAGAAAATCTTTTTAAGTCTTTGCGTTCTTCGCAGTGAATCGCCTTCATGGGTCTTGAATTGCAACCGCCACAGTGACGTTTGGGAACTTGTGTTTTTCGACCAGCAATTTTTTGTTTCCAGCAACAATCAACGCGGACGGCTCCGCCACGCCCTGCACACCTAGCGCTTTTTGCGCGTGCGGCGATGGGTTGGGCAGGTTTTCGATTTGCGCAATTTGTTCGGGCGTGACGAGGTTCAAGTCCCAGCCCATTTCGTGCGCGGTTTGAACCAGCCCCATTTCATATGCCTTAGCTGTGACCGTCGCCAGACAGTCAACGCTTGCCAGCGCCAAACCTGATTCGCGCAATGTCGTCTCGATAGCTTCCTTGATTTCAGCGGCGGGCGCGCCACGGTTGCAGCCGATGCCGACGACCAAAGCCGACGGGTGGCACACAGCCACTTTGGGAAAATCAGCCCAAAGGTCGGCGGGTGGTTCGTGGGCGGTGATTAAGGTCAGGGCGTGGAATCCCTGCTCCCGCGCCGATTCCAAAGATGGGCAAAAAACTCCGTCGGGGAATTGGTCTTCATCCAACCAGGCGCCATCCTCCTGAACAACGGCAACGGGTTCGCCGTTGACCAGCGCCGCCATGACCGCCGCCAACTGGCTTTTGGGATTCATCTTCCAGCCACGTTCCTTTGCCAGTACATCCAACGCGGGGATTTTTTGCACGTCGCTGGCAGTGGTGATGACCGCCCGTCCGCTGGTGAGTTTGGCGAGTTGATGCGCGAGACGGTTCGCGCCGCCTTCGTGCCCGCTCAACAGGCTGACGGCGAATCGCCCCTCGGAGTCCATCACCACCACGGCGGGGTCGCTGTGTTTGTTTTTCAGCAGCGGAGCCAGTTCGCGCACGACGATTCCCGAAGCCATGATGCAGACCAGCGACTCGTGCTCGACGAAGGCGCTTTGCAAAACCTGTCGGATGGATTCGCGGAAGGGGCGCACGTTGGGCTGGTCGGCGTCCGACGGCTGACTCAACCGTTCGGGCAGATAGAGCGTCGCGTCGGAGAGTTGACCCAGCAGCCTGCGACCCAGTTCAACGGCGGGGGCGGTCAAGGTGAGGATGGCTGTGCCTTTGCGCTGCGACGCGGCTTCCTGAAATCCGCCGTACAGATGAGACTCTTGCTCCGAGGTCACGCCAAGCGCGGGGCTGACGACGATGAGACTTTGATGTGTGAGTTCGCCTTCTTCGGCAAGGTCGGCGATGGTTTCGAGCGTGCCGCGAATAATTTGCTGGTCTTGCCAACTGGCGCGATAGACCAAAGCGATGGACGTTTCCTTTTCATAGCCCGCCGACTTGAGTTCCTCGACCACTTCACGCAGCAGCCCCGTGCTGAGAAAAATCACCAGACTGGTGCGATGCGCCGCCAGCGAATGCAAGTTTTCGAGTTCGGGCACAGGCGTGCGTCCCGACATGCGAGTCAGGATGAGGGTTTGAGTCACATCGGGTAGGGTGTATTCCAAGCCCAACGCGGCGGCGGCGGCGAAGGCGGAACTGACCCCAGGAATTACTTGATGCGGAATCCCCAACTCGTCGAGCGCTTTCATCTGCTCGGCAATCGCACCGTAAATCGACGGGTCTCCCGTGTGCAGGCGGGCAATCACCTTGCCCTGCTTCGCGGCTGCGGACATGAGCGCGACCTGCTGTTCCAACTTCATGCCCGCGCTGTTGTGGACTTCTGTGTTTGGCGAGGCGTATTTCAAAATCTCCGCCGAGACCAAAGACCCCGCGTATAGAATCACGTCCGCGCTGGCGACCAACCGCTGACCCTTGACCGTGACGAGTTCAGGGTCGCCAGGTCCCGCGCCGATGAAGTAGACCGTGCCTTTCATGCCGCCCCGTTTGCGAGCGCCGCCTGCGCATGGTCAACATAAATTTGGCGAATCTTTTCGAGTTCGCCCAAGCCCACGACGCGGGTCTCGACCTGATAGCTCCTGCTTTCGAGGATGGACTTCCAACTGTCGGATTCGTCGCCTGCCATGTCGTTGATTGCATGGTCGCCTGCCACGAGCATGAATGGCATGAGCAGGACCTTTTTGATTTTGTCCGCTTCGAGATGTTTGATGACCGTATCCAGAGTCGGGTAGCCTTCTACCGTTCCGACATACACCTGCGGGAAGCCTTCATCTTTGAAAACGTAATCGAGGGCGGCGTAGGCTGAGTCGGCGGGATGCTCGGTACCATGTCCCATCAGGACGACGGCGCTATCTGGTTGACGGGCTGGCAGTTCCGCGCGAAGCGCGTCCACGACGGCGACGTAATCGTTGTGATGGGTGAGCAGGGGAAAGCCGATGGAGAATTTCGCAAACTTCCCCGAATGCGGTCTGAGTTCCTTCACAACGAGGTGATATTCCGTGCCGTTGATGACGTGAAGCGGCTGGGCAAGGACTTCTTCGAAGCCTTCTGTAAGGAGTTTTTCAACTGCCTGCGAAACGGTATCTATTTCAAGCTTGTCACGTTTCCGCAGTTTGTTGATGACGCCATGCGAGGTGAAGGCTCTTTTCAAATCGTATTCTGGGAAAGCCTGTGACAAGGCGGCTTCGGCGGCGTCAATGGTCTTCTTCCGTGTGCCAGCGTAGCTGGTTCCAAAACTGATGACGAGCAGGGCTTTTTTGTTCATGTTCGATTTCTTCTCCTAATATTCAATGCCGACTTGGGCAAGTAATCCCTGCTCACGGAAGGGATGTTTGACTTCCTTCATCTCAGTCACCAGGTCGGCAAATTCAATCAATTCCTCTGGGGCGCGGCGTCCCGTGATGATGAGGTGCATGGCGGATGGCTTATTCCGCTGTAGCCAGACAGTGGTGTCTTCCGCGTAAAGCCAGTTGCAATCAAAAAGATAGGTCATCTCGTCCAGCAACAGCATGTCGTATGTCTTTTCCTTGATCCATCTTTGAGCGTCCAGCCATGCAAGCAGGGCAATCTTGCGCGATTTTTCCTGCTTCGACTTGTCCCAGGTGAAGTTGTTTCCCAGCGACTGATAATGGATATTCAATCTCATGCAGGCGAGGGCTTCGCCATAGATTCGCCTCGGCGTTTTGGAAAATTGGAGGACGCCGACTTTCATTCCCTGTCCGTGCGCACGCAATAACATGCCCAACGCGGCGGTGGTCTTCCCCTTGCCGTCGCCGATAAAAAGGACTGTCAACCCGCGCGAAGCGGACAAGTCATGAGGCATTGAATTCAGCTTTTTCTGGAAAGTCAGGATCAACCTTCCACCAGATTTTCGACAACCCCGTTTCGGTCATTACGCTGGAATTGTTCAATAGCGCTTGAGGCGTTCCGCCAAAAACAACCCGTCCTGCTTCGAGCACCACCACGTAACTCGCCCAATAGCGCACGACCGACAAACTGTGAGTAGCCAGCAAAATCGTCCCGCCTTGGTCGTGGAAGTTTTGCAGAATCTCGAAGATGGATAACCGCACCCAGGGGTCAAGGCTGCTCATGAGTTCATCGGCAACCATGACCTGCGGGCGCATTGCCAAAACTCCAGCCAGAGCCACGCGCGCTTTTTCGCCTCCACTCAAGGCGTGGGTGGGGCGTTCCAGCAGGTGGGTAATTTCGCACGCCTTTGCCGCTTCCTGCACCCGATGACGGACTTCGCCTTCATCCAATCCCAGGTTGAGCGGACCAAACCCGATATCCTGGGTGACGCTGGCGTTGAAGAGCTGCTCGTCTGGATTTTGGAATACCAATCCCACCTGCTGCCTCAACCTTTGCAGGAATTTTCTGTCATACGCCAATGGCTCACCTTTGAAAAAAACCTGTCCTGATTTGGGACGATACAATCCGTTGCAATGCAGGAAGAACGTGGATTTGCCCGAACCGTTGCGACCGACTACCGCGATTTTTTCACCTTGCGGCAGGCTGACGCTGAACCCGCTCAAAGCGGATCCGCCATCGTGTTCGGGGTAGTCAAAGTGGACATCGCGAAACTCAAAGATATTTGTCATGCAATCCACCACACAGCCAAAAGACTGGTCGCCGCCGCCAGACCAAGCCAGAGAAGCCTGCGATCAAACTTGTAGGTCTCCGTCAACACCAGCAGGTTGCCGCTTTCGTATCCGCGCGATTCCAATGCGATTTGCAATCGGCGGCTGCGATGGAAGGTCTCGATAAATAAACGGGTTGCGAGCAGGGCGGCGCTGGATAATCCGCGCTGGAAGTTGACGTACCCCATGCGGCTGTCCTGCGCTTTTTGCATGGTCTCCATCGTCTCGAACAGGACAAAGATGAAGCGATACATCAAGGTCATCAGGTCGATCAATGTCGCGGGGATATGCAGTCTGCGGCTCAGGCTGATGATGTCTACCACGGGTGTTGTCAGCGCAAGAAAATTCATCGCGGAAACACATCCCATCACGCGGCTGAGAATCAACAGTGTGCTCCCAATCGCCTGACGGCTGGTCGTCAACCAGATCGAGCCGACGTTCAACAGGTGGAAGTCAGCCGCTGGGGGAAGTCCAACCGTCACGCTGACTGCAACTCCGACGGTTGCCAAAACAAAGAAGCCGAACTCGGCAAGCAAGATTTTGGCAAACACTTTCGCTGGGACGCCCGCCAGCCAGACTGTCAGCGCGAACATCCAGGTCACAGCCAGCGCTCCGACAAAGGTTGACTTCGACAACAGGCAAATAATTAGAATCATGCCTGCCGTCCCAGCCTTCAATGCGGGGTCGCTTTTTCTGAGGTGATTTTTGTAAGCAAAACTATCGATGAATTGCATGATGCGCCCATTTATTGAAGGACTGACGATATATCGCCAGTCCTTCAATAAGATATACAGACCGGCTTCGATGGTCTTTT
>DYDH01000058.1 GCA_020717985.1 Herpetosiphon sp. | reverse complement strand
TATCGCTCCCATGCGTTTCTTTAGTTATCTCGGCAATGAGGAATTCTTTCTGCTGATATTGCCGTTTATTTACTGGAGCGTTGACTCGGCTCTTGGCTTGCGGGTGGGTCTTATTCTCGTTACCAGCAACTTGTTCAACTATGTGGGTAAATTAATTTTTACAGGACCACGTCCGTATTGGGTGAGTTCACATGTCCGTGCGCTGTGGTCAACGGAAACATCGTTTGGCGTTCCTTCCGGTCATTCACAGCTTGCGGCGAGTGTCTGGGGAATGTTCGCGGCCTATAGCAAGCGAACCTGGGTTTGGGTAGTTTCCATTGCGATAATTTTTTTGATCGGGTTTTCGCGCATGTTCCTTGGCGTGCATTTCCCGCATGATGTCATTGTTGGGTGGCTGTTGGGCGCGCTGATCTTGTGGGCTTTTATGCAATTCTGGGAGCCGGTGGGCGCGTGGATTGTTCAAAAAACTTTAAGCCAGCAAATTTTGATCGCGTTTGTTGTATCCCTGCTCTTTATTGTGATCGGGTTTGGAACCTGGAAGTTGAGAAGGGATTATCAAATCCCTGAAACCTGGACCTCAAACGCGCTTCTTGCCGGGACCGAGTTGCCTGATCCTGTTGACCCAAACAGTACCTTCACCTCAGCCGGGACTTTCTTCGGCATGGCGGCTGGCGCGGCGTGGATCATGTCAATGGGCGGGTATCAGGCTTCTGGTACGATCGAGAAGCGCGCCATTCGTTATGTCATCGGTGTGATCGGAGTCCTCGTCTTTTACATGGGACTCGGCGCGATCTTCCCGCGCGGCGATGGTTTCATTTTTTATTTGCTGCGCTACATCCGTTATGTGCTGGTGGGTTGGTGGGTGTCTGGCGGTGCGCCGTGGGTGTTTGTAAGGTTTAAGCTTGCCGAGCGCGCCAAGTCCATCTGATATAATCGCGGCCATTCCTCTGAATATCATAAGGGTTCGTAGATGACGCTCGAAAAAAACACTCTTCTTCATAATCGCTATCGTATTATCGAAATTCTTGGTCAAGGCGGCATGGGGTCGGTTTACCGCGCCATAGATGAAAATCTTGGCGTGGCTGTTGCCCTTAAAGAAAATCTTTTTACAACTGAAGAATACATGCGTCAGTTCCGCCTTGAGGCTATTATTCTGGCGAATCTGCGTCACCCAAATATGCCGCGGGTTTCCGACCATTTTGAATTGGGAGATCAGGGGCAATACCTGGTCATGGACTTTATCGAAGGGGAAGACCTGCGAAACCGCATGGATCGGATTGGCACGATCTCCGAAGAGGACGCAGTGCAGATCGGCGCGGCGATCTGTGACGCGCTGGCTTACTTGCACAGCCGCAAGCCTCCCATTTTGCATCGTGATATCAAACCTGGCAATGTGAAGATCACGCCGGAGGGTCATATCTTCCTGGTGGATTTTGGTCTTGCAAAAGTATATGAAGGGAATAATCAGGCTACCACAACTGGCGCGCGCGCCATGACGCCCGGTTATTCCCCGCCTGAGCAATATGGCACGGCGCGTACCGATCCACGTACTGATTTTTATTCATTGGGTGCAACCTTGTATGCGGCCTTGTGCGGAGTGATTCCCGAAGATGGTCTTGCACGCGCGATGGATAATGCCCAGCTAACCCCGTTGCGCAAGCGTAATCCAAAAATTTCGCGTCGTTTTGCCACCGCGCTTGAGAAGGCCATGGCGGTTGATCCAAGCGACCGTTTTCAGAGCGCGGAAGATTTCAAGAAGGCTTTGGTTGGTGCAAGTTCCAAAACCCAGCTGCTTGCGGGTGGTCACATGGTTGCGCCGCCTCCCCCCGAGGCTTTCCTGCCTAATGATCCGAATGACGCGATTACTTCCAAGGAAAAGACGCCCCGTCCGCCTGTGGCGGCGGTATCGGCACAGACGCCAGCCATTTCAGACGATCAACCATTTGTTTCTCCACTTAAGAAACAAAAAGAACGCGAACGTAAACGTCGTTTTGCTTTGATCCGGTTTGTGATTATTATGGTTTTATTGCTTTTAGTGAGTGTGCCTTTTTGGGCTCCGGGGATCTTGTCTGAGGAATTGCGCGCCTCGATTCCATTTCTTGCGCCAACCAGCACGGTCACACCTTCCATAACGCCGTCCCCACTGCCTACGCAGACTCTCACTGCAACCGCAACCTCCACATCAACGCTTGTACCTACACCCACTGCCACAGCTACAGCTCTTCCGACAAATACTTTGCTTCCTGATGTCACCGGACCTGTGGGTGTTGATCCAATATTGACTGCCACACCCGCAGCAACCGCCACTTTATCAGTTACCCCTGTTGGCGGTTCAGGACAGATTGCGTATGTATCCAATCGCACGGATTTACCGCAGATCTACCTCGCTGACCTTGCAAGCCTCGCTTTGGTTCAAATTACAAACATGCCTGAGGGCGCCTGTCAACCTGCCTGGTCTCCAGACGGCAAAAAACTGATTTTCACTTCTCCATGCAGGGGTATGGATGAAATTTATTATGGCGCAGGCCTGTATATTATGAATGCGGATGGCAGCGGGTTGGCGCCAATTGGCACTGTTCCTGGCGGCGATTTTGACCCGTCATGGTCGCCAGACGGCAAGTCCATTGCGTTCACTTCGCTGCGCAGCGGTCAAATGGAAATTTTCATTATCAGTGCGGATGATCTATCGTCAATAAATCAGATCACAAAAGGTGCCAAGGGTGTCGAGTCGCGTCAGCCTTCGTGGTCGCCGGATGGAACCAAGATCGTTTATGTGGTCAAGCGATTTGGCGTATATCAAATCTGGCTCATGAATGCGGATGGCACCGGGCAAAAACAGATCGTTCGCAGCGGCGTGGCATTTTCCGACTATCTTCCCACGTGGTCGCCTGATGGAAACCTGATTTTATTTAATCAACGTTGTGCCACTAAATTCTGTTTTCCGTACCTGATGACGATCTCTGCCGTCGACCGCTCTGTTGAACAGGGTGCGTTTTTCCAATTGAATGTTATTTCGATAGAAGATGTGGAGTACTCTCCCGATGGTTTCAGTCTCTTGTATGAAGGTGAAGCGGAAGGTGAGAATAATGATATTTTCTACATGACTGTTACGGGCGCAAATAACGTCCGTATTACGACCGATAAAGGATTGGATTTTGACCCTGCCTGGAGACCCGGCGGAAATTGATCCACCCGGAAAATTATAAAAACAGCCAGAGCATAGTGATATACTCTGGCTGTTTTTATACCTTTCAAAAATAATAGCATTTCATGTGCCGAATTGAAATAAAATAGAAATGGAAGCCACTCCCCCTCAGGGGTAAAATATCCAGTAGTTAGGACTGCCTGAATGGGGCGGTCAGTGGCTCATGGTTATGCTGCGAGCAAAAAATATGATTTTGACAGGCGTCTGATGATTCTCGAAAACGAAACCATACTACATAAACGCTATCAGATTCGGGAGAATCTTGGTCAAGGGGGCATGGGATCGGTTTATCGCGCTATTGATGAAAATCTAAGCGTGGATGTGGCCGTGAAGGAAAATTTATTTACGACCGAAGAATACGCCCGTCAGTTCCGGCTGGAAGCGGTTATTCTGGCAAATATCCGTCATCCAAATCTTCCGCGTGTATCTGATCACTTTGTCATTGCGGGAGAAGGCCAATATCTTGTCATGGATTTTATCGAGGGCGAGGATTTACGTCAGCGCATGGAGCGGGTGGGAATACTGCCGGAAGATGAGTCCATCCTGATCGGCGCGGCCATGTGTGATGCGCTCTCGTATTTACATGCGCGCAAACCTCCCATTTTGCATCGTGATATAAAACCCGGCAATGTGAAAATTTCACCTGATGGGCATATCTTCCTGGTTGATTTTGGACTTGCAAAAGTGTATCAGGGGAATCAGGCAACCACCACCGGCGCGCGCGCAATGACGCCCGGCTATTCCCCGCCCGAGCAATACGGCACTGCGCGCACAGACACACGCACCGACATCTATTCGCTTGGCGCCACCCTCTATGCCGCGTTGACAGGCGTCATACCTGAAGATGGGCTTGCGCGCGCGATGGATAATGCTCAACTCACGCCGCTCAGAAAAAGAAATTCGAATGTGTCACGTCACCTTGCTTCTGCAATTGAAAAAGCCATGGAAGTGGATCCTGGTGACCGCTTCCAGTCTGCGGATGATTTTAAGGTTGCCCTGCTCAATTCCAAATCCATGACACAGCAATTGCTTGGCACATATACAATCACGCCGCCTCCCTCGGAAGCGGAAAGAAAAAGCGACCCATTAAAAGCCTCAAATGCCTTGACCCATTCCATGCCGCTGGAGGAATACGCTTTTGTTTCTCCACGTAAAAAACAACTTGAGCGCGAACGCCGAAGCCGGCGCTTTTTGATCGGCACATTATTTGCAATCCTTGCCGTAGGTATTTTGAGCATTGCTTTTTTTCTCCCCAATTCCATACCCGCGTCGGTGCGGAGATTATTTCCATTTTTACCTCCTGCCAGCCCGACTGCCCTTCCAACGGAATATACTTCTGTTACCCAAATCGTCCCTGTTGAAAACCCAATTGACCCAACCGCAACTCCAGACCTGCCGCCTCCACCGACACAACCTGTGGTGGCTTCTCCCGTTGACCAGGTCGGTATTCCCACACCCATTGGAGCGGATTATTTGCAGATCGCGTATGCGTCCACTCGCACAGGCGTTGCTCAAATCTATCTTACCGATATCCTGAGCGATCAAGCCATTGCCGTTACCAATATGCCTGGCGGCGCATGCCAGCCATCGTGGTCACCTGATGGAACCAGATTGGTGTTTACTTCGCCGTGTAATATCAAGAAAGATACTTATCAAGGGTCGAGTTTGTTTATTATTAATGCGGATGGCTCTGGTTTGCAGCCATTACCCACCGCCCCAGGCGGCGGAGATTTTGAACCCGCATGGTCGCCGGACGGACAATATATTGCCTTTACATCCCTGCGTGATGGATATATGCAAATTTATTCCTATCTACTTGATGACGACAGTGTCAACCGTTTGGTGGAAACAGCTCTTAATAAACCCGCCCGCCAACCGTCCTGGTCACCAAATGGAAGACAGATCGTTTATGCCTATCAAAGGGTCACTACGTATGAGCTTTGGCTGATGAGCAGTTTGGGTGCGAACGAAAAGCAAATTTTTTTAAGTGGTGATGTGCTTTCCAATCAATACCCCGTTTGGTCGCCAGATGGAAACTACATCCTCTTCAGCCAGCGCAGTGTAACTGAATTCACCTTTCCCAACTTGTTTTCGCTTAAGACTGACACCACCAACCCAGCCTTGCAGATCACCATGGGCGTGCTTTCTGTCGAAGATGTGGATTACTCACCGGGCGGAATTTGGATTGCCTACGAAAGCGGCGGTGATCGCGGCTACCATGTGCTTTACTCCACCCCTTCGGGCGCGAATCAAGCCCGGGTTACAGAAGATGTCACCTTTGACGATTTCGACCCCGCATGGCGGCCTGTTCCAAAATAAACCGTACAATTTTCAACAATCAGACCCTAAGGGTTTCCAAAACCCTTAGGGTCTATATATTATATAAACTCTTACACTCCTCTTATTGACGCTCTTCATTTTCACATGTAGACTTGTACTGTTATGCCCGAACTTACCGAAAGACAGCGAACCATCCTCCTGCTTCTCATCCGCGACTATATTGAGACGGCGCAGCCTGTCGGCTCCAAGCGGCTGGTGGAACGCTTCCACCTCGACTTGAGTCCTGCCACCGTCCGAAATGAAATGTCCGCGCTGACAGAGTTGGGCTACCTAAGGCAACCCCACACCTCCGCCGGTCGCGTGCCAGCGGAAGAAGGTTATCGTGTATTCGTTGAGCAGATGGTGCAAAAAGCGGAATTGCCCGCGTCTGTGCAAAACACCATCTCGCATCAATTCTTTCAGGCGCGTCCCGATGTCGAACAGTGGATGACGCTTGCCGCGTCTGTACTGGCGCATCAATCGCAGGGCGTGTCGCTTGTCACTGCGCCGCACGCGGAGACGATCCGCTTTAAGCATATTGAGTTGATCTCCACGCAGGGTCGGCAGGTTCTGATGGTCATTGTGATGGATGGCGGCGAAGTCAACCAGCAGGTTTTGACATTAGCCGAACCCGTACTTCAAGCCCGACTGAGTCAAGCAGCGGCGCATCTTAACGCGCTGTTGGCTGGTCTTTCCGTGGATGCCATCGCCGCCCTGTCATCTTCATCGCGCGCTGACGCGCTTGAGCAGGATATTATCACTTTATTGGTTCAGGATATGAAACGCACATCTGAAAGCGCTTCGGGTGAAATTTATACAGACGGTTTGACCAATGTTTTGGGCGAACCCGAATTTGCGGAATCAGATGAAGCCCGCTGGGCGATGCGTTTATTTGAAGAAAGATCAACTTTGCAGGATCTGCTTGCTCGCGCATCCACGAATAGTATGGTCGGCGGATTGCAGGTGCTGATCGGCGGCGAAGGTGGGTGGGAGGAACTCCGTCAGTGTTCGATGGTGATCGCAAGATACGGTGCGCCGGGGCTGGCAACAGGCACGTTGGGCGTATTGGGACCGATGCGAATGTCTTATGCGCGCACAATTCCCACCGTGAGATATGTGGCAGGATTATTAAGTAATCTGGTGAATGATAATATAAATGCACGCGAAGCGTGAAGAATGCGGAATTAAAATTGGTGATTGGTAATTGGTAAATAGTAATTACAATCACCAATCACTACTTACCAATAACCAAGAGAGTGAGAGCAATGACCGATAAAAAGAAGCACAAGCATCAAGATGAAGTGACTGAGACTCAACCCACAGCGGAGACCATGCCTGTTGATGGCGACCAACCCAAAGTAGACGCGGAGCGGGAAGCGTTGCAAGCCAAATTGGCGGAGGCTGAATCCAAAGTGTCAGAATATAAAGATGGCTGGGCCAGGTCCCAGGCGGAGTTTCAAAATTATAAAAAGCGCATCGAGCGCGATAATGAGTTGACCTATGCCAGCATGAAGGGCGATATCATCAAAAAAGTTTTGCCTGCGCTGGACGACCTGGAACGTGCATTGCAAAACCGTTCCGCCGAAGATGCATGGGCAAATGGCATTGAACTGATCGCGCGCAAATTGCAGAATATTTTGGAGAGCGAAGGCGTGAAGCGCATTGAAGCAAAAGGTGCGGCTTTTGACCCAAACTTCCATGAGGCGATCACGCATGAGACTTCTGAGGAAGTCGAAAGCGGACATGTCATTGACGTGGTTCAAAATGGGTACATGCTGGGCGAAAGAGTTATTCGACCCGCGCTGGTAAGAGTGGCACAATAATATTGCGTGTTGCGTGTTCCATTAGGTGGTTCACGCAATACGAAACACGCAACACGAAACAGGAGTTCTTATGGGCAAAATTATCGGAATAGATTTGGGTACTACAAATTCAGTTGTGGCGGTGATGATCGGCGGGGAACCGATTGTGATCCCATCGGCGGAAGGTGAACGGCTTGTGCCTTCGGTGGTGGCGGTGAATAAAAATCACGAGCGTTTGGTGGGACGCGTGGCGCGTAATCAGGCGATCACGAATCCGAACAACACGATTTTTTCAGTGAAGCGTTTCATGGGGCGCAAAGCTGATGATGCACAGGTGGAGCATACCAGGAAGCGCGTGCCCTATGCGGTGACCGCCGCCGATAACGGCGATGTGCGCGTGAAATTGGATGACAAGGATTATTCTCCGCCCGAAGTTTCAGCAATGATCCTGGCGAAGATGAAGGCGGATGCGGAAGCATATCTTGGCGAGACAGTTACACAAGCTGTGATTACCGTCCCCGCATATTTCAATGATGCCCAGCGCAATGCCACCAAGGACGCGGGCAAGATCGCGGGCTTGGAAGTCTTGCGAATTATCAATGAACCTACTGCTTCCTCTCTTGCGTACGGTCTGGATAAAAAGAAAAACGAAGTGATCGTAGTTTATGACCTTGGCGGCGGCACATTCGATGTGTCCATTTTGGATGTGGGTGATGGCGTATTTCAAGTGCGCTCCACGAGCGGCGATACCTTTCTCGGCGGCGATGATTTTGATTTGCGTATCATGGATTATTTGATCGAGACTTTCAAGAAGGATAATGGCATTGACCTGCACAACGACCGCCAGGCTCTGCAGCGTTTGAAAGAGGCTTCTGAAAAAGCGAAGATTGAGCTTTCAACCATGATGGCGACCGAAATCAATTTGCCCTATCTGACTGCGGATGCGAGCGGGCCGAAACATTTGGTGATGACCATGACTCGTTCCAAGTTGGAGCAAATCACAGCGGATCTTGTTGACCGAACGATTGCTCCCGTCAAACAGGCATTGTCTGACGCCGGATTAAATGCGGGTGACATCAACGAGATTGTCCTCGTTGGCGGTATGACCCGTATGCCCGCCATTCAAGACCGCGTACGCGCGTTCTTTGGCAAAGACCCACACAAGGGAGTCAATCCCGATGAAGTGGTTGCGATTGGCGCGGCGATTCAGGCTGGCGTGCTTGGCGGCGAAGTAAAAGATATTTTGCTTTTGGATGTGACTCCGCTGACCCTTTCCATTGAAACATTGGGCGGCGTGGCCACGGCTCAAATTGAACGCAACACGACCATTCCCACACGTCGTTCACAGGTATTTTCCACCGCGTCCGATAATCAAACGCAGGTCGAGATCCATATCCTGCAGGGCGAACGTCCGATGGCGAGCGATAACAAGTCTCTTGGTAAATTTATTTTGGATGGAATTCCGCCGTCGCCGCGCGGCGTTCCTCAAATCGAAGTGACCTTCGATGTGGATGCGAACGGCATTATGAAAGTCAGCGCAGCGGATAAAGCTACGGGACGTTCACAGCACATCACGATCACAGCATCTTCCGGACTGAGCGACTCCGAAGTTGAAAAGATGCGCAAGGATGCTGAAGCGCACGCGGATGAAGACCGCAAGCGCAAGGAACTGATCGAAGCGCGTAACAATGCAGATAACACGGCTTATGCGGCTGAAAAAGCCATCCGCGAATTTGGCGATAAAGTGCCGACGGAAATCCGCAGTGAGGTCGAAGCCAAAGTTGCAGAGACAAAATCTGCGGCGCAAGGTGAGGATGTGGAGAAGATTAAATCAGCTACGGATGCGTTGGGGCAGGCGATCCAAAAGATTGGAGCCTCTGTCTATGAACAGGGACAGTCCGCAGGTGGCGGCGAAGCGGGTTCTAATCCAGAACCAGATCCAAATGCTGGCCCTGAAGTTGTCGATGGTGAAGTGAAGGAATAAACAGGTTACAGGTTACAGGTTGAAGGTTTAAAGTTTCAGATTAAAAACCTTCAACCTTCAACCTTGAACTTGCAACTTATATTATGAGTAATCGCGATTATTACGAAATACTTGGACTTCAACGGAATGCGACCGATGATGAGATCAAAGCCGCGTTCCGTAAACTTGCGCGCCAGTATCATCCTGATGTGAGCAAGGAAGAGCACGCCGAAGAGAAGTTCAAAGAGATCAATGAAGCCTACGGCGTGCTGTCGGATAAGGATAAGCGCGGGCGCTATGACCGCTTTGGCAAGGAGGGACTTGGCGGCATGGGCAGCGGTGGGTTCCATGATTACTCGACAGATTTTGGTGATTTGTTCGAGGAAATTCTTGGAGGCTTTGGTTTTTCTTCGGGACGCCGCCAGTCACGCAACTCTCCGCGCCGTGGGCGTGATCTGCAAATGCAGGTTACGTTGACCTTTGAAGAAGCTGTTTTCGGCGTCGAAAAGGAAATTGAGTTCCAGCGCGAAGAGACTTGTTCTCATTGCAGTGGCTCAGGCGCAGAACCTGGCACATCGCCGACAAAATGCACAACCTGTAATGGACAGGGTGAAGTGCGTCAGGTGCGCCAGACCTTTTTAGGTCAAATGGTGCAGACGGCGACCTGTCCCACTTGTAATGGCCGCGGTCAAATGATCTCTTCACCATGCAAGACCTGTCGCGGCGCTGGCTTGGAACGCAAGAATATTAAGAAGAAGGTACAGATCCCCGCTGGCGTGGATACTGGCACGCAGATCCGCCTGACGGGTGAGGGTGGACCCGGTGTGTTTGGCGGCCCGAGTGGAAGTTTATTCGTTGTGCTGGATGTTAGACCGCATCAATTTTTCAAACGCCGTGAGAATGATATTTTGTTGAACCTTGATATCAATGTGGCGCAGGCTGTGCTTGGCGCGGAAGTGCAAGTTCCCACAATAGATGGTGATGAGAAATTGAAAATCCCCGCCGGAACACAGCCGGGGAAAATCTTCCATCTCAAAGGCAAGGGCGTGCCGCATGTCCGCAGTAAACATCGCGGCGACCAGATGGTGATGGTGAATGTCGCCATCCCCGCCAAGTTGACCAAGGAACAGCGCGAGTTGTTCGAGAAACTGGCTGAGAGTTTGGGCACATCGGTCAAGCCGCAGGAAAAAGGATTTTTGGATTGGCTGAATGATGCGTTTGGGGGGTAGGGCAAGCGAGAAATAACGAGCGGATGAGAGTCTGCTCGTTTTTATATTTACCAGTTTTTGTTTTGTTATAATCTTACGCATGTTTCAAAGTATTGTGCGCGGACTTGAAATAACCCTCATTCTATTCATGCTCGCCCTGGTCGTCGGTTATAGCAATCCATCCAGCACAGATGGAATGGAAAAAGTACGCGCCTATACACGCCAGATCGAATTCAACTACCTTTCATGGATGGGCAATGCCGCATTGATCAAGCTGCGCTCCGCCTCCATTGGAGCGGCCCAACCATTTGACCACGCCGCGCAAAAACAGATTGTTATGGAATACCTGCGGCTCACACAGCAAATTTTCGAAAAAGAATACCTGCTCGAACAAATTTATGCAGATGCGAAAATTTCAGATAAGGAACTTGCGTCCAAATCACTGCGCGCAGAGCTTTCGGAAAATTACGCCAGGCAAAAACAACTTGCCCCGCTTGCTGAGGCAATATTGCAGGATCAGGTAAGCCAGATACTTGCAGAAACGGGATTCACCGTGGCTGGTGAGCCGATGCCCAATGTTTGGTATCACTTTACGCCCCTGCCCATGGCGCTGATCATTTCTCCGCGCGACCATGTTGAACAAACTGCAAATATCTCCATCGAAACTGAATTGACGCTGGATGAAATCTCCGCGCTCGAAAGCCGTGTGGATGCCGGTCTTGATGTATCATCTCTGGTCGTGAACATTGGCGGCGTTGGCGTTTATCCAACCATGGTCCAGCGAAGCACAAGCTTGAATTGGATACTCAATACCGTGGCGCACGAATGGATTCACAATTACCTCACGCTTCGTCCGCTTGGGGTGTTATACGGCGAAACCCCTGAACTTCGCACCATGAATGAGACAACCGCATCCATTGCGGGAGATGAAATTGGCGGACTTGCGCTCAAGCGCTTTTATCCTGAATTGGTAAGCGCTTCGCCTTCGCACCCTTCGACGGCGCTCAGGACAGGCCTGAGCCTGGTCTCTGCTCCGTTTGACCATCCTGAACCCGGAGATTTTTTGCGCCCTCCCTTTGACCATAACGCTGAGATGAACGAAACGCGCGTGACGGCGGATGCCCTGCTTGCGGAGGGAAAGATCGAAGAAGCCGAAGCCTATATGGAAGCGCGCCGCGTCATCTTTTTGCAAAATGGATATTTAATTCGCAAACTGAATCAGGCTTATTTTGCATTTTTTGGAGCCTATGCAGATTCGCCCGGCGGCGCGGCGGGAGAAGACCCCGTTGGTCCCGCCGTGCGAGCCTTGCGCGCCCAAAGTAAATCACTGATAGATTTTGTCAATACCATTTCCTGGATGACAAAATTTGAACAGTTGCAGAAAGCGGTTACCCCGTGATTCATGTTGCGTGTTCCGAAGGTGTCAACCTCCAAACGGAATACGCAACATGGTTTTCTCTTGACCTATTTGCGAGGTAACTGTGCCTAAATGGTTTTCAAGGAATCTCATGAAACGAACTTTTGTTTATCCATTATTTTTTATTGCAGGTATTTTTATTCTCGGCGCTTGCGCATCGAAAACGGAAACGCCCCCTACGCCTGTGATTGTGGAACCTGTTATTGTTGATACGCCAACCGCTGCAGTAAGCTGTTCAGCGATCAATGCCCAGCCAACTCTTGCGCCCAGCGCCGACTCTTATTTTCCTCCCGTCAGCAAGGCGGACTTTTCCTTTGGTCCCGCGGATGCGCCTGTGACCATTGTCGAATATTGCGATTTTCAAGCGCAGGGCTGCCGTAACATGGCGACGATCATCGGCGAGTTGATGCGGAATCACGATGACGCGCGCTTCGTGTTTCGTCCGCTGCCTTTGATCGGTGTCCTGGATAAATCGGATAAGGCGGTCCTTGCGGCGCTTGCGGCGGATGAGCAGGGAAAATTTTGGGTGATGTATGATTTGTTATTCGTCAAATATGATGCATGGATAAACCTGAAACCGGAGGCGTTCAATGCCTGGGTGGTGAAGGAATCTGTCGCGGCGGGGATGGATGGGGAAAAACTCCAGGCGGCGATCAATGCCGATAAAACAGCGACCAGAATGTGGGTGATGTATGATGCGGCGAAGAAGTTAAGCATCCCGGCCGTTCCGCTTGTCCTGATCAATGGCTCGCTCCAACCGTCGTATATCCTCGATTATCAAAGCATGAGCGACGCTGTCGGTTTGATCTCGTTGGGACAAAAGCAATTCACCCAATGCCCGTCTTTCAGCGTGGACTCAAAGAAACAATATATTGCCACGCTTCACACGGAAAAAGGCGACATTGTGCTCCAGCTATTTGCAGACAAGGCGCCGCTGGCCGTGAATTCATTTGTGTTCCTTGCGCGGCAGGGCTGGTTTGATGGCGTGACATTCCACCGCGTAATTCCCGGCTTTATGGCGCAGGCAGGCGACCCAAGCGGAACAGGCAACGGTAATCCGGGATATTTCTTTAACAATGAAATCAGCGATCTGAAATTTGACAAGCCCGGCATGGTGGCCATGGCAAACAGCGGACCCGACACAAACGGGAGTCAGTTCTTCATTACGTATGCTCCCGTTGCTCATTTGGATGGCAGCTACACCATCTTTGGACAGGTGCTTGATGGATTGGATGTGGCTGAAAAATTAACTCCGCGTGATCCTTCGCAGGGTACGGCTCTACAGCCTGGCGATAAGATCCTAAGTGTGGATATAGAAGAAAAATAATGCAAACAAACAAAACTTACTGGTCTTCCTTGTTGGTCCTGATCGTCCTTGGCTTGAGCGTTGTATTTGTTTTATTAATTGCGCTTGGATTGGGCATTAATTCAACCATCGGTCTTTTTACAAAGGAAGGTGACCCGGCCGGACAAATGATCAACGCCTTTGCTTTTGGTTTAGAGATGGTGATCCTGATATTATGCTTCTGGTTCGTTTTGCAAAAAACACAGGGACGTGAACAGGCTGATGCTCCAATCAAATTCCCGTTTGCAGATTGGCAGGTTATCGCGGCGATTGGGATGGTCATGGTATCTGTGACACTCGGCGGAGTCATCGCTTATTCAGAGATTGCATGGCTCACATGGATCATGCTCCCTGTATTGACTGTGCTAGTCATCGTGCCGCCCATTTGGCTGTTATTCGGTATTGGTACAAACGGGATCGAACTTGGACCACGCTGGCGCATCTTTGGCATGTTGGGTTTAAGTATGACCATTGGTCCGCTGATCATGATCGTGATGGAGCTTGTCCTTTTATTGGGCATCATCATTATCGGCGTGTCCATCGTTGCCATACAACAGCCCGCGCTCCTTCAGGAAATTGTACAACTCGGCAGGATCATTAAACAGGAAACAGACCAGGAAGCGATCCTGAAATTGGTTGCGCCCTATATTTCAAACCCGGTCGTGATCGCAACCGTGATCGGGTATATCGCGCTCATCGTGCCGTTGCTGGAAGAATTGTTCAAGCCGTTGGCGGTCTGGATCTTTGCAAGGAAAATCGAATCACCTGCACAAGGATTTGCCATGGGGTTACTAAGCGGCGCAGCTTTTGCATTGATTGAAAGCCTGAACGCAAGCGGCGACGGCTCGGCGGGTTGGCCTGTCATTGTAAGCATTCGCGCGGGCACGAGTCTTTTGCACATGACCGCTTCGGGTTTGGTCGGTTGGGGGATTGTTTCAGCCTTTCGCGAGAAACGTGTCATGCGGTTTTTTGCCGCATATTTCAGCGCCGTGTCCATCCATGGTCTTTGGAATGCCTGTGCCGTGGGTGCGGGGCTATCCATGGTTGGAGAATTTATCGGCAAGTCTGAATGGCTTTTCAATATTATTCCCGCCATGTTAGGCGGCATGTTTGTGCTTGGGATCGGGATGTTCGCAGTGCTGATCGCATCCAATAAAAAACTAAGAAATCCACCTGTGTCCTCTCCAGCCCCACAAATGGAGAGGAATGAAGACGGAGTACAATAAACCGCATGATCTATTCATCCACTGCGCGTGAAGGCGACCTTGTGCAACTGGTCGGCTTGACCCATAAACATTTTATTTTTCACCTGAAATCAGGCGGTGATTTTCAAAGTCACCGCGGCGTGCTCAAGCATGATGACCTGATCGGCAAGCCGTATGGCTCGCAGGTTTATAGTCACATGGGCGCGCCGTTCTTTTTATTACAGCCGTCCATTGCCGATATTCTCAACGACCTGCCGCGCGCCACGCAAATTTTGTATCCAAAGGATATTGGCTATATTCTAGTGATGATGGGGATTGCGCCCGGTCAAAGCGTGATGGAGGCTGGGACTGGTTCAGGCTCGATGACCATTGCCTTGGCAACGGCTGTTGGCGCGGATGGGCAGGTGATTTCCTACGAGCAAAAACCGGATACGCAGAATCTGGCCCGAAAGAATTTGGAGCGTGTCGGTCTCGCTTCGCGCGTGGACTTCAAGCTGCGTGACATTCAAGAGGGCTTTGACGAAACCGACGCAGATGCATTCTTCCTCGATGTGCAGTTTCCGCATGACTATATTGAACAAGTCCGCGCGGCGCTCAAGCCCGGCGGATTCTTCGGCACATTGATTCCCACCATTAATCAAGTGGAGAAAACGTTGATCGCTTTGAAGAAAAACCATTTCGCATTTGTCGAAGTATGCGAGATCATGCTTCGCCACTATAAATCTGACCCAGCCCGCATCCGTCCCGTTGACCGCATGGTGGCGCACACCGGCTATTTGATATTCGCCAGAAGGATCGAACCCAACACCGATCCGCGCGGAAAAGAGTTGGAAAACGAAGTTGGCATAGAAGATTAGATGTCGTTGCGAGGGCGCTCTCGTTCTTTGCCCGAAGCAATCTCCAACAGTTGGGAGGTTGCTTCGTCGCAAATAACGCTCCTCGCAACGACATTACAAGAAGGAGGCTTGAATATGTTTAGACGTAGAGGACAACATCAGTTTCGAAGGGGTGGCATGGGAAGACAGGATGTGCCTCCCGAGCTGCAACACGCCAATCAATTAATGGTGGCTGGAGATTATGCAGGCGCGGCAAGTACATTTAAAGGACTTGCCCAAGGTGCGGAAAATCTATTTCCGCGGCGTGCGCCGATTTTGTATATGGAAGCGGGCCGCGCCGCTGTTTTGGGCGGGGATGTCAAAACGGGCATTGCGTCGCTGCGGCTTGGTCTGACCATGCTCGCTTCACAGGGACGCCACCATCGAATGCGGATGCTTGGTCAACGCGCGATCGAGGAATTGAAGGCGCGCGGGTTGAATGCCGAGGCTCAGGAGATTGCAAACTTTTTGGGCGCGAGCCTGCCGAATCAACTTCCGGCTGAGTCTGCACCGGTCGAACGTCCCATCCTGCCAACGCATTGTCCATCCTGCGGTGGGACGGTCAATCCCGATGAGATCGAATGGATTGACGATGTCACCGCCGAATGCGACTATTGCGGAAGTCCCCTGCGCGGCGAATAATTCTCATGAAATTGACTCAGGAGTACATTGCCCAAAAACTTCGAGATGCCCGAAAAAACGGGGATGATTCGGATGGTTATGCGGAAATTCCCGTAAAGCCAACTACGCGCTTGAGAAATGCTGCGGTGCTGGTGCCCCTGACTTATGTTCAAGATGAATGGCATTTGTTGTTCACGCGCCGCACAGACCGCGTGCAGTCGCACAAGGGGCAGGTCTCGTTCCCCGGCGGCGCAAGCGACGAAGGCGAGACCACGCCCGAACAAACCGCCCTGCGCGAATCTGAAGAGGAGATTGGGATGCGGCGCGAGGATGTATGCATTCTTGGGCGGCTGAGTCGAATGATTACGATCAGCAGCTTTCGGGTGACGCCGGTTGTGGGGGTAATTCCGTTTCCTTATGCCTTCAAAGTGGCAAATGTTGAAGTAGCGCGTGTGTTCACGATCCCCTTGCTCTGGCTTTCTGATCGAAATAATTATTGGGAATTTTTCCTGCGCGACTCGGAACGCTCGCTGATCACCTATCACCCTTACGACGGCGAACTCCTTTGGGGCGCCACCGCGCGGATGACGGTCACGTTCTTGAAGACGATTGGGACGCTAGGAACATAAGACCTCGGAAATTTCTATTGAACGTTGACAAAATAATGTCCGCATTGGCTGATTGGTGTAATAACAGAAAGCATGAGACCTACTGGCACAAGCGAACAACTATCCAAAATACGCCAACAAGCGCTGGAAATGCACAAGTGCGGCGTGCCGGTAAAAGAAATAGCCACTACACTAAAAGTGACAGAGCGCAGTGTGCGTCGTTGGCGGCAAGAACGCCAATCGCCGAAGAAGAAAAGCGTACGTTCTCCCGGTGACTCTCGACCCCTTCAACTACAACCCCAACATTTTACTCACAACAGAAAGCAATATTCCGCCCGCAATCACGCTCCCGAGTTGACCGGCCGTGTTCGCACCCATCGCGTGCATGAGGATGAAGTTATCCGGGTCTTCTTCTTGTGCCATTTTCGCGGCAATGCGTCCTGCCATCGGGAAAGCGGATATGCCTGCCGCGCCGATCAGCGGATTGATCTTTCCGCCCGAGATGGCGCACATCAATTTACCGAATAACAACCCCGCAACCGTATCCAGCACAAAGGCGAATAGCCCCAGCACCATGATCTTGCCTGTGTCCAAATTTAGGAACGCGGCCGCGTTCATGGTGGCTCCGATCGCCAGCCCTAAAAATAACGTGGCGATGTTAATGATCTCATTCTCTGCGGCTTTGCTTAGCCTGTCCACCACGCCAGACATCTTGAGTAAATTTCCGAGCATCAGCATGGAGATCAACGGCGTGGCTTCCGGTACAAGCAAGCCAACCACGATCGTTAAAACAATCGGGAAAAATATCAACGTTGTTTTTGAAATGGGTATTGGCGCGTATTCCATTTTGATCAACCGCTCTTTTTTTGTCGTCAGTAATCTCATGATGGGCGGTTGAATAATGGGAATTAAACTCATATATGAATACGCGGCAACTGCAATCGGCGCGAGTAATTCGGGCGCAAGTTTGGTCGCCACAAAAATGGAAGTCGGTCCGTCAATTGCGCCGATGACTCCGATGGATGCGGCCTGGTTTAATGGGAAGCCCAATAAGACTGCAAGCATTAATGTGCCGAAGATTCCAAATTGTCCTGCCGCGCCGAGTAATACCATTTTAGGCTGTGCAAGCAATGGAGAAAAATCAATCATCGCGCCCACCCCGACAAAAATCAAAAGGGGAAACAATTCGGTCTTGATGCCTGCGTCATACAAAACACCCATCACGCCCTGTACGGGCGCGTCGACAGCGGTCATGCCTGAAAGCGGGATATTTGCCAGCAGGCATCCGAACCCGATCGGCAGCAGCAATACCGGTTCGATCTCTTTGAATACAGCAAGATACATTAATATCAACGCGGCAAAAATCATCACACCATTGCCGATTGTGAAATGTGAAAAGCCTTTTAGTAGTTCGGGTAACAGGGAAGTCAAATCCATAAGAGTCCTTTACAGAACATGCAGCTCGCAACGCATATCAAATCCACGAAGCCTCGCCCGTTTCTGCGAATTTGATCAATGCTTGTTTGTGCGAAACACTTTGTCCCGCGCTCACCAGCACTTCACTGATCGTTCCGCTGTACACCGAGCGGATGCTGTTTTTCATTTTCATTGCTTCAATGACGAGGATCACTTGTCCCGCTTCCACTTTTTCGCCGGGCTTCACAAAAACTTCGATTACCGTCCCGGGCAGCGGCGCAGTTTGGGTATTGCCGTTTAGTGCAAGATTGGGAGATTGGGAGACCACTGCGGGCTGATTCGGATTAAAGGGTTTTTTCTCCGCTTTATTTTTTATCTCATCCGCTTCTTTTCTGATATCGGACTGGTCGCCATGCTCAGGCATTACCTCAAACCGATCACCATCCACGAAAGCGATGACAGGCCGCGAATTGATATTCTCAATTTCAACTTCATATACTTTGCTGTTCACTGTGATTTTATATTTCATATGTTCTCCGAAGACCTGACAGGTTTCAAAAACCTGTCAGGTTTGGCAGAATTAACGGTTTCTAAAATTTCCCTTTTGGGCGCGTTGACTTGTCCGCATACCCAACTGCCAGGCAGAGACAATGGCAGTTGGCGGCTCGTGCAATGGGTGCGCGGTGGATTGACCTTGTTCTGTAAGTGCAATAGCCACGGCAAGCGCGGCAGCTTGGGCTTTGAATCCTGCTTCGGGAACAGAATCAGCATCGGGCGAGTCAGATGCGACGGGTGAGCCCGAATTGGACTTTTTATCCGCTGTGAAAGTAGTCAACAGAATCATCGTCAGCCAAAGCAAAAGGATGGCGCCGAAGACAAGTCCCATGCCAAGGGCTGTGATTTCGAGAGAGAGGGTTAAATCGGTCATAAGAGGTTCCAAGTGTTCCGTTATGCAACACGCAACACGAATCACACAGGAATGTTTCCATGTTTGCGCGGGGGCGCGGGGGCGTACTTATCTCGCAGCGCGGAGAGTGACGCGATGATCTTCGGGCGCGATTCGCGCGGCTCGATGATGTCATCCACATAGCCGGTGGATGCGGCGTAATACGGGTTATTGAATTTCTCACGATATTCTGTGGCAAGTTTTTTACGCTCTGCGGCGGGGTCTTCGGCAGATTCAATTTGTTTCTTGAACAAAATATTTGCCGCGCCTTCCGCGCCAAGTACCGCGATCTCAGCCGATGGCCATGCATACGTGACATCGGTTCCGAGATACTTGCTCGACATGACCACATACGCGCCGCCGTAAGCCTTGCGTGTGATAACACAAATCTTTGGCACGGTCGCTTCGGAATAGGCATACAAAAGTTTTGCGCCATGACGAATGATGCCGCCGTGTTCCTGTGCGATGCCGGGCAGGAATCCGGGCGAGTCCACAAAGGTGACAAGTGGAATATTGAAGCAGTCGCACATGCGCACGAAGCGCGTCATTTTGTCGGCGGCGTCAATATCGATCACGCCTGCCATGATGGAAGGCTCCTGTCCCACAACGCCTACGCTATGCCCGCCAATGCGCGCGAGACCGATAATCGCATTGCGCGCCCAATCGGGCTGGATTTCGAGCCAGGTATTTTGGTCAACGATCTTTTCGATCACCTCGTGCATGATATAAGGCTCATTTGCTTCAAGCGGAATGATGCTGTTGAGGGATTCGTCCATTCGACCAAGGTCGTCGCTTGACTGCACATACGGCGGATTTTCCACATTATTCGAAGGCAAATAAGAAAGGAAATGCCGCGCCATGTCAATCGCCGCTTTTTCACTGTGTACGCTTAAATGCGCCACGCCGCTGACTGAAGTATGCACACTCGCGCCGCCCAGTGACTCCGAGTCGATCACTTCACCGGTTACAGCTTTGATCACATCGGGACCTGTTAGGAACATGAACGAGGATTTTTCCACCATGATAACCAGATCGGTCAGGGCAGGGGAGTAGGCCGCGCCGCCCGCGCACGGTCCCAGCATTACGCTGATCTGCGGTACAACGCCGGAGTATTGCGCGTTGCGTCTGAAAATCTCGGCATAACCGCCCATCGAACGCACGCCTTCCTGAATGCGCGCGCCGCCCGAATCGATCAACGAAATAAACGGCACACCGTTGCGGACTGCCAGATCCATCACGCGGCAAATTTTATGTGATTGCATCTCACTGAGTGTGCCGCCGTAAATTGTGAAATCCTGTGAGTATAAATAAACTGTCCGCCCGTTGATTTGTCCATAGCCGGTGATGACGCCGTCGCCGTAAAACTTTTCCTTCAACAATCCCAATTCATCGCCCTGGTGTGTGATGAACGGCTCGATCTCGTTGAAGGTGCCTGGGTCGAGCAATAACTCAACCCGTTCACGCGCTGTCAACTTGCCTTTGGCCTTTTGCTTTTTATTCCGTTCTTCGCCGCCGCCTTCAAGTGCTTTTGCGCGGATCTTTCTCAACTCAAGAATTCTGGGGTCTTCATTTGTCATATTAAGTCCTTTAGGTGAAATATTTCACAAAAAGAAGTATAGCATGGGATGCGATATAAACCAGTGATGGAAGGCACACCCTAATCAGGACAATCCGCAGTTTCTTTTAACTGATAGTTAATTCTGACCAATGGATTTTTTCCGCCCTTTCGGGCAGTGCGTCGCACCTGACTTAATTGCTAAAAATCTGTTCGATGAGATTCAGCCAATTAAGTGGACGAGTCTCCCCATCAGGTGCGACGCGCTTTCTTTTGACGATGGACGATTGACTGTCCTTCGTCCTCGGTCTACGGTCTGAATTTACGCGGGTCTTTGACCAAAAATATCAGAATGCAGAGCATTCCCAATGCAAGAACGAATGAAATTGTAAACGTTGGAGTAAAGCCTGCCGCATCCACGATCCAGCCGCCAATCAGCGGGGCAATGATGGTGGCGGGGGCGGTGAGTGTCTGTGATAGCCCAATGTAAATGGGGCGTTCGTTTTCGTTGCCGAAATCCACGGTCATGGAAATGCTGTTTGTCCAGATGGCGACGTTTGCAACGCCTGTCAAAAGGAAGATGGGATAGAACCATGTAATGGATGCCGCGTTAAAGGCAAGCGCTGCGCTGAAGAAGGCGGCAACTGCCCCGATGATGAGCATCATGCGATGCCCGACTCGATCTCCGATCCATCCCATGCCGATGTTGGCGACAGTCTGCGAGATGGTCAGTGTGGCAGTGAGATAACCTGCTGTGATGGTGTCCATTTTGAATTCGCGCAGGGCGTAGATGATGTAGAACGAAAATCCCATGGTGGCAAACTGTGAAAGGATGCGCACGAGCAGGAACCAGTTGAAGTTTTTGTCGCGGCTGAGGACTCTTTTTGCATCCACCCAAAAGTGGGTTTTTTCTGCGGGGATGAACTTTTCAGTATCCTCGGGTTCCCGTGTTTTCGAGAGGGCGAACCAGGATATAAAAAATAAAACCACTGCAATAAGAAAACAGGTTGCAAAGTTCCAAGGGGCGTCCAGATAATCAAGCAGGTATCCTGCGCCGATGGCGGACATGCTGATGAAGAGATTCGCCAGCCCGCCCTGCATTCCAAAAAATGTGCCGCGTGATTCGGGCGGGATGATCTTGGAGATCATCGAAGTCCAGGCGTTGGCGGTGAAACCGCCGCCCAGTCCCTGCCAGATTAGCAGGCAAAACGTTAGGACAAGTCCAGTGTTTATTCCGATGAATGGCAACAGCAGCGCAACGATGGCAAACCCCAAAAATGGCGCGCGCTCATGGATGGTCGTCATGAGGACGGTACTTTTATATTTCCGTAAACGCGAGACGTGGCTGGCGGTGAATAATTGCGGGAAAAGCCAGCCCGCCGAATGGATTGCGGGAACAAGCCCGATCAGGGTCGCGGAGTTGGTCATTGAAGCGACAAAAAGCGGAAGCACGGCGCTGAATGAGGCAAAGCCGAGCGCCATGCCAAAGATACCGCCGTCCAAAAGGTTGACAGTAATGTTGTGTTTCAGGTTTTCACGGATGTCTTTTTCAAGTGTTGTGAGGGGGAGCATGGGTTGATTGTACCTGATTGAAATTTTCCCCATTTTATTTGTCATCCTATTGACATGACATTGCTTTTGTGTAAAAATAAAAAAAACGAACGAGCGTTCATTTTATTGTAGAGGTTTATTATGACCAATCTTAGACTGGGAATTGACATTGGTTCCACGACCGCCAAGGCAGTGATTCTGAACGGGGGAAAAGATTTGCTCTTCTCTTCGTATCGCCGTCACAATGCCGAAACAGTTCAGACCTTGCAGGAGACACTTGCCGAGGCAAAAGAAAAACTCGGTGATATTCAGGTGGAGGTTTTGCTCACAGGCTCGGCAGGGATGGGGGTCTGCGAAAGATTCAGCCTTCCCTTTGTGCAGGAAGTGATCGCTTCCGCCGAAATGGTGCGGCAACTTTATCCGCAGGTGAAAACATTGATTGACATCGGTGGGGAAGATGCGAAGATGATCTTCTTCAAAGATGAGAACATGCCCGACATCCGCATGAACGGATCGTGCGCGGGCGGGACGGGTGCGTTCATTGACGAGATGTCCAGCCTGTTGAATGTGCCCATTGCCGATCTGGATGCGCTGGCGGGCAAATCCACGATGATCTATCCGATGGCTTCGCGCTGCGGCGTGTTCGCCAAGACCGACCTGCAAAACCTGTTGAGCCGCGACATTCCGCGCGCCGACATTGCCGCTTCGGTTTTTCATGCGGTGGTCTTGCAGACCTTGTCCACTCTTTCGCGCGGATACACTCCCAAGCCGTCTGTCTTGTTCTGCGGCGGACCGCTGACTTTTTTGCCGTCATTGAAGCGCGCCTTCATGAAAGTCCTATGCCTTAAGGAAGAGGATGTACTGGATGTGGAAAACGCGCAACTGCTGCCCGCGATTGGCGCGGCGTTGACCGAATCAGCCACAAAGCAAATCTTCACCCTTTCAGAGTTGATCGAAAAACTCAGCGCGGATCAGGCGCATGAGACCGCGAATCAAAACCGTCTGCCTGCCTTATTCAAAAATCAGGCAGAATACGAAGCCTGGGATCTGGCGCGGATGCGTCACACGATCAAGCGCGTCAACATCGCCGACCTCGACAGCGGCGGATTATTCCTCGGCATTGACTCAGGCTCGACGACGACCAAGATCGTCTTGATCGATGAGCAGGGCAGGGTGGCATTCGATTATTACATCAACAACAAAGGCGACGCCATCGGCGCAGTCCAGCATGGATTGGATACGGCGCACCAGCAT
>DYDH01000294.1 GCA_020717985.1 Herpetosiphon sp. | reverse complement strand
TTCCTCTTTTTGATCGGGATGAAACCAATGGATTTGTGGATCAGACTCTTTGAACCAATTTGCCTGCCTGCGGA
The DNA here is from genome assembly GCA_020717985.1 of Herpetosiphon sp. Taxonomy (GTDB): domain Bacteria; phylum Chloroflexota; class Anaerolineae; order Anaerolineales; family Villigracilaceae; genus Villigracilis. Next base: position 4,660 of record DYDH01000294.1, on the reverse strand, counting down.
CAAAGACTCGTGTCACGCGCCGCATCTCCACCTTGGTCTGCTCGATGCTCAATTGGCCTTTGGCTACGCTGACACATTCCCGGTACCCGATTGCCGACATGCTTGGCAGGGCAGGAGAATACCCTTTTGCCAGCAGCTCTTTTACCTCGTCCACGAATCCATTTGCAAACATGGCGTCAATACGTTGGTCAACTCTTTCATACAACTCTGTGCGCGGGCGGTTCAGCCCGATGGTGATCAAATGATAGGGAGATTCAACCTGCCCGCGTTGTTCTGAAAATTTTCTCCCCGTTGTCAAAATGACTTCCAGCGCGCGGATCGTCCGCCTCACATTGCGCGCGTCAATTTTGGAGGCCGCGACCTCATCAAGTTGATCGAGTTTGGCGTGTAGCCACTCAAAACCTCTTGTTTCCTTCATCTTTTCTAATTCATCCCTCATCCTTTTATCGGGCACAACTTCCGGCGGAGTCCAACCCTGAGTCACAGCGCGGACATATTGTCCCGTGCCGCCAACCAGAAAGGGGAGTTTGCCGCGCGCATGAATATCTGTGATGATCTCTTTTGTCTTTTGCTGAAAGACTGCCAGGCTTAATGTCTCATCCGGGTTGACGATATCAATCAAATAATGCGGCACACACGCCAATTCTTCCGATGAAGGTTTCGCCGTGCCAATATCCATGCCGCGATAAAAGAGACGCGAATCGGCAGAGATGATCTCGCCGTTCATTTTTTCCGCAAGTTGAATGGCAAGGTCAGTTTTACCGACTGCTGTTGGTCCAACGATTAGAACTAGTGGGGGCTTGGAGTGCATTATTTATTTTTTGCCCGCTGGATCGTAATATATCCATACAAGACGGCGAATGCGAGACCGATAAAAATATCGAGTAGCAGGCTGGGGAGGTTGAAAATGCTTCGGTAGGCGAATCCGCCTTGCTCGAAGAAAATGAGCGGAAAGCCCGCGCGCGCAATACCGTCGGAACAGTAACTCATTCCCAAAACGGCTGGCAGGCCGCAGTCAGAGAATAGTTGCGCGGCAAGCAAGTTGGCGAGGATAAAAATGCCAAGTCCGATCATAAATCCTTTGAGAAAAGCGCGGGTGGATGTCATATCAAAATAATTTCCTGTTGTGTTTTCTGGTAAACTCTCTCGAAATATTTATTGTGACATCCATTTTACACCGAGGTGAGCAATTATGATCAACTGGCAGGAATTGACCATTGACATGTTCGTTGAACAACTGCGGACAGTATATCAGCGGACGTATGGCGATATTAGCAGTGATTTTGGACGCATTGTCATCTGGTGTGGACGCCTGGCGTTGGAGAACATTGCAAATTCAGACGCGCTTTATCACGATGTGGAGCATACGATCATGGTCTCGCTGGCGGGGCAGGCGATCATTGAAGGGAAACATTTGCGTGAAGGCGGCGTCACGCCACGCGACTGGATGCATTACATGATCGCGGTCTTGTGCCACGATATTGGTTATGTCAAAGGGGTTTGCAAGCATGACACCTATGACATGTTTGCCACAGGCGTGGGGGATGAACTGGTTTACATTTCGCCCGAAGGCACCGATGTTGCGCTTACGCCATACCATGTCAACCGCAGTAAGTTGTTTGTGCGCGAGCGTTTTGGCACGGGATTGCTTCAGGATATGACCAAATTTTTGGATGCCGAATTGATCGCTTCGTACATCGAAATGACCCGCTTCCCTTCCCCACCGGACGAAATGTACAAGGACACGAAAGGACTTGGCGGTTTGGTGCGCGCCGCGGACTTTATCGGCCAACTGGGCGACCCCGATTATTTGCGAAAGACCCCGGCGCTGTTCTATGAATTTCAGGAATTGGGCGCGAATGAAAGGTTTGGGTACAAAGCTCCGAACGATTTACGCAAGAGCTACGCTTCGTTTTACTGGAACGGTGTCAATCCATATATTCAGGATGCGCTCCAATATTTACGTTTGACCGAAGATGGCAAGCAATGGATCGCCAACATGCACTCGCATGTCTTTGATGCGGAACACAACACGCATAATTAGTCTGAAACCTCCGGGTTCTTCAAGAATTCGGAGGTTTCATTTTTCATGCCCGTTCTTTTTTATATTCGCGGATATGATCCGTAGCCTCGTCCAATCTCGCCACTTCTTCTTCCGTTAACTTCCAGCCTGCGCCGCCTGCGTTCAATTCCGCTTGTCTTACATTCTTTGCGCCAGGGATGGGCAATGCGCCTTTGCAGATCAACCAGTTGAGCGCAACTTGCGAAACCGTTTTATCTCCGTGATTCAGCCCGATCTCCTGCAGTAGTTTGGTCACAGGCGGAAGTTTTTTGAGCAGGTCCACAGATTGCGAACCGCGCAAACCGGAAGGGGGATTCTCCGTTGTATATTTTCCGGTCAACAGACCCATTTCGAGCGGAGAATATGCGATAACGCGAATCCCCAGTTCCTTACAGCGCGCAAGTGTGCCGTTCTTTTCCACTTCGCGATTCAACAGGCTATAATGCACTTGATTGGATGCCAGCGGAATTCCATGCTGTGCGAGCGTCGAGTAGGCCCGCAGCATCTGCTTTTGATCGAAATTGGAAACTCCCACAGTTCTAGTCCAACCTTCTTTGACACATTCCACCATGCCCTCCATCATCTTTTCTGGACTCATCAATGGCGATGCCCAGTGAATTTGATACAAGTCCACAGCAGTCAATCCCAGCCGTTCCAAACTTCCTTTTAGCGCGTGCGGGATAAATCCCTTTGCCAGCCGCCACGGCCATGGGAAGAATTTCGTTGCCACCAACACGGGTTGTTCTATCTCTTTTAGAAATTGACCCAGCAGCCGTTCCGAATAACCAGACCCATAAATTTCGGCAGTATCCACAAACCGCACTCCGAGATTTAGTGAAGCGTCAAATGATTCGCGGATTTCCTTATCAGTGTGAGTTTGCCCATATCCCCAGATCATCCGGTCACCCCATTGCCATGCCCCAAGCCCTATTTCTATGGCGTGTAAAAAACGTGTTTCATTGCTGACCTCGGTCATTGCGCCTCCTGCTTGAATTTTCTGATTCTATCTTAAAAAACGGCTTTCCCCGAAAATTCAGGTTACAATTTAGCCCGCTCAAAGTTTGGAACTGATGGAACTCGAGACTCTTCTGGGGAGGAGTCTGGCGCTCCCTGAGTTCCGGGAGGTTCCCTAGTATGGCACATTTTAATGCGCGGGAAGTAGAACCCGCCTCCGACCTAAGCCGACGGCTGGGTCTGTCCTTTTCCAATTTAGCATTGCTGACGCGCGCCTTGACTCACCGCTCCTACGTCAACGAGTATTCTGCCGTGGAAGATAACGAACGGCTTGAATTCCTCGGCGATGCTGTGTTGGATTTCACCGTCGGTGCGTGGGTATATAACCGTTTCCCCGAAATGCCCGAAGGCGACCTGACCAAGATGCGCTCGGCGCTTGTCCGCAATGAACAACTTGCGAAATTTGCCCGCAAATTGGATTTGGGACGTGCGCTTCGGCTCGGCAGGGGAGAAGCATCCTCGGGCGGACATACCCGCGACAATTTGCTGGGTTCCGCTTTCGAGGCGTTGATCGGCGCCTTGTATTTGGATGCGGGTCTCGGCGCGGTGGATACATTCGTTATTCCTATTTTGGAAGAAGTCCGCGAATTCATCCTCAGCGAAATCCACGACCCGAAGAGTCAATTGCAGGAATGGACTCAATCCCAAAGACTGGGTTCGCCGCGTTATCGGGTAGTCGGCACCAGCGGACCCGACCACGCCGTTGTCTTTGAAATGGTCGTCGAGGTCGCGGGTGAAGTCAAAGGACAAGGCTCTGGCACAAGCAAAAGCTACGCCGAACACGCCGCCGCCCAGGATGCGCTGAAAAATTTGGGAGTGGTGTAAAAACAAGTTGGCAGGTTGAAAGTTACAAGTAAATCTTCACCCTTCACCCTTCAAACCTATAACACTAAAAAATCCAAAATCGGAAATCATAAATCCCACATGCCTCTTCGTCTAAAATCACTCGAACTGCAAGGATATAAAACTTTTGCTTCGCGGACAGTCTTTGAATTCGCGAGCGGAATTACCGCGATTGTCGGACCCAACGGATCTGGCAAGTCGAACATTGCCGATTCTCTGCGCTGGGTCTTGGGCGAGCAATCGTACACACTTTTGCGCGGCAAAAAAACCGAAGATATGATCTTCTCCGGTTCTGAGCATCGCGCACGTGCGGGCATGGCGCAAGCCACCATCACCTTCGACAACACCGAGCAATGGCTGCCCGTGGACTTTTCCGAAGTGGCGATGTCCCGCGCCGCCCACCGTGACGGTCACAACGATTATTTGATCAACGGTCAGCAAGTGCGTTTGCGCGAGATGAATGAATTGCTCGCGCAGGCTGGCTTGAGCGAGCGGACGTATACCATTCTCGGTCAAGGTCTGGTGGATGCCTCCCTCGCCTTGAAAGCCGATGACCGCCGCCGACTCTTTGAAGAAGCCGCGGGCGTGGGCTTGTACCGTTCCCGCCGCGACGACGCCTTGAAGCGCCTCGACAACACGGCGCGGAACCTTGAACGCGTGCTTGACATCATGGCGGAACTCGAACCGCGCATCAAAAGTCTGGAACGGCAGGCGAAGCGCGCCATTGACTTTGCCCGCGCC
>DYDH01000293.1:1697-4794 GCA_020717985.1 Herpetosiphon sp. | reverse complement strand
GTCTGATCTATTAAACCGCCTTGGCTATTTGCAAACCCGCCGCGACCGAACTCCCAACCTCGATCTGGCGCGTGACCTTGTTGCGCGTGAAGACATGGCGGGCATTCGCGAGATCGCCGAAAATATGTGGAACGACAGCAAGAATATCCACGCGGACTGCCTGAACGTGATGTATGAGATCGGCAGGATCGACCCAAATCTCATCACACCATACGCCGCGGATTTTATAAAATTCCTGAAAAGCAAACATCACAACATGGTACGCGGCGCAATCACAGCCCTCTCGGAAATTGCCAAAGTCAAACCTGAATTCACATACAAACATTTGGACGAGATCAAAAAGGTCAAGGAGACCGGCTCAGACGAGATCACCGTCAACAAAGCCATCTCCGCGCTGGCAGAGACTGCCGCCGGAGATGAAGAATACAGCAAGGTGATCTTCCCATACCTGCTCCAGCATATATTGTCCTGCCCTCACAAGGAAGTCCCCGAACATGCCGAGCGAATCCTGCCGGCTGTTAACGAGAATAATGCTTTTGATTTCATCAAAACTTTGGAAAAAAGACTGGAAGAACTTTCCGGCTCCGACTTCACCAGATTAAAGAAAATAATCAGAATAGCAGAAAAGCTATAGCCTAATCACCAATTACCAATTACGATAATGCTCTACCTCGCCCTCGCCCTTCTTATCTTCGCCATCTTCTTATTCCGCCAATCTTCCACCCAGCGGAAGGAAGCCGGATTGCCCGGCGGACGGATCATCTATACAGATACACGCGGATGGGGCAAAGTGGAGAAGCCGCTGTTTTATACCGCCATGGAATTAACCGGCAAACCCGATTATCTCGTCCAACAAAACGGGAAGATCATTCCAGTCGAAGTCAAATCAGGCCGCGCGCCCGAAGCGCCGTATGATTCGCATATTTATCAACTCGCCGCATATTGCCTGCTGGTCGAGAAGACCTATCACACCCGTCCGCCGTATGGGATTATCCATTACGAGAACCGCGATTTTGCCGTGGACTACACCCGCGAACTGGAGGAATCCCTGATCGACCTGCTGGTAGAAATGAAACGCGACGAACATAAAAAGGATGTCCCTCGTTCACACGAACAAGCCGGCCGCTGTGCCAAATGCGGATTTAGAAATCATTGTGATCAAAGCCTGGCGTGAGACGGGTTTCAAGTTACAAGTTGTCCTTCAACCTTCAACTTGCAACCTTCAACCTTTGACCTTTGACCACATTTCATCCTTTGCTCTTATAATTACGCCATGCCCAATTCCTTTTTGCCGAAACGTCCCGTCATAACGGCCTACCCCAAAATGCCCGAAGCCTTTACAGAAGCAGAAGCAATGTCTGCCTTCTTAAAAGAAAAAGGCGTGGAAGCGCCCTTTGGCTCCATGAATGACGGCGAACTTCGCAAGCGTGTAAAAAAAGGCGAGTTCGATATGCTCATCGCAGTCGGCGGCGATGGCAGTGTGTTGCGCGCCGGACATTTATGCGCTCCCAGCGGCGTGCCAATTTTGGGCGTGAACCTCGGCCGCCTGGGATTCCTGATGCAGATCGAACGCCATGAATGGCGTGACTATTTCGAAAAACTTTTCAACGGCGAAGCATGGATCGAAAACCGCATGATGCTCCGCGCCGAACACGTCCGCGCCGGTGAAAGCCTCGGACAATCCAACGCGCTGAACGAAGTCGTTGTCGCCCGCGGACAAAACCTGCGTCCCGTCCGATTGACCGTTTCCGTGGATGGCCGCCGCCTCACCAGTTACATCGCCGACGGACTGATCGCAGCCACGGCCACCGGCTCCACGGCCTACGCACTCGCCGCCGGCGGTCCCATCCTGCCGCCGGAGTTGCGGAATATTTTGCTCGTTCCCATTGCGCCGCATCTTTCTGTGGATCGCGCAGTGGTTTTATCAGAAGGCTCTTCCGTGAGCATTGTTGTAAAAGGTGAAAACTCCGTCCTCAGCGTGGATGGTCAGCCGCCAACGCCGTTGATGGATGACGACCTTGTGAATGTGACCGCGGCAGATGTCACCGCACAATTTATCCGCTTCGGCGACCCTGGTTATTTCTATCGCAATCTCACCGCGCACATGAACGAAAACTCTTTAGGACTCCCACGATGACAGAAAACATACCAGCCGCGACCTATTGTTATGCACATCCCACCCGCGAAACGTCTCTGCGTTGCAAGCGGTGCGAAAAGCCAATGTGCGCCTCCTGCGCCCGACGCACGCCCACAGGCTACGTATGCAAAGACTGTGTAAAAGCGCACCAAAAATCCTTCGACACTGCCGAGTGGTACGATTATGCGCTGGGATTTATCACCGCCGGAATTCTGTCTGGGGTGGCGGCGTTCCTCGTTACGTTGATCGGCGGCATCGGCTTCTTCGGCTGGTTTCTGATCGCGGCAGGCGCGCCAGTTGCCGGGACCGCAATTGCTGAAAGCGTTCGTTTTGTGACGCAGCGCCGTCGTTCGCGTCCGCTTTTTATTACGGTCGCGGTTGGCGTGGTGCTTGGCGCATTGCCCGTCGCGTTGATACAAATATTAACCCTAAACATCTTTGGAATTGTCTTTCAAGCTATTTATCTTGTGATTGCCGTGCCGCTTATCTACTCCCGACTTTCTGGAATTCAACTTTTCAAATAGCCTATGCTTACCGAACTTCACATCCAAAATTTTGCCATTATTGACAAGCTCGACCTGCGCTTCGACTCCGGTCTCATCATCCTCACCGGCGAAACGGGCGCGGGCAAATCCATCATCCTCGACGCCGTGGTCATGCTCCTCGGCGGCAAGGCAGATACCACCTTCGTGCGCACTGATTCAGACGCCGCATTTGTCGAGGCGGTGTTTCAACTGTCAGGGTCGGAGAAGGAAGCGGTGCATTTCATCCTCAACCGCGAAGAACTGATGGACGATCCAAATTATGTCGTGCTGATGCGTGAAGTCCGCAAAGAGGGGCGCAGCGTGGCGCGCATTAACGGGCGCACGGTGAATGTTGGATTGTTGAAGGAGCTGGGCGCACTCCTGATAGACATCCACGGGCAGGCGGAGCACTTATCCCTGCTCGATCCGCGCGCAC
>DYDH01000293.1:0-1662 GCA_020717985.1 Herpetosiphon sp. | reverse complement strand
CAGCCCCTCAGCGACTACCGCCAAACCTACCACGCCCTGCTCAACCTGCGCCGCGAACTGACCGACCTGCGCAAAGCACAATCCGATGCAGACCGCCGCATTGAAATGCTCACCTATCAAGCCGAAGAAATCGAATCCGCGCGCCTGAAAGTCGGCGAAGATGAAGAACTGCGAAAAGAACGCGACCGCCTGGCCAATGCAGAATCGCTCGCGCAAAACGCCCAGGAAGCATTGGCCGTGCTGGATGAAGGCTCGCCCGAAACGCCCGCCGCCACCGACCTTGTAGGTCAAGCCGCGCAGGCATTGGCCGCTCTCGCAAAAATAGACGCGGGTCAGGCTGAGTTGGCCAACCAAGCCGAACTCCTGCTCGACACGATCTCTGATGTCATTCACGGACTGCGCGACTATCTCGAAGAAATCGAATTCAATCCCAAACGATTGGAAGATGTGGAAGAACGGCTGGATGTGATCCACTCACTCGTCCGCAAATATGGCGGCAATGTTCCCGCTGTCATCGCCTATGGTTCAGACGCGCGCAAGCAACTTGAAACCATCACAGGCGCGGCTGACCGCATTGATGAACTGGAAATGCAGGAAGCGAAACTGCTGGAGAAAATTGCCAAACAAGGCGGCGCGCTTTCCGAGAAACGCAAGTCTGCCGCAATTAAAATGGGCAAGGGAATCGAAGCCGAACTCAACGACCTGAAAATGCAATCCGCAAGATTCGGCGTGGATTTCCAAACCAAGCCGGATGTCAACGGCGCACCCCTACCCGATGGCACCCGCATCGCCTTCGACCAAAATGGCTTCGACCGCGTCGAATTCTTGATCGCCCCGAATCCCGGCGAAGGACTCAAGCCGCTGGCCAAGATCGCATCTGGCGGCGAAACTTCGCGGTTGATGCTCGGCTTGAAAAACGTGCTGGCCACCGCCGACGAAGTGCCATCCCTCATCTTCGATGAAATTGACCAAGGCATTGGCGGGCGCGTGGGCATGGTGGTGGGTCACAAACTTTGGAATCTCTCGCGCACGCATCAGGTCTTCTGCGTCACGCATCTCCCCCAACTCGCAGTCTTTGGCGACCAGCATTATCAGGTGCAAAAACTGATAAATAATGGGCGTACCCTCACCCGCGTTGAATCGCTCGACGGCGAGGCGCGTCTGCTCGAACTTTCGCAAATGCTAGGCGAAGTCGGCGAAGGGACATTGCGCTCGGCGCACGAGTTATTGCAGGCGGCGCGGCAGACGGTCAAAGGGAAAAAATAGCAGGAAATCAAGAAAAGAAAAGCGCTCCAACCACATCGGCTGGAGCGCTTTTTTGTTTGCAAATTGATCTTTTCAATAGTAGATTAAATGATGACCGCCAGGGTGAGGGGGGCACCCTAGCGGTCATCAAGGTCAATATTACTATAAGGGCTTAATTCATGCAAGTGTTTTTTATTAGAAAAACGTTAATCTTTTACGAAAAATCTTAGTAAAACTATTTGTGCCCCGAGTAGGAATCGGACCTACATCTAAGCCTTAGGAGTGCTTTGTTCTGTCCATTGAACTATCGGGGCTGGCAACGGGATTATACACAAAAGAACGAAATATATCCATGCGTTTAAAACCTTCTCAAAATGACAGGCGAAAGTCCTGCCAGATTTTCGAGTCAAAGTTTTA
>DYDH01000057.1:16198-23412 GCA_020717985.1 Herpetosiphon sp. | reverse complement strand
TTGGAAATTGCGCTGGCGTACGATCTATCAAACAGGACTGTATTTATTGCTGGCGGGCGCGTTCATGTTCACCGTCACCGCCACCACTGACAAGGTTAGCGACCGTCTGAATACCAATACGCCGCGCACACTGGACGGCATGACCTATATGAATTATTCCCAGCACTTTGACGGTCAGATAATGGACTTGAGCCAGGACTATCGCGCCATCCGCTGGATGCAGGATAATGTGCAGGGGTCGCCGGTCATCGTCGAAGCCAATTGCACCGAATATCGCTGGTGTACGCGCTTTACAATATACACGGGCTTGCCCGGTGTGGTTGGTTGGAACTGGCATCAGCGTCAACAGCGTGCGCTGATTGCGCCGAACGCCATCACAGATCGCGTGACCGCCATCAGCATGTTCTACATCATGCCGGATATTGACTCGGCGCGCTCATTCCTGAAAAAATATCAAGTCAAATATATTGTTGTGGGTCAGCTTGAGCGCAACATTTATCCATCCATGAATCCAACAATAGACGGCATGTCTAAATTTGAGAAGTACAATGGTAAATATTGGAAAGCGGTTTATCAGGATAAAGATACAACCATCTACGAAGTCATGCCATAATTATGCGACACGCGCCAAATGTTGCGTGTTGCGTCAGGAGACACCTTTGATTTTCCATATCACCTCAAAAAACGAATGGCTTGAAGCCCAACAACGCGGCGAGTACGTTGCGCCCAGCCTGGAAACCGAAGGCTTCATTCACTGTTCCACTGAAAACCAGGTTCTGCATGTCGCGAATGCTTTTTATCGCGGACGAAATGATCTCGTGTTGTTAAAGCTCGACGAAGCAAAACTCAAGCCCGAGCTTAAGTGGGAACCGCCTGCCGGACTTCCCGCCCCGGGCATTTCCGACTCCGATAAATTTCCGCATATCTTTGGACCTGTCAACTTAACAGCAGTCGCATCTGTTCTGGACTTTGAGCCTGATCCTGATGGCAAGTGGCATTCGCTACCCTTATGAGTTTTAATATCCGTCCTGCGTGTCAAAATGATGCCGCATTTATCGCGGAGATGATGTGTCTTTCCATGGGCAGTCTGGCTGACTATCTTTTTGAAAACGCAAGACAGCCGGTTGCCATGCTCATGAAAAATCTGGTCGCTCGCAATGCCGGCAGGTTTGGCTTTGGAATCGCTTTTGATGCAGAAGAGGAAGGCAAGCCGCTGGGCGCTTTGGTTTCGTGTTCGGGCGCGCGCCTTGCGATACTCAATGTGGCTGTACTTCCGCAAATTTTTTCTGTGATGGGCATAATGCCTGCGTTGCGTTTCCTCTGGCGCGGATATCGGTTGCCCGGCGGCGTGGAAGCCGAAAAGGACGAGTATTATGTCAGCAACGTTGGCGTGCATCCTTCTGCGCAGGGACATGGGATAGGCTCACGTTTGCTTGTTTATGCCGAACAAAAAGCGCAGGCGTGCCGCCTTGCCAAATGTTCGTTGATTGTCAGCTTGCATAACGCTAATGCATTCCGCCTTTACCAGCGGACCGGTTACCAAGTCGTTGAAATTGTGCATGATAAAAATGAAAATCTTGGGTATCATCGTATGGTCAAGCAACTATCCCAACCACTGATCACTGGACTCCAATGACTGCATTCATCTCCTGGTATTTCATTATAAGTTTGCTCGGCTGGTTGACCTTTCCGCTGGCGTATGCGCTTTTTCCCGCACTCGCGGACAGGGGCTATACTTTATCCCGCGCCGCAGGCTTGTTGATCTGGGGCTATATTTTTTGGCTGCTTGCCTCCCTCGGCATTGCACAAAATGACACGGGCGGAATCCTGCTTGCCCTTGCTTTCATCATTGGATTAAGCGGCTTTTCCATTTTCAATCACAAAGCATTAATCGTAAATCGTAAATCTGAAATCGTGGATTTCCTTAAGTCCAACCTTTCCCTCATCCTCGCCACCGAAATTTTATTTCTCGCCGCCTTTGCCTTTCTTGCCTTTGTCCGCTCCGCCAATCCGGAGTTGACCGGCACGGAACGTCCGATGGAGTTGGCTTTTATTAACGGCATATTGCGTTCACCGGTTTTTCCTCCACAGGACCCGTGGCTGTCCGGTTATGCAATTTCATATTATTACTTCGGCTATGTGATGACTGCCATGTTTGCGCGTCTTTCGGGCATCCCCGGCAGTATGGCGCACAACCTGATGACCTCTCTCATCTTTGCCCTTGGCGCAATCGGCTCGTATGGTATTTTATATAATCTGCTGTCATTATCAGACCGTGGACCGAGGACGGGGGACGGAAGCATTCCTCATTCTTCATTCCTCAATCCTCATTCCTCTGCCCTTTTCGCCCCCCTCTTCCTGCTCCTCGTCTCCAACTTCGAAGCCCTGCTTGAAGTCCTGCATCGCCTCGGGTTATTTTGGACAAAGGATGCCGCAACGGGTCAATACACCAGCGCATTCTGGAAGTGGTTGGATATGAAGGAGTTATCCAGCGCGCCGACATTGCCATTTCAACTTATGCCCGATCGTTATCTGTGGTGGTGGCGCGCCTCGCGTGTGATCCAGGATTATGACATGAAGGGCAATCATCTCGAAGTGATTGATGAATTCCCCTTCTTTTCTTTTTTGCTCGGCGACTTGCATCCGCATGTGCTGGCGATTCCCTTTGGCTTGCTTGCCATTGCTGTTGCATTGAATCTCTTCCTCGGCGGCTGGCGTGGACGGATCAATTTGCCATGGGGCGCGCGTTTGCACATCAACTACACAGGCTTTCTATTTTCCGCTCTCGTCATTGGTGGACTTGCCTTCCTTAACACCTGGGATATTCTTATCGCCGCCACGCTTCTCGTCGGCTCGTACGTTTTCTGGCGCGCCAGCGAAGATGGCTGGAGTTGGGATCGTCTCGAAGATATTTTCCTGCTCGGCTTGCCGCTAGGCTTCCTTGCCATCCTGCTTTACTTCCCATTCTATCTGGGATTTTCCTCGCAGGCGGGCGGAATTTTGCCCAACCTTATGTATTCCACGCGCGGCGCGCATCTCTGGGTAATGTGGGGGACTCTGCTCATCCCCATCCTTGCCTACCTGATTTATGTCCGCGCGCAGGCGGCGGATGAAAAACCAAACTGGAAACTGGCTCTCATCATTGGGTTTGGCTTCACCCTCCTGCTGTGGATTTTCTCCTGGCTCATCGGCTGGATCGGCTCTTTTGTTGAGCCTGATTTCGTGTGGATGTTCCTCGACTCTCAGGGTATGACTGTCTCCGAACTTTTCAACGCTGTCTCCCTGCGGAGGTTGAGTCATATAGCCAGCCTCGTCACACTGATTGCCGTACTGATTCCATCGCTTGCCTATCTGCTTTCTAAATCCTCAACTCCAATTACCAATTACGAATTACCCAATACGCAACACGCAACAGAACAGGCAACAGTCGTAAATCCACAATCCAAAACTTGTGCTGAGTCTGGTCGAAGTATCGCCAATCAATTCGTATTTCTTCTCCTCACGCTCGGCGCCATCCTCGTCATCGCTCCCGAATTTGTCTATCTCCGTGACCAGTTTGGTTATCGCATTAACACCATCTTCAAGTTCTACTATCAGGCGTGGATGTTATGGAGTCTAGCCGCCGCTTTTGCCACCGCTTACTTGTTGGAAAACTTGCGCGGGGTGAAAAATATTATTTTTAGCGTGTTGATCGGGCTGGTCATTTTTGCGGGACTGTTGTATCCCGTGCTAAGCCTGTTGACCAAGACCAACAATTTCAAACCGACAAACGGATTCACCCTGGACGACTTTGACCGTGTCACGCGTGAAAACCCCGATGAAGCCGCCGCCATTGAATTCCTGCGCGCCGCGCCAGATGGAGTCATTGTCGAAGCGATCGGAGGCAGCTATAGCAACTATGCGCGCATTGCCACCTATACGGGCTTGCAAAACGTACTTGGCTGGCCTGGGCACGAGGATCAATGGCGCGGCAGTTTTATTCCGCAAGGTACTCGCAGTGACGACGTTACAAGACTCTACATTACAAACCACTGGGAGGAAGCGCAATCCATCATTGACCAATATGATATTCGTTATATTTATATTGGCAACCTTGAACGTACATCCATGCCTGTGAAGGAAGAGAAATTCCAAACTCGTCTCAAGACAATTTTTCAACAAGGCGATGTGGTGATTTACGAAGCTCCGTAAGCACATCAGAGACCTCGGAGGTTTTAAAAAACTCCGAGGTCTCCAACGCGAACTTTATTTAACCGATTACAATTGCCCACATGACCTACCGACATTTCAAACACGAAGGCTGGCTGTACGCGCTGGCGTTTGTTCTTGCCATCGCCCTGCGCTTCATTCAACTCGGCGCGATGCCCCTCACCGACGCGGAAGCCGCGCCCGCCTTGCAAGCCCTGCACATCGCACAGGGACTCAAGCCCGCGCTCAGCCCGCATCCCCTGTACATCCTTTTTACTTCAGTTCTCTTTTTTCTTTATGGCGGCGGGACAGATTTCCTCGCCCGATTTTTCCCCGCCTTAATTGGAAGTTTGCTCGTCTTCGTTCCCCTGTTCTTTGCGGATCGCATCAAACCCCGCCCGAGCCTGATCCTCGCCTTCTTCATTGCACTTGACCCTGGACTGGTCTCTCTCTCTCGTCAAGCCGCCAGCCCCATTCTTGCGGTTACATTCCTGCTCTTTGCCTGGGGATTCTTCGCTCAAAAAAGAGCAAGCCTCGCAGGTTTTTTTGCCGCACTCGCCCTTCTCAGCGGACCATCCCTCTGGGCTGGCATTCTTGGACTCGCCATCACCTGGGCAATCCTCAAAGGACTAAACTCCCGCCGCCCCTTACAACCTGCAAGCGAAACTCCCGACCTTCAACCTTCAACCTTTAACTATCAACCATCAACGATCTCTCTCGTTGCCACTCTTCTCACCATTGGCACACTTTTCTTCATCGTCCCCAACGGACTCAGCGCCGCGCTGGCATCCATCCCTGCCTATATCAAAGCCTGGCTGACTGATTCCGATGTTCCCGCAAGCAGGCTTTTCTTCTCGCTTCTCATCTATCAGCCGCTTGGCTTTTTGTTGGCGGTCATCGCCATCATTCGCGGCTGGCGTACCGGCAGCAGACGTATCATCCCGCTCAGCATTTGGTTTTTGGTCTCATTGTTACTTGCAATTTTCGTCCCATCCCGTCAGGTCTCTGACCTCGCCTGGGCATTGATCCCACTTTGGGCAATGGCGGCTCTTGAACTTACTCGCAACGTGGATGTTTTTATCGAAGAGCGTAATGAAGTGGCTGGTGTCATTTTTCTGACCGCATTCATCTGGACCTTCACCTGGCTTGATTTTTCAGGCTTGGTCTGGCTCCCAGCGAATTCGCAGGAATATGTCATGCGTTTCTGGCTTTTGATCGGTTCCTTGTTCCTGCTTATCATGAGTCTTCTGCTGGTTGCCGCGGGTTGGTCAATCCGCATCGCGCGCATTGGTGGAATTTGGGGACTTGCGCTTGCTTTCGGCGTGCTTGGCTTTGGCGGCGCGCTTGGTACGGCTGGCTTGCGTGGAATGAGCCATCCGGAATTGTGGTGGCCGGCAAATATCCCTGCTCACGCTGATCTTCTTGAATCAACAGTCAGCGACATCTCCGAATGGGGACTGGGCGATGACCATGCCGCGCCAGTGATGATCGTTGGTTTGGATTCTTCCGCGCTAGAATGGGCTTTGCGTGAGCATCAAGTTTTTGTTGTTGATGCTTCGCGGTTGGATATTTCCAGTGCGCCATATTTTGTTGTCACCCCGTTTCAAGATAATCCCGCATTGTCCTCCGCTTATCGTGGGCAGGATTTCATCTGGCGGCAAACCCCCTTATGGAATGTCAGCCTGATGCAGGATTGGATTCGCTGGGTGGCTTTGCGTGATATGCCGCAAACAGGTGAAACCATCATCCTTTGGGCGCGTGACGATCTATTTATAGACTCTGTGCCTCCACAACAGTAGAAAAAATCCACACTAATGTTTTCTGGAGTCCAGAAGTTCTACTTCTGGAACAAGACAGGTTATTCGCGAGTAGAACTTGCGAACTCCATGCCGCCAATTTTCACTCCGCTTAGGATTATTACATGACAAAGAAAACTCCCCCCTCCATTATCGCCCTTGACGGTCCTGCCGCATCGGGCAAGTCCACGCTTGGACGAACCCTTGCCGATTCTCTCGGCTATCTTTTTTTTGATACAGGCATCTTGTATCGCGCTGTTACATGGATTGCGCTTGAACATGATATGAACTTGCGCGATGAAGCCGCCATTACGGAACTTGCGCAAAAGGCACAGATTGATATTCATCCGCCATCCAAAGCGGACGGCCGCGCCTGTGACGTTGTCATTGGCGACAGGGATGTTACCTGGGATATGCGCGACGGAGAGGTGGATGCAAATGTCTCAGTTGTTTCCGCGTATGCGGGTGTGCGCCAGGCATTGTCTGAGCAGCAGCGCCGCATTGGTTTGCGCGGACGGGTTGTCATGGTTGGACGGGATATTGGTACTGTTGTTTTGCCGGAAGCCGACCTCAAAGTATATTTGGATGCAAGCGCCGAAGAACGCGCCAAACGCAGGTTCGATGAGATCATTGCGCGCGGTGGTACAGCCGACTACGAAGAGATTCTCAGGAAAGTCATCGAGCGCGACCATATTGACTCCACTCGCGCTGTTGCGCCGTTGCGCCCCGCCGATGATGCGGTCATCATTGACTCGGATAAAATGAACGCCGAACAGGTTGTTGCGCGTGTCATGGAATTGTGTAAATAATCGGGTGTGTTCCAAATAGGATGTCAAAGCGGGGAAAATGCCTGGGTTGGCTGGACAGGCTAACGGTCAACCGGAAGCGGCTGGTCTGTTTCCAGAAGAATATCAAGCCTTGATTTCCGTTCATTTACAACCAATCCTGTAATCCCACCCGAATTATTTGGAGCTATAATTCAGAAAATGAAGTTCCTTCTCACGCTTCTTGCAAGCATCGCATTCCCCGCCCCGCCCACTCTTGCCGGGTGGTTTGTATGGGTGTTCCTGCTTGGGATGTTGGCCTACGCGCTTTTCCGTTGGCGTAGTTACCAGCCTGCGTGGAATGGACGGGAATGGGGAATTTTCTTCGTCTTTTTGATTCTGATCCCAATTACCAATTTGTTCATTGGAGTAAGACTTACCTCCGCTTTAGCCCGTCCTTTGCCTG
>DYDH01000057.1:0-16185 GCA_020717985.1 Herpetosiphon sp. | reverse complement strand
TGCGCCTGGTTCTGCGCTGATGCTTTTTTCTGCCATCCCTTGGCTGTTGGCGGGAGGATTACTTGGTCCGCTGGGCGCGGCTGTGCTCGGCGCGTTCGCGGGACTTTTACGCGGCGCATGGGATACGTACTCGCTTTTTTCCATTATTGAAATTGCCATGTTGGGTGCGTGGTTTTCCACGAACATGCGCCAGAGATTCCGAACGCCAGCTTATTCCTTATTGCGCCAGTCATTTTTTAGTGCGTTGCTGTTGATCCCATTTCATACATTATTCTATATCATCAGTTCAATGTTCACCCAATGGGGCGTGGATGCTTCCGCGCCAGCCACCGCGCGCCTTGATTTTGCTTTAAGCAATGCGGGGATTGTGACTCTTGCGTTCGGCGGTGAGATGCTTATCGCGGGCATTGTGGCGCAGATCATTTCGAAGGCGTTTCCCGCGCTATGGGGCGGCAGGCAATCGTTGCAGCCTTCCCCCGGCGAGAGGAGCCTTGAGTCGCGGTTCTTATTTGGGGTGGGTACGTTTATTTCCCTTTTGTTGCTAACCCTGTTGATCGGGGATTGGGTGGTGGCGGGTCAGGCCGCGCGCGACATGTTGGAAGACCGCCTATCCAGCGCCAGTGAATCTGCCGCCCAGAGTGTGCCGTTCTTTCTCGAAACAGGTCAGAACCTGACAGTTCAGCTTGCGTCCGATCCGCGCTTGTTGACCGCGACTGGGGATGAGTTGAAATCCATCATTGGGCTGCGTATTCAAGCTGTGCCATATTTCGATCAATTCTTTGTATTGGAAGCGAAGGGTGATCAAGCCCTGCTCGCTGGCTATCCTGATTCTGCCAGCGCCAACTTCCAGTTATATCCTGATGAAATGTCCGGCATGTTGCTGGCTTCCAGCGGCGTGCTGACGCAGATCTATTCGATACCGCCCACTTCTGTGGATGATGCTTCACGCGTCTCTTTTCTGGTTGCCATTGTGGACAGTTTTGGGCAGGTTCAGCGCATATTGATCGGACGCACCACGTTGGAAACCAATCCGCTCACTTTGCCGCTGATCGAGAATATAAACAACATGCGCGATTTGGGCGGCGCGGGACTTTTATTAAATGAGAACGGACGTGTTATCTATCATTCAGATCGCGCGCAATTGTTGTCCACGTATAACGGTCAACGCGGCGAACAGGCGCTTTTTTCTGATGGGACTGCGTCGGACGGCACGCGGCAATTGGTTTATTACCAGCCCGTACTCGGGCGTCCGTGGGCGGTTGTGCTGACCGTCCCTGCGCAACAGGCGCAACAACTTGCGTTGAATATTGCCATGCCGCTTTCATTGATGATCATTTTTCTTGCGTTTGTGGCGATGGTTTCATTGCGCGTAGGTTTACGCGTGGTGACTGGTTCCCTGCAAAGCCTGGCGGCCGAAGCCAACCGTATTGCACAGGGTAATCTGGATCATCCGCTTCAAGTGGATGGTGTGGATGAAGTCGGTCAATTGCGCCGCGCATTCGAGCAAATGCGTTCCAGTTTGCAGGCGCGCCTTGGAGAGATCAATGGTCTCCTGCGCGTTAGTCAGGATGTGGCTTCCAGTCTGGAGATGCAGGATGCTGTAAAGCCGGTGCTGGATGCAATCCTTTCGACAGGCGCAAATTCAGTCAGCGTAGTGCTTTCGCCCAGCATCCTGCCGGATACTTTTGTAGAATTGCCCTCGCGCTTTGCCTTGGGCGCTGTACAGGATATTTATGCCCACCTGGATGACCAGATACTCGCGCTGGCACAGAACCAGGAAAAGATCGTACTGCCCAACCTTGGACGCTCGCGTGAATTGGCCCTTGACCCATCCATGCCGCAGCCGTTGGCATTGCTTGCCGTGGCTTTACGGCATGAGAATCGTTATTATGGCGTGGTGTGGGCGGGTTTTGAACAGCCGCGCATGTTCACTGATTCGGATGTCCGCTTTGTGACCACGCTGGCCGGTCAGGCAGCCCTGGCGGTTGCGAATGCGCATTTGTATCTAAGCGTGGAAGCCTCACGCCGACAGTTGGAAGCGGTTCTCAACTCCACGCCAGACCCGGTGCTGGTCACCGACCATCGCAACAGATTATTGCTTACGAATCGCGCCGCGTCAGTTGCCCTTGGACAGGAAGTGGATAAAGGCACCGGCATGGAAACTGAAAAGGTTGTAAAACTCAAACCTTTGCTGGCATTACTGCAAGGCACGACCACTGAGAACCAATCCGCTGAGATCATGCTGGCAGATAAACGCACATATCTTGCCACCGCTTCTTCAGTGATCGTGGAAGGTCAACAGATCGGGCGCGTATGTATCATGCGTGACGTGACACATTTCAAGGAATTGGATACGATGAAGTCGGAGTTTGTGGCTACGGTGAGCCATGACCTGCGCTCGCCGTTGACGTTGATGCGCGGTTATGCCACCATGCTTGAAATGGTCGGCGAGTTGAATGAACAACAGCAGGGTTATGTTAAGAAAATTATTTCGGGCGTTGAGAATATGTCCCGCCTGGTGAATAACCTGCTTGACCTCGGCCGCATTGACCTGGGGGTTGGTCTGCAGGTTGAGCAAGTCAGTGTATTGGATATCATCGAACGCGCGACCAGCGCCTTGCAATTGCAGGCTGCGCAAAAGAATATTGATTTGAACGTGGAACTTTCCAAGGATATGCCCCACGCGGTGGAAGCGGATCAGGCGCTTTTGCATCAGGCTGTGTACAACCTGGTGGAGAATGCCATCAAGTACACGCCAGATCATGGGCGTGTGACGATCCGTACTTCCTCCCAGCCGGGATATTTGATCTTTGCCGTGGAAGATTCAGGCATCGGCATTGCCGCAGATGATATGCCGCGCCTGTTCGAGAAATTCTATCGCGGCAAACAACGCGAAGCGCGCGCCCAGCATGGCTCAGGACTTGGGCTTGCCATTGTCCATTCCATTGCCGAGAGTCACGGCGGCCGCGTATGGGTGGACAGCGCAGTGGGCAAAGGCAGTACTTTCTATTTACAGATTCCCCTTGCACAACCCAAAGAGCCGAAGCTCTTATAAAAACGGATTTGGGCTATAATCACGCCTTGCTCTTCCAATAAAGCGGAGCATATATTTTGCTTATAAGTTGGTCTTTATGATTGATCACGAACATAACTCACAAACATCCATTATTGAACGTACTACGGATTACAATCCCCCGAAAACGTGGCAGTCATGGCTTATTGGGCGTCCCCTGTCTACGGCAGATTCATCCCATCAAACGATTGGCAAGGCCGTTGGTCTTGCGGTTTTTGCGTCAGACGCGCTTTCTTCCACGGCGTATGCTACACAAGAGATTCTGGTGATCCTTGCAGCGGCGGGAACGATAGCCTTTGGCATTGTAGTTCCGATCTCCATTGCCATTGTGATCCTGCTTGCGATTGTCACAATTTCGTATGAGCAGACCATCCACGCTTATCCTGATGGCGGCGGCGCATATATTGTGGCGCGTGACAACCTCGGCGAGTTTCCCGCTCTGATCGCTGGAGCCTCCCTTCTAACCGACTACATTCTCACGGTTTCGGTTTCAGTTGCATCTGGAGTGGCGCAAATTACATCCGCGGTCCCGGCTTTGCATGATTACCGTGTTGAGCTGTCGGTTATTTTTATCTTGTTTGTTATGTTGATGAATTTACGCGGTGTGAAAGAATCAGGCACCGCATTTGCCATCCCGACCTATTTCTTTGTCGTGTTGATGTTCACAGCCGTTGGAACGGGTCTTTTTCGTTTGTTTGTTACCGGCACACTTGGCACAGTTATTGATCCGCCTGAAATGTTGGCGCATGGCGTTGCGACGATTACCCCCTTCCTGATTTTGCACGCCTTCGCCAGTGGCACCACCGCACTCACCGGTGTGGAGGCGATCTCGAACGGTATTACCGCCTTCAAGGAACCCCGCAGTAAAAATGCGGGCATCACTTTGGTTTGGATGTCTATTATTCTCGGCTCGCTTTTTCTTGGAATTTCCTACCTCACTAAACATATTGGCGCAGTTCCGTCGGAAAGTGAAACTGTAATCTCACAATTGGCGCGTACGATCTTTGCCGGGCGCGGTACTTTGTACCTGATGCTGATTGGCGCAACCACCGTCATTCTGATTATGGCGGCAAATACGGCTTTTGCGGATTTTCCGCGTTTGGGCGCTCTGGTTGCCAAAGATGGATTCCTCCCCCGCCAGCTTACCTATCGGGGAAGCCGCCTGGTTTATTCACGTGGCATTGTGGCTCTGGCGATGATTGCGTCTTTCCTGCTGATCATCTTCAATGCGAGCGTGACGCGCCTTATCCCGCTGTATGCAATTGGTGTGTTTCTGTCGTTTACACTTTCACAAGGCGGTATGGCGCTGCGTTGGTTCAAGATCGGCAAACTCAAACCCGATGAAGAGAAAGCGGAACGCGGTTCGACCCTGCGCTTTGTAAAAGATTGGCGCATTAAAATGTTTGTCAATGGATTTGGCTCGATTTGTACTGCGGTCGTGATGATGGTCTTTGCGATCACAAAATTTCGCGACGGCGCATGGGTTGTGTTGATCCTCATCCCAAGTTTGGTTGCGGGCTTTTGGCTGATCCACCGCCACTATAACAACCTCGCAAAAAAACTTTCACTCAGTAATTTTGGCGTTATTCCTCCCCATACCATGCGACATCGCGTAATCATGCCGGTCAGCGGCGTGCATCAGGGGACGCTGGCCGCCCTGCGTTATGCGCGCATGTTATCGGACGATGTAACCGCGGTGCATGTTGTGATCGAACCGGCAGACGCCGAGAAAGTCCGCGCGAAGTGGGAAACCTGGGGAGATGGCGTGCGCATGGTTTTGCTTGATTCTCCCTATCGTCTTTTTATTGAGCCGATATTGGGGTACATTTCCGAGATCGCCTCTACTCGCCAGCCGGGCGAGACGATCACTGTTGTAGTGCCTGAATTTGTTTCCGAAAATCGTTTGAGCGGGGCACTGCATACAAACACGGCAAATATTTTGCGCGATCAGCTAAAAAACAAACACGGTATCGTCATCACCAATGTGCCTTATCATGTACATGAAGAAGAACTGGAATAAGGAGTTATGAATATGAAATTTATCGTCATAGGGTGCGGAAGGGTTGGGTCACAGCTCTCCTATAACCTGTTCAAAAATGGATATCAAGTTGTAGTTGTGGATAGCAATAAGAATTCCTTCAACCGCCTCCATTCGGACTTTCACGGGCGCACCGTCGAAGGGTACGAACTCTCTGCCGATACACTAACCCGCGCCGGTGTATCCACTGCTGATGGAGTTGCTGTTGTCACCAACTCAGACACCATAAATGCAGTCATCGGGCACGCCATTCGTTCGCATTATCCGCAGGTAAAGCAGGTGCTCGTCCGAAATTACGACCCTGCCATGCGTGAAATGCTTGAAACTTTTGGCTTGCAGGTTATCAGCTCAACAGCCTGGGGAGCGGAACGTTTGCAGGAATTATTGATCAACGCATCTTTCCGCGCAGTATTCTCCGCTGGTAATGGCGAAGTCGAATTATATGAAATGTCCATTCCTGAAAATTGGAACGAACAGACCGTTTCCGCCCTGTTGGCTGGTTGCACAAATACGATTGTTGTTGCAGCCTTGACTCGCGCAGGACGAGCGGAATTAACCACCCCTGAGACGATTCTCAAAAGCGGCGATATTCTCACAGTCAGTGCAACATTGGAAGGCATGACTGCCCTGCAAGTACGTTTGCAGGAAGGAACGGAGGCTTAATATGTTCGTTTTTATTGCGGGCGGCGGAAGAACCGGCGCACAATTGGCAATGCAATTATTGGATCAAAATCATCAAGTACGCCTGGTCGAACATCGGCGTGAATTGCTGAGTTTACTGCATCATGAAATTCCCACTGAAGTGATCTATGAGGGCGTTGCGACAGACCCGCGCGTTTTAAAGCAGGCGGGGCTGGATAAAGCAAATGTCCTTGTGGCTTGTACCAATGACGATGCCACCAACCTGGTGTTGTGTTATCTGGCGCGCACCATGTTCCAGACCAGGCGCACAATTGCCCGCATCAATAATCCGCGCGATGCCTGGTTGTTTGACCAGAATTTTCATGTAGATGAGACCATTAATAACGCCGATGTGATGGCGCATTTGATCCAGGAGGAAATGTCCCTTGGCGATATGATGACCCTGCTCAAACTGCGCCGTGGACGGTATGCGGTGGTGGAAGAGAAAGTCCCCGCTGGAGCGAAGGCGATCGGCAAGCAGATCAAAGACCTCGGTTTGCCCGATCAATGTATTGTTGCCGCGATCATCCGTCACGGACAGATCACCCTGCCGCGCGGTATTAGTACGCTTGAAGAAGGTGATGAGGTTTTGGCGGTCACGGATACTGAAGGCGCCCAGGAACTGGCTAAATTATTGGAGCCTCCTGTAAGACCCGCAAAATAAACCGGAAAACGAAAGACGCTTCAGACCCTAAAGGTTCCCAAAACCTTTAGGGTCTTTTATCAAGATACAGTGAGGCTGTTATGAATCGCAAAATGGATTGGACCATGCTTTTTCTTTTTACTGCGTTGCTCTTTGGCGCAGTGGTCCGCTTTATGCCTGCCGTCTCAAACGGATTTCCGCTCAACGATGGCGGGATGTTTTACACCATGATCCGCGACTTGCAAGCGAACCATTACATCCTTCCGCAATTTACGACATATAACTTTGTGGATATTCCCTTCGCCTACCCGCCGCTCGGATTTTACATCGCCGCATCTTTTTCAAGCCTTTTGCCTGTTTCTGACCTCCAAACATTGCTCTGGCTTCCGGCTTTGGTGAATACCTTTGCCATCCTTGCATTTTACAAACTCGCCGAACAAATTCTTCCTTCGCGCATGTCCGCTTCGCTGGCGGCGTTGGTGTATGCGCTTTCGTCACGCGCCTTTCTCTGGCAGGTGATGGGCGGCGGAATCACGCGCTCGTTTGGCATGTTATTTTTGCTCCTGATGTTGTGGCAGGCGGTTCAATTATTCAAGGAATACAGTCATAAAAAACTCGCGCTCACCATCCTCTTTGGCGTGTGCGCCGTGCTGAGTCATCCGCAAACAGCTTTACATGCCGTATTGGGCGGCGCGTTGGTCTTCCTTTTTTATGGACGAAATAAACGCGGAATCATCTCGGCGCTGATTGTGGGCGCGGGAGTGGCGCTGTTGACCGCCCCCTGGTGGGCGACTGTTTTCCTGCGGCATGGGTTTGAGCCTTTTCTCTCCGCAGGGCAGACCAGTCAGCGCACACTTGAGTCTTACCTTACGCTTTTGAGATTCAATGGACTGGGCGATTATATTTTTATCCCAACTTTATTATTTGCCTTGCTCGGCGTTTGGGTCACATTCAAGCGGCGTGGATTCTTTCTGGTCACATGGGCGGCGCTTGCATATCTGATCGATCCGCGCGGTGGAGATGGCATTGCGCTGCTGGCTGAGTCCATGCTGGCGGGGATGGGTCTGCTCAAACTGTCAGCGTGGATCAGCCGCTCGGACAGCGACCAGCCCGAGGGCGTGATGATGAAGCGCGTCAGTCAAATCCTCATTTTTGGCTCGGCGTTCTATTTCCTCCTCGCCGCCAGCATTTCTGACTTTCAATTGATCAATACAAGTTTGAAACCCGAAGATATCAAAATGATCGAATGGGTCAATTCCAATGTGGAAGACGGACAAACCTTTTTGCTTTCTACAGGGCGCGAATTTTCGATGTCTGACCCGATGCAGGAATGGTTTCCCGCGCTGACGAAGCAGCGCAGTGTGACGACCTTGCAGGGTTTGGAGTGGACCCTGTCCGACAAGTTTTTCCCCTGGCATGAACAGTTGGTGTCCTTCCAGCATTGCGTCGATTTGGATTGTGTTACTTCGTGGAGCGTGGCTAACGGCGTGGACTATGATTATTTGATCGTAACCATTCCGCCTAAAGATGACGAAAGTGGTTTTGGAAAATCACTGCGAAGTCTGGCGCTTTCCACTCGCGCTTCTGATTTGCATGAATTGGTATATGAGTCAAAAACCGCTCTGGTGTTTAAGGTAAATGAGTAGGTCACGCTTGCAGTGTGATAAAAAATGTATCACGGAGACTTTGTTCATGGATACTCCGCAGTCAGTCTCCTAAAAATTACCGATTACCATTTCTCTAAATCCTTTCCTTCCCATTCATTCATAAATTGATCGAGAAAACGGAGCATGATCTCATGCCGCTGTTCCGCAATTTTTTTCGCTGTGGCGGTGTTCATCATATCCTTGAGCAAAAGTAGTTTCTCATAAAAGTGATTGATGGTTGCGCTCTTGCTGTTTTTATATTGCTCAAAACTTGCGTGCATTTGATTTTCCGTTTCGGGGTCATACATGGGACGGTTTTTGTAGCCGCCGTAGGCAAAGGCTCGACCAATGCCGATTGCGCCGATGGCATCCAGGCGGTCGGCATCCTGCACAATAAATCCTTCGAGGGTTTTCATTTTATTTTCGACCTGCGCGCCTTTGTAAGACACGTGCATAATGATCTCGCACACAATCTGATTGATTTGAGAATCAATACTGCAGGATTCCATCCAGGCTTTCGCGCGGTGCGGAGTTTCATCCCCGCTCTCGTTGAATTTCCAATCGTCGAGGTCGTGGAGCAAGGCGGCAAGCTGCACAATGAACAGGTCGGCTTTTTCATATTTGCAAATAGAGACGGCATTCTTCCACACGCGGTAGATATGCCACCAGTCATGTCCTGAAGAATCGTCGCCGAATTCCTGTTTGATATATTCAACCGTTTTTTGGATGATTTGGTTTTGAGTCATAACCCTATTGTGCCACAATCACGGGATTTTATTGCTTCCATTTAATTTTCATATTGACCCCGCCGCTTTTGCTTTGTGGCTTCAAGTTTTGTGCGCGTAACCCAGCCAATATAGTCATTTTGTTGATACGGCGGGCAAAGCAGGGATCCATCAATTTGCGTGTGTTGAGTGCATCGCGGAAAGAATCGGGCATTTCATAGCGGGGACGCGGGGTCATCTTACTCCTTTTCAAATATCAATCGGACTGTTGTACATCTTCAGGTTAAGAGACCCAAAAGGTTTCTTTGCGAACAAACATCATTGTGATAAAAAACCCTTTAGGGTCTGTTTTTCATGATTGCGTGTGTAGAAACGAATTCAATTTTACAATATCCCGGCGTGATATACTGCCTTAAATCATAATAGGATGACAAATGAAAAGCAAAAACTCGATACAGATGTTTCTCGCCTGCCTCTTGATTGTGACTGCGATTTTGGCGTGCAGTCCATTTTCAGCCGCGCCTATTATTCAGCCTGCGGCAGTCACAGCCGTGATTGTTCCCGAAGAAGCTGTAGGAGTAGTGGCGGATGCTGGTTCACCTGGACTGGGCGATTCGCTTTACCCTGGTTTTGGCAATGGCGGCTATGATGTGGAGCGCTACACGCTGGATATTTCAATCAATGATGTTTCCACAAGTGACTTGACCGCCAGTGTGACCATTGAAGCCAAAGCCATTCAAGACCTGGGTAGTTTCAATCTGGATTTTGTCGGTTTTGACATTGATGAAATTGTGGTCAACGGCGCGCCTGCTGATTTTTCACGTAAGGGACAGGAATTAACTGTCATTCCGCTTAAGCCGCTTGGGGAAAACCAGTCATTCACGATTATTGTTCAATACCATGGTTCGCCGGAGGAAATGCAATCTGTGGCGCTGCCTGTGCAAACGGGCTGGGTGACTGTTGACGGCGGCAGTTTTGTTTTGAGCGAACCAGACGGCTCGGCTAACTTCTATCCAGTGAACGATCATCCTTTGGATAAGGCTGCCTACACCTTCCGCGTGACCGTGCCCGACCCGCTGGAGGTGGCGGCGAATGGCGTGTTGACCGAAACAGTGGATAATGGCGACACAACCACCTTTGTTTTTGAGGCGTATGACCCGATGGCAAGTTATCTTGCCACCATCAATATTGATGAATTCGATATCGAGACCATGCAATCGAAAAATGGAATCCCGATCAGAAATTATTATTCATCAGAATTGCCCAAAGAAGTCCGCGAGCCGTTTGCGCGTCAGGGTGAAATGATTGATTATTTCAGCGAAGTCTATGGTCGGTATCCGTTCGATGTATATGGTTCGCTTGTGATGAACACCGAATTCGGTTCGGCGCTTGAAAATCAAACCCTGTCCATTTATGGCATTGACATGATTGATTTTGGGGATGTGGAAGGCACTGAGTTGACCGTGGCGCATGAACTGTCTCACCAGTGGTTTGGTGATGGCGTCAGCGTGGCTGACTGGAGCGACATCTGGCTTAACGAGGGCTTTGCGACCTACTCCGAAGGGCTGTGGATCGAACACCTCCACGGGCGCGAAACATTGGATGAATGGGTGAAATTTCAATATACTGATGTGGTTGAAAGTTCCTATCCTGCGCCAGGCAATCCGCCCGCAGATGACCTGTTCAACGGCGGAGTTTATGTTTGGGGCGGGTTGACCCTGCACGCGCTGCGGCTTGAAGTCGGTGATGAAGTATTCTTTGAGATATTGCCAGCCTATTTTGAACGCTACAAAAACGGTAACGCTGCCACCGCTGATTTTATTGCCGTTGCCGGGGAAGTCAGCGGAAAAGATCTAACAGAATTCTTCGATGGTTGGTTGTACAGCGAAAAGATACCTTCGATCCCTGCGATGGGGCTGGGCGTAGAGTAAAAGAATCAGAACCAATATTTTGTGAATGGGAGTTGATTGCATGTCGTCCAGGATTAAGTTTCGGCTTGCCGGCTTGTTTGTGCTTTTTTTGATCGTGAATATGGTTGTGTCATCATGCGACGCTATTCAATCCAGCGCCGTGTTTAGTCCGCCGCCCAATGTCATCATTATCCTCGCTGATGATATGGACCTAAGTCTGATGCCGTTTCTGAAAAATACGGAAACCCTGATAGGGGAAAATGGGGCTACGTTCACGAATTATTTTGTAACTTCCTCCCTGTGTTGCCCGTCGCGGGCATCCATGCTTCGCGGACAGTATCCGCACAATACAAATGTTTTAAGCAATGATTTTCCTGCGGGAAGTTTTCGGCGCTTTTTTGTTGACGGCAGTGAATCAGAGACCCTGTCCGTCTGGCTTGAACGCGCAGGCTATCAAACATCCCTGATCGGGAAATACTTAAACGGTTATCCCGTTTTTGCGGGAAATAATTATGTCCCCGCCGGTTGGACAGACTGGCATGCATTGTTTTATAAAAAGCCGAAAGATTCGGGGAATTGGTATAACGATTACACGCTGGTGGAAAATGGCCCGCTGGTCCAATATGATAATTCCCCCGAAAATTATAGTACCGATGTATTTAAAGAAAAATCGATCGAATTTATAGATCAAAGCAAGGCAGATGGCGATCCATTTTTTCTCCTACTCGCTCTCTACGCGCCGCATGGTCCGAGCGTCCCTGCTTTGCGTCACTCTGAAATGCTTACTGGATTGGAGTATCCTAAAAAGCCATCCTTCAATGAAGCGGATATAAGCGATAAACCAAATGTCATCCAGGATTTGACAAGAAATGGCGATGAAATCGATGCCGGCGATGCTGATACTCTTTACTCGCTGCGCGCCCGAACCATGCTGGCTGTGGACGAATTGGTTGTGGACCTGATCCAGAAGCTCGAACAAAATGGGCAGTTGGAAAATACATATATTTTCTTCACGTCAGATAATGGATTTGGCATCGGCGAACACGCGCTTTCACCCGGGAAAGGACTGGCTTATGAGGAAAATATCCATGTGCCGTTGTTGGTCCGCGGCCCGGGGATTGCGCCAAATACAGTCATCACGCAGATGGCTGCAAACATAGACCTTGCCCCAACGATCACGGATATGGCTGGCGCGGATGCGGCTGATTTTGTGGATGGTCGTTCGTTCATGCCTCTTTTCAAGCCTGAAACATCCCAAACTTTGGACTGGCGTAAAGGAATACTGATGGAGATGGGAGCGATGAATACATCAGCTTCATCTGTGACGCTTATTAATTCATTCTCTCCGCCAATTCAATTTGAGTATCCAGATTCTCCCAATGACACGTACCTTCGTCAAATCGGCGATGGCACGTATCTGGGTGTCAGGACCGATAGGTTTTTGTATGTGGAATATAACAACGGCGAAGTTGAATTTTATGATCGGATCGCAGATCCGTATGAGATGGAGAATCTTTCTTCAAAACTCGACCCAAAAATTCTTTCCAGCCTGCATACCTGGCTGGGACAATTACAAACCTGCCGCGCAGATGATTGCCGAAATTTCGAAGAAAATTTACCCGCCGAACTTGAGAATTATCCGTAGGGAGAAGCCGCCATGATTAAGGAATCGCGTGTTTATCGCCACTCGATGATTCAACTTATACTTGCCCTTTTCGTTTTGGCGATTGTGGGCGTTATTCTGCTGATCATACTCATTCAGGATGATTCTCCAACATTATTTCCTGTGATCATTTTCTTCGGGGTTGTTTTCCTTGCCATCTTTTATTCGATGACCTTGAAGACAATTATTTCAGAGGATGAGATTTCCTCGCAAAATTTTCTCGGCGTAAAAACACTTCGCTGGAGCGAGATCAGCCATATATCAGGCAGTGGAAATGGGATCAAGTTACATAATTTCGACGGCAGTGTGACGGTTGCCCCAAATGAGCAGTTGCCACATTACGAGGATGTCGTGGAATATATCGGCGCGAAACGTCTTGACTTGTTCGATCCGTGGGAATATGGAACCATGACAAAGAACCTCGAATACGGGCTGATACTTCCCGTAATCGGGCTGGTCACGCTTGGGTTTGGATTTTTTATTATGTCTCAGTTATACGCAGAAGCGGGACTCCTTGCCTTGCTGCCGCCCATCGTCACGCTTGTCATAAGCGGCGTTGTTTTTGGATTGGCGTTTTCAGCGCCGCAATCTGTAACGGTGGAGGGGAATTCCCTGCTTATTAAATACCTTTCCAGTCAAAAGACAGTGCGGGCAGATGAAGTCCAGTCTGTTGAATTAAAGTATCAGCAAACTCGAAACGGAAGGATGTATTTTGTCCAACTCAACCGAGGCAGCCAAAAACCTGTGAAACTTTCAGGATTGAAGCCCAGCCTGCCGATTGTCTATCTCACGCTCAAAAACTGGCATAAAAAGTACTCAACAATTGGTCTGACAAATCAACGAAATTAACACACGTCTTTAATTTTTCGTTAACGGGGACACTGCTATAATAAGCCTGCACGTGACCAATACCCGGCGCGTGACTTTCTCTCAACAAGGCAGGTACCCCGCCATGTTCAATATTTCCCTCTAACCCATCCCGAAATCAAAACGCGCAGATCATCTGCGCGCGCACATATCTTTTCAAGTTTTAACGTGCAAACTTGACACCTGACACCTGACACCTAAACACTTGGTACCTTAACTATGACTCAACATCGAATTACAGACGACCTGGAAGCACTTCTCGACGTCCTACCCCTTAATATTCGTCATTCAGTGGAAAAAGCGAACAACAGCGAAAGACTGCTGGAGATCGTCATTGACCTTGGCCGCATATCCGTTGCGCGTTATGTGGAAGGCGAAATCAGCCTTTCTGAAAAAGAGATCACCCGCGTAGACATTGACCATGTCACCGAGCGCATCGGCAAATTTGACGCGGATAACCGCGCGGGCATGGAGCGTACGCTTCACCGCATCTCCGCCATCCGCAACCGGCTCGGCGCGGTGGTTGGGCTCACCTGCCGCGTGGGACGCGCTGTGTACGGCACAGTGGACATCATTCAAGATATCATTGAATCGGGCAAGTCCGTTTTGATCCTTGGTCGCCCCGGCGTTGGCAAGACAACTCTTCTGCGCGAAGCTGCCCGCATCCTCGCGGAGAATAAACGCGTGGTCATCGTGGATACGTCCAACGAGATCGGCGGTGACGGCGATGTGCCGCATCCTGCTGTTGGCAAGGCGCGCCGTATGCAGGTCAGCAAGCCCAATCTCCAGCATGAGGTGATGATCGAAGCCGTTGAAAATCACAATCCCGAAGTCATCGTGATTGACGAGATCGGGCGCGAACTCGAAGCCCAGGCCGCGCGTACCATTGCCGAGCGCGGTGTGCAACTGATCGGCACGGCGCACGGCCAAACCCTCGATAATCTTTTGCTCAACCCAACCCTCAGCGATCTGATCGGCGGTATTGAAGCGGTCACACTTTCAGATGAGGAAGCCCGTAGGCGCGGCACCCAGAAAACTGTGCTTGAGCGGCGCTCGCCCCCAACCTTTGATGTGGTGATCGAAATCCAAACCCGCGACCGTTTCGCGGTTCATCTCGATATATCCGCTTCGGTGGATTCACTTTTGCGTGGCGCTCCCGTGCCGCCCGAAATTCGCACACGCGATGCCGAAGGGAAGATTCTGATCGAGAAAGCGGCGCCAGTCCCGAAGGTAAGAACAGAGGCGAGGGAAGTGGTTAAGACTCCGCGGCGTGGACGTCAACCCACGACTCCGACTCCGCCCAATCCTGATTCTGTCGAGGGACAGAATCCAACTCCCAATCAAACTCCGGCTGTCCTGACATCGCCTTTGCAAACCGTGCGCGTGTTTGCGTATGGCGTGGCGCGTAACAGACTGATGCAAGCCGCGAAGAGACTCGGCGTGCCAGCCGTGATCGTGACCGACGTGGACGAAGCCGATGCGCTCGTGACCCTGCGGACGTATTACCGCAACCGCGAGCAAACCGTGATGGATGCCGAACATCGCGGACTGCCCATTTATGTTTTGCGCGCAAATACCGTGGCGCAAGTTGAGCAGTTCCTCGGTGACTTGTACAACATCAGCGAGCAGCAGCATCCGCGTGACAGCATGGACAGTGTGCGCGAAGAAACACAGCAAGCCATCTCCGCAGTGCTCAACGGTGAGCGCTGGGTAGACTTGCCACCTGGCACATCACTAGTACGAAGATTACAGCATGAGTTGGCGCGCAATGCGGAGTTGGTCAGTCACTCGTATGGAAAAGAACCAAGAAGGCATGTGAGAATTTTTAGGGAATAGACCGAGGACGACAGACCGTTGACCGTGGACGATGGACAATTGTCCATCGTCCACGGTCTTTTTGTTACAATCAGCCCATGTTCATCACACTTGAAGGTCCCGAAGGCTCTGGCAAGACATCACACATCCCGCATCTCGTTGAATATCTGCGTGAGAAGGGACATACCGTTTTCCCCACCCGCGAACCTGGCGGCACGTCCATCAGCGAGCAGATCCGCGACATCCTGCATGATTTGAAGAACGCCGAAATGCACCCGCGGACAGAGACCCTGCTTTATCAAGCAGCGCGCGCGCAGATCGTGGAGCAGGTCATCAAGCCGCGTTTGGCTGTGGGCGAGATCGTCATCTCTGACCGATATTATGATTCGACGATTGCCTATCAAGGCTATGGGCATCAGCAGGATTTGGAACAAGTCCGCGCGCTGGTGAAATACGCCACCGGCGGCTTGACTCCCGACCTGACTATTTTGCTCGATCTCGATGTGGAAGTGGGTCTTAGACGAAAGAAGCAAAATCAGTCCGAATGGAATCGCATGGACGATCATGAAGTGAAATTCTACGAACGAGTCCGCGCGGGATATTTGGAGTTGGTCAAAGCTGAACCGCAGAGATGGGTGGTGGTCAACTCAGAGCAGAAGTGGGATGAGGTGCAGGCGGAATTGAAAAAGGTGATCGTGGAAAGATTGAAGGTTGAAGGTTGAAGGTTGAAGGTCAAAAGCTGATGATTATTGAAAACGAAGAAGACATTAAACACCTGAAAGCAATTGGTCATATTTGCGCAATGGCATTGCAAAAAATGATGGAACACGCCAAACCCAGCATAACAACGGGTGAGTTGGATAATATCGGTATGGAATTTTTGACAAAAGAAGGCGCACAGTCCGCACCGATGAGTATGTATCAATTTCCCGGCGCTACGTGCATCAGTATTTCGCCGGTCATCGCGCATGGCATTCCCAGTGACCATGTTCTGCGCGAAGGCGAGTTGATCAATATTGATGTCTCCGCCGAGTTAGGTGGTTACTTTGGCGATACCGGCGCTTCGATGGTCATCGCAAAGCATGTGCCTGAATATGAAAAAATGATCGAAGCCACCAAGTCCG
>DYDH01000292.1:3100-4523 GCA_020717985.1 Herpetosiphon sp. | reverse complement strand
TGCCCTGCCCCTCAGATTGACCTCCACCTCAGGCGCACCCTGCCGTGTTGTCGTCAGGCAGTAAATTCGCAGGACGCGCCGTGGAAGATAAAACTTGTGAAATCGAACTCCCTATTGCGGATGTGCAATGGGCGGCTGATGTTGCCCGATCTTCGTTTGTACGCTGGGAAAGTCAGCAGGGATATTACAACAACCGCCTGAATTCACACTTTAAGGGAAAACTGGGTGAAATTGCTGTTGAAAATTTCCTGCTCGATCAAAAATTAAAACTGGATTCACACTTCCGCTTTGCAGACCGGGAAAAACTGGCCGACATTGTAGTAAAGATCAAAGGATACAAAAAAGTTATACGCCTTGAAGTGAAGACATGGAGCAGTAACTATTGGCTGGATCTGGGGAGATGCGTCGCAGTGGATCAATACCCCAGATATAAAAAAGAAAGCAGACATCATTGTCTGGTGTCTGCTGGATGAGAAACAAATTTTGGACGCGTCCACGCCGGTAAAAATCCTCCTTGCTGGCTGGTCGAAAATGGATGAAGTATTAAATGCGCCGATCAAATTAACGGGGATAGACAACAAGCGGAAGGTCAAAAATTATCAACTGGCTGAATCGGACTTGCATGAGATGAACGGTCTTTTAGGCGCTATTTTATGAGCGGAATTGATAGTCGTGGAAAACTTGAAGAACAGCCTTTCACCCATCGAATAACAAAAGACGGAAAGGTTTTTATCCACTGGCATGGCAGGCAGATCATGATCCTTAAAGGAAAATCAGCGGATAAATTCATCACATCTATTGAGCGGTTGGATTCACAGCAGGCTCAGTTGTTAATGGCGCGAGTTACAGGTCACTTTAAACATGGGAATGAGAAAGGGACATAAAAATAGCGACAGCCACTTTGGCGCAGAAAAACTCTTTTACTGACACACCGGCCACTCCCTCTCTTCCACAGGCAAACCGAATGCTTCATAAACAGGCACGCCATCCCATTCAGGCGGGATGGGTAATCCAAGCGCGAAGGCAGC
Organism: Herpetosiphon sp.; assembly: GCA_020717985.1. GTDB lineage: Bacteria > Chloroflexota > Anaerolineae > Anaerolineales > Villigracilaceae > Villigracilis. The sequence continues at coordinate 3,495 of DYDH01000292.1, read as the reverse complement.
GGTGGCGGCTGTATCGGTTGTGTGGACCTGGGTTGTCAATATTTTGGGTTGAACTCCGGTCCCAAATGCGATCCACGGAATGGTCATATCTTCGAACATATCTGTGCCGTGCGTGGTGTCATGTCCGCCGTGATCGGCTGTGATGATGATCAGCGTGCTTTCATACAAGTTAAGACTTTTTAACGTATCAAGGAGATAGCCAAAAGATTCATCGTCAGTGCCGTATGCCCTTAGCTGCTGGCGCGACATCCAGCCGTGGTCGTGCCCGGCCAGATCGCCATTGGGGAAATGGACGAACATTAAACCAAATCCCTGCTTCATTTGTTGAACGGCAAGCTGCTCAATTCTGAACGGGTCTTTAATTTTATCGGTATCATCCACGAATGAAAAATAAT
>DYDH01000292.1:0-3072 GCA_020717985.1 Herpetosiphon sp. | reverse complement strand
CTAAGCGGCTCGGTGACTTGTCGCAGCTTTTCCTTGCCCACCACCATCACAGTCCGCAAGCCCGCCGCATGTGCAATGTCGAAAAGGTCAGCGCCAATTGCGAAACCATTTTGCGGAACATATTCATTCCAGCGCACAATGTGTTTTGCCGGGCATGTCCCAACAAGCATCGAAGTGTGAGAAGGCAGCGTCACACTCGGCATAATGGTCTGCGCGCCAAACGTATATGCGCCTGTCTGCATCAACGACAGCACGTTGGTCATCTGCGCTTCGGCAATCGCGTCGGGGCGCAAGCCGTCAAAGCTCACGATCAACACATGCGAAAATCTTGGCGCAGGCGTGGATGTAATCGTCGGCAGGGGTGTCTCGGTGGGAGGTGGCGGGGTACTGCTTGGGGTGAGAGTCGCTGTCGCCGTTGGAACAATTGTCGGCGCAGGCGGCAGAGGCGTGGCGGTCAATCCGCATGAGAGCAGAAAGACCGCCAGCAGAGTCAAGATCAAAATGCGCCGAGTCATGTTCAGGATGATTTCCCCAGCATCGGCATTTTCAACCCGTGACGTTTGGCGGCATCGATGGCGATTTCATAACCCGCGTCTGCGTGACGCGCCACGCCCATGCCTGGATCTGTTGTAAGGACACGTTCAAGTCTGACAGCGGCTTCGGGCGTGCCATCTGCCACGATGACTTGACCCGCGTGCTGCGAATAGCCCATGCCCACGCCACCGCCGTGATGGAACGAAACCCAAGTGGCGCCGCCGACAGCATTGATCAGCGCGTTGAGAATCGCCCAATCGGAGATGGCATCCGAGCCGTCTTTCATGGCTTCGGTTTCGCGGTTCGGCGAGGCGACAGAACCTGAGTCGAGGTGGTCGCGTCCGATGACGATGGGCGCTTTGACTTTTCCGCTTGCCACGAGTTCGTTGAACATCAAGCCAGCCTTGGCGCGTTCGCCATATCCCAGCCAGCAGATGCGCGAGGGCAAGCCTTGGAACGGAACTTTCTCACGCGCCATTTTCATCCAGCGGTGCAGATGCGCGTCATCGGGGAATAATTCCATGATAGCTTTGTCGGTGGTGTAAATATCTTCGGGGTCGCCTGAAAGCGCCACCCAGCGGAATGGACCCTTGCCCTCGCAAAACAGCGGACGAATATAAGCGGGCACGAAGCCTGGGAATTCAAACGCATCGCTCACGCCGTTGTTGTATGCCTGTTGGCGAAGATTGTTGCCGTAGTCAAAAACTTCCGCGCCTGCGCGTTGGAAATTCAACATGGCTTTCACATGCGTGGACATGGAATCCATTGCCATCTTTTTATATTTCTCAGGGTCGCTGACGCGCAATTGATTCGCGGCAGTGATGCTTAATCCAGAGGGAACATAAAATAAGGCTTCGTGCGCCGAGGTCTGGTCAGTGACCACATCGGGCGTAATTCCGCGCGCCACGAGTTCGGAATACACATCTGCGGCATTGCCGATCAGCCCGATGGATTTGGGAGTTTTGTTCTTTACATTTTCTTCCACAAGCGTCATGGCTTCTTCGAGAGTATCTACAACCATATCAATGTAGCCGATGGCGCGGCGGCGCTCGGCGCGTTCGGGGTCAACTTCAACAACCAGACCAACGCCTTCGTTCATGGTGATGGATAAAGGCTGTGCGCCGCCCATTCCGCCCAAGCCAGCCGTGAGGACGAATTTGCCTTTGAGCGAATTCCAGCCTTTGAGTTTGGCGAGTGCGCCGAAGGTTTCGTAAGTCCCCTGCAAAATTCCCTGCGTGCCAATGTAGATCCATGAGCCGGCGGTCATCTGCCCGTACATGATGAGTCCCTTTTTATCCAACTCATCAAACTTTTCCCATGTTGCCCAATGCGGCACGATGTTCGAGTTTGCGATCAAAACTTTGGGTGCATCCTTGTGACTCTTGAACACGATGACCGGTTTGCCTGATTGCACGAGGAGTGTTTCATCCTCTTCGAGATTCTTGAGCGACTCAAGAATGGCGTCGAACGATTCCCAGTTGCGCGCGGCTTTCCCCCGTCCGCCGTAAACAACGAGATCTTCGGGCTTTTCCGCCACTTCGGGGTCGAGGTTGTTTTGGATCATGCGATAGGCGGCTTCGGAGAGCCAGTTCTTGCAGGTCAATTGTGTGCCGCGCGGCGAACGAACTACACGAGATGTGGACATGTGGTGAACTCCTTTTACTTTTTACTTCTCACTTCTTACTTTTTTACTTCACTTTTATCGTCTCAATCATTGCATCAAATGCGGGCAGAAGTGTATCTTTCAATCCATCTACAGTTGTGAAGATGATGGCTTGTGACCCCGTCTTTACATTGAAAAATACCTGCTTTTGATAAACAGCCACATCCGCGCCGGATGGATTTGTGAACGACGATTTGGCTTCGATCACCCCGAATTGTGTCCCACTGGCAGAGGTGATGATTTTTACCGAAGTAACTTCAAATCTGAAAACCGTTGCAGAAGCCGATATATCTTTGGCAATGGCTTGTAAGTCCGCATCCGAACTTAGGGAAATGGTTTTCTTCTCATTCAAAACAAAGCGCATGTCTGTGACAAAATCATTTTGAATGTGTGCCACCTTTGTGTCAATGGCAAGCAGACGAAAGACATTTGGGTCTTCTTTTTGAACGCTTAGCAGGGCTTGTTGAATATTGGTATTGGCAGACTCCTCCAGCGAAAAGGCGTCCAGATATTCCTGTTCGTTGATCCGCACGGCCAGCCAGCCCGAAGGTAGTTTAAGCTCATAGCCTGCGCGACCATCAGCAAACAGCATCGAACCATCTGCTTGTTTGGTCAACGTGCTTTGAGATGGACTTATCGTGGCTATAACTGTCCCTGTGGGCGCCGCTGTCGAGTTCGCTGTTGAAGTGACTGCAACTGTCGGTGGAACCGGGGTCGAACTTGGGGAAGTTGTAGATGTGGAGCGCGGCGTATTTGTGACTGTCGGCTGTGCCTGCTCGGTTTGCGCGATGGCAGCGGAAACTGTCCCAGCCACCATCGTTTCAATGCGACCGGTATCCACTGTCGGGGCGAGAACAGGCGCGGAAGCGGTTGGA
>DYDH01000291.1 GCA_020717985.1 Herpetosiphon sp. | reverse complement strand
TCGCGGTGAAAAGGTTTTTGCAGTAGACTCATAGCTTGCTTTTGGCCATCGTCCGTTACCGAAACCTTAGCCGCGAACACTTGCGTCGTGCGCCGGTGTGGTGTTTCGCTAATTTACGCAGATCGAGGTATCATCTCAAAAAAGAGGGGGAACGTCCCGACACTTGCGCCGTACGCCAGCGCGGTGAGGTTTCTACCAATTAGGGCAGTTTTCCGCAAAACCTTCGGGACGGTGTGTTAACACACTGTTTTATCGAGAAGATACGGATCGAACTAAAAAATCAGTGAAAATCCGCGAAATTAGCGGCAAAGGCATTGTTCATAGTAAGTGATGCGGTACCGCGTATTTTCAGAAACTGTCAGGCTGCAAGCCTGACCTACGGCAGGTAGCGTTCGATGATTTGCAACAGTTCCTGCATTTGAATGGGCTTGCTCAGGTGATCGTTCATGCCCGCCGCAAGGCATTGCTCGCGGTCTTCGGGCATGGCCAGCGCGGTCAGCCCGATGATCAGAACATCCCGCAGGGAGTCGTCGGCGCGGATCTGTTTTGTGGCTTCAATTCCGCTCATCTCGGGCATCATAACATCCATCAAGATCATTTGCGGATGTTCCTGTTTGGCAATTGAAACAGCTTCCAAGCCGTCGCCCGCCACGAACGTTTCATATCCTCTATTTCGCAAATATTCACCGATGAGTTCAGCGGCCATTTCCACATCATCCACGATCAGGATTTTACCAGTGTGCTTCCTGTCAGGCTTTGAACTGCCTGCCAGCGCCTGGAGTTTGGGCGGCGGCTGAACCGCCTGTTCTTCCGGCATCCATGGCAGGGTGAGCATGAAGCGGCTTCCCAGTTTCAATTTGCTTGTCAAGTTGATGCGCCCGCCATGCAGCCGGGCCATTTGCGCCACAAGCGCCAGCCCCAGCCCGGTGCCTGAGTATTCGCGCGCAAGGCCGGCATTCAATTGCACAAATGGTTTGAAGAGGCGTTGGATGTCTTCCTCTCCAATGCCGATCCCTTCATCCCAAACCGTGAACGTGACTTCATTCGCTTCGGCGTTGCCACTCACTTCCAGACCGATCTTTTTTCCCGGCGGCGTAAATTTGACCGCGTTGCCGAGCAGGTTTACAAGCGATTGTTTCAAGCGCCGTTCATCCCCCAAAATGACTTTTACCTTTTCATCCAGCTTGAAAGAAATATTCTGCGATTTTTTCTGCGCGAGTTCCCTGACCATGCGCAGACTGGATGTACATAGTTTTTCGACCGAGGTGGATTGAACATTAAGCTCCAGCTTGCCCGCTTCGATCTTGGAAAGGTCGAGGATGTCATTGATCATATCCAGCAGATGGCGGCCGCTTTCAATAATGATGCGGACATATTTAAGCTGTTTTTTGTCGAGCGTGCTGGATCTTTGCTCTTCAAGGCTTTCGGAAATGCCCAAAATGGCGTTGAGCGGCGTGCGCAGTTCGTGGCTCATGTTGGCCATGAATTCGTTTTTTATGCGCAGGCCGCGTTCCATTTCCGCATTGGCCAGGCGCAGGGTTTCTTCAGCATGTTTGTGAAGGGTGATATCCTGGTTTGCGCCGATCATGCGTTCCGGCTGTCCTTCCGCGTCACGGATCACAATGCCGGTTGACTTGATATGGTGAATGCTGGCATCGGGCCAGATCACGCGGAATTCAGAATTGTACGGCTGGTTGTTGTGCAGAGTCTCTTCCATTAATTTCAGCTGCTGTAACAGGTCATCTGGATGAATGCTGTTATGCCATGTTTGGGGAGAGGGTAGTGCGTTTTCCTTTGAAAGTCCGTACAAGCTAAACAACCCATCGTCCCAATAATCCTTGTTTTGCTTAACGTCCAATTCCCAAATGCCGATGCCGGCGGTCTTTACAGCCAACTCCAGCCGCTGCCGCGTGGATTCGATCTCGGTGGTGCGTTCCCGCACGCGTTGTTCAAGTTCTCCAGTATAGCGGTTTACCTCCTGGTACAGGCGCGCGTTTTCAAACGCATTGGCGGCCTGGTTGGCCAGGGTGGTGATCAGCCGTTCGTCCGTTTCGCTGAAAGCGTTGGGATGCTCGCTTTCAATGCTGATCACGCCGAGCGCGCGGTCTCCCGATTTCAATGGGACATATAGACCCGAATGGATGCCCGGGTAGGATGCCACATAATGCGGGTCACTGTTCACATCGCCGATGCGCAAGGTTTTGGATTGCTGGAGCGCCCAGCCGCTTAATCCCTCGCCAAAGTTGCTGACGGATTTTTTCAAGTGTTCTTGAATTCTGCTTTCCTCGGTCTTATCCTCCAGCCCAGGCTGATCGAAAGCCAGCAATTCCAGGCTTTTATCTGACTCGTGGGTCAGGCGGATGGCGGTGTGGTGCCAGTTCAATTTTTCCCCCAATAGTTCAATGACCTTTTGCCCGATCTCCTTTGGGTTGAGTAACTGACTGAACACCAAACCGTTTTCATAGAGCAATTCCAGTTCCAATGCACGCTGGCGGATATCTTCCTCCGCCTGTTTGCGTGTGGTGATGTTTTCATGCGATACCACGACCCACTGCTGTCCGTTATTTTCAAAACCGGTAATGCGCTCAACGAACCAACGCTGTTCGTCCAAGCTGTCGCAGGGATATTCGAGCCAGATTTCCTGCTTTTTTCCCGAAAGCACCTCGCGGATTGCGTTCGCGGTTATCAATGCCTCTTCAGCGTTCACGTTTTTTGCCGACTCACAAATATCAAGGTAGTTCATGCCAATACAATGGTTTGGATGTTCCAAGCCATTCTGTGCGCCGAACTTACGCCAGGCTGAATTGACCTGGACGATATTGCCCTCATGGTCCAAAATGGAAATGTGCGATGAGAGGGCATCCTGAACGCTTTGCAGAAATTCGCGGGCGCTGTCCAACTTCTCTTCGGCCTGCTTGCGCTCGGTGACATCGTACATCACGCCCTGCCAAAACAGCGGAGTCCCGTCCTGGCTTTTGATCATCACCGCTTCGTCGTAAATCCAGACCGTGCGTCCATCCCGCGTCATGACACGGTACTCGCACTGGAACGGCTCGCAATTTTCAGATGTGAGTTCATCTTCAGCAAGGACAGCCGCCAGGTCTGCGGGGTGGATTATTTTTTTCCACATATCGTGGTCTTCGATCCATTCGGCAGGCGAGTAGCCGGTGAGTTTTTCCACTTGCGGGCTGATATACACGGTTTCCCTGGTCTCCGCCGACTCGCTATAGACAACGGTCGGCACTTGCTCTATCAGGGTACGTAGTTTGGCTTCGGAGGCGGCAAGCGCATCTTCGGCCCGCTTGCGCTCGGTGATGTCATTGAAAATGGTCGCAAATTTTCCCTGCTCAGGACTAAAGGCGCGTACTTCAAAGTATTTGCCCAGTTCATTCGAATACTCTTCAAACTGAATTGGAATGCGGGTGAGCGCCACCTGTCCGTAGCGTTCGATCCAAAGTGATTCTGTCGCAGGCATGACCTCCAAAACGGTTTTGCCGATGACTGTGGCAGATTTCAGACCGGTCATCTTTTCAAAAGCCGCATTTATTGCCGCAAAACGATAATCAATCGGCTTTCCATGCGGGTCGCAAATGATGTCGTGAACCGCGACTCCGCTTAGCATCTCGTCAAACAAAAGACGGTATCTACTTTCGCTTTCCTGCAGCGATTTTTCCGCCAGTTTGCGTTCGGTGATATTCTCGACGGAACCTTCGTAATAGAGGAGTTTTCCGGTATTGTCGCAAACCGCGCGGGCGCTTTCAGAGACCCAGAGTACGCCGCCATCCTTGCGCTTCATTTGAAATTCAAAGCCGGTGACGCTTCCGCGCTCCGCCATGACCCGCATGAATTCGGCGCGGTGCGGCGATTCGACATAGACCTGACTGGCGATATCGGTGATGGTTTCGATCATTTTGTTTGGCGAGGCATAACCCAACATGCGCGCGAAGGCCGGGTTGACCGTGATGAAGCGTCCCTCTGGCAGGCTTTGGAAGATGCCCTCCATCGCATTCTCAAAGATATTGCGATAATTTTCTTCGGCTTGCAGGCGCAATTCCTCGGCCTGTTTGCGCGCGGTGATGTCCTGAACGGTTCCAATGGCGCGGACAAAGTTTCCTTGCGCGTCGGCTTCCAGTTCGGCGCGTTCGCGCACCCACTTCACTTCTCCATCCACGAGGATGCGGTGCTCTAAGTCATAGGACACGCCTTGTAGTAAAGCGGACTGCCATGCGCGATTTACAAAGTCCACATCGTTGGGATGAACGCGGGAGAGGAAGGCTTCGTAGGTAAGCGGCGTTTCGAGCGGGAAGCCATAGATGCGATAGCTTTCCGCCGACCAGGTGGTGGAATTATGTGTAACGTCCAAATTCCAACTGCCGACGTGCGCCACCGATTGGGCGCGGTTCAAGTTGGCTTCGCTCAGGCGCAGGGCTTCCTCTGCCTGTTTGCGTTCGGTCACATCTTCAAGAAGAATTTGTAACCGCGTTGCTTTTCCATCCGCTTCGACAAGAGGTATAAATCGCAAATTCAAATAAATGGACTTGCCCCATATTGAAGTGTATGGATGTTCCGATGAAATGGGTTGGGCAGTTTGCGCACATTGTTCGAAATCGGCGGAAATACCGGCTTCGATCAAGGGCGGGAAGTTGAGGATGTTGATCTTGCGCGTGGCTTCGGCTGTGGGAGACCCCAGAATGCGCAATGCGGCCGGGTTTACTTCAAGGATGTTTCCCTGAGTGTCAGCCAACAGCACGCCTATCGAGGCGTTTTCAAACAACTGGCGGTAGCGTTCCTCGCTCTCGCGCAGGTCCTCTTCTGCCCGCTTGCGCTCGGTGACGTCTTGTGCATAACCGGCTGTGCCAATGATATTGCCTG
>DYDH01000056.1 GCA_020717985.1 Herpetosiphon sp. | reverse complement strand
GTAAGCTGGGACAGCGCAGGCACATGGATATGGATCACGTTATTTTCAACCATCTTTATCATTGGTCTGTGGATGCTTGGGCAGGCGCAAAAGGCAAAAAATAACATCTGATCCTGCGTCCCATTTCTTGGTTCAAGCAGAAGTAAATTGGTTCTCCGAGTTCGTGATGAATTCGGAGAATTATTTGAACGCTTTTGTTGTAAAATAACACAGTCGCAACAAAGCCAAATGATGGAGAGAATCCATTATCGAATTTTTTGGGGGGAAAACCACGCGTTTTTCATGTTACACTCGTCTTCCCCTAATCACCTAATTCCACACGCGAAGCGTTCATCCTTTCCCTCTCATGCTCTATAAACTCAAATCCCTCTATAACGAATATCCGCGCCAATACTGGCTGATGATCACCGGCATTGTCATCAGCACCGCAGGCGGAAGCATGATCTGGCCGTTCCTGCTCATTTATGCCAGCGGAAAACTTCACCTGCCGCTTAGCACAGTGGCAACGCTGATCTCCATCAACGCAGGCACGGGACTTTTCTCTTCTTTTCTTGCTGGCACACTCGCAGACAGGATCGGGCGTAAAGTTGTCATGGTATTCAGTCTTGCACTGAACGGCATTGCGTATTTCTTCCTGATGCGCGCAGAGACCTACCCGCAGTTTGTGGTTTTGATGATCTTCATCGGCTTATCGAATCCGCTGTACCAGGTGGGCGCAGACGCCATGCTGGCAGATATGATCCCCTCGGAAAAACGCACCGAAGCGTACGCCATCAACCGCATCGCAAACAACGCCGCCTTCGGGTTGGGTCCAGCCGTGGGCGGATTCCTCGCATCCACATCGTACAACCTCGCATTCTATGGCGCATCCGCGGGCTTTATTATCTATAGTCTGCTGTTATTCTTCCTCGCGCACGAGACACTCGACAAAACCATCAGCGTAACAAAAACCGATTCTTTAGCCGACCCAACCCAGGGCGCGGAACGCGGAGCGTATGTGCGCGTCTTCCGCGACAAAGGCTATATGGCATTCGTCTCGCTGATGGCAGTCGGTCTCATCGCCCCCACCATGCTGTGGATCCTCATGCCCGTTTACGCAAAAACAAATTTCAACATCCCCGAAGTCCAATACGGTTGGATCCCCACCACCAATGCCCTGATGTGCGTCTTCATTCAGTTTTCGGTAACACAAATCACACGGCGTTATAAAACACTTCCAGTCGCGGCGGCGGGCATGTTGATCTATGCAATCGGCGCGGGCAGTGTGGCGTTGATGACGGGCTTCTGGGGCTTTTGGTTCAGCATGGTCGTGCTCACATTCGGCGAACTCACCCTCGTCCCCACCGCCAGCAAATATGTGGCGGATACAGCGCCCGCTGACTCACGCGGCAGGTACATGTCTGTTTACTGGATCGGCTGGGGACTCGCCCGCACCCTCTCCCCACTCATCGGCGGATTCCTAAACGACAATTTATTTCCACAGGCCATTTGGATCGGAGGTCTGCTCATCGGGCTGACCAGCGCCTTTGGCTTGATCGCTCTCAACAGCAAAACCAAAGCCCGGGCGACGCTTCACGCCTAGCCCAAAGCTGGTTCTGTTTTCCAGGCATTGTTCCCGCCGCAACATGGCTTTATAGTTTGGGCTAATATTTATTCATCGAGAGTTGAATATGAAGGTAAACGCATTCTTTTCATAAATCTCTCAAATCTAAAAACAAATATCAAAAGGTTTGAAGATACAAAAAAATATGTTCTGAAAACAGCAGTTGTCGGACTGATTATTTACAGCCATCCCCCGCGCCAAAATAATTATTCAATGAGGATGTCATAAAAAGAGAAACGCAACATGTTTGTCGGGGTTGTTAACAGTCATAGAGACTTCGGAAATTTGCCTTGGTGCGCCTAAAAACAGGGTGTCTTCCAAAGATTTCCGAAGTTTGACTTTAATGAACTGGAGTATTGAATGAATCTACCGAAATTGATACAAGGCGGCATGGGCGTAGCCATCTCCGATTGGCGCCTGGCAAAAGCCGTTTCACAGTTGGGACAGTTGGGCGTTGTATCGGGGACGGGCATCAGCCGTGTGATGGCAAGCCGTTTAATGGATGGCGATCTGAGCGGAAACGTGCGCCGCGCACTGGCGAATTTTTCACTGCCCGAGCCTGTGCAGAACATCATCAACCGTTACTATACCCCCGGTGGAAAATCAGCGGAAACGCCCTATAAAACACCCGCAGCATACACAATCAAACCGCCGCAATTCCTCGACCAGGTCACAGCGCTTGCAAATTATGTGGAAGTCTACCTTGCAAAAGAAGGACATTCAGGCATCGTCGGCATCAACCTGTTGGAAAAAGTGCAAATGCCCACCCTGGCCTCACTCTACGGCGCAATGCTGGCTGGTGTGGACGTGGTGTTAATGGGCGCGGGCATCCCGACACAAATTGCGGGAATACTGGACAAGCTGAGCAACCACGAACCGGTCTCATACCGTTTGGATGTCCACGGGGCAGATAAGGATGACGATCACCGCATTCACTTTGACCCCGAGAGTATTTTCCCTGGCATTGCCAAACTTGTCGGGAAACTCAAGCGTCCAAAATTTTTTCCCATTATCTCCTCGGTGGTGCTGGCACAAGCGCTGATCAAACGCAGTGAAGGCTCAGTTGACGGATTCGTGATCGAAGGTCCAACGGCTGGAGGTCACAACGCCCCGCCGCGCGGCACGGTCAACTTTAACGAAAAGGGCGAACCGATCTACGGCGAAAAAGACACAGTGGACCTTGAGAAGATGAAACAATTGGGTCGTCCTTTCTGGCTTGCGGGCGGCTATGGCAATCCGAAACAGGTACAGACGGCGCTGGATGCGGGCGCGGCAGGCGTTCAGGTGGGTACTGCGTTTTCGTTGTGCAATGAATCGGGCATGAGGGATGACTTGAAAAAACGCCTGCTTAACAAAGTCATGAACGAAGAGGCGGAAGTATTCACCAGTCCATTCACCTCACCGACTGGCTTCCCTTTCAAAGTTGCCAAACTGGAAGGCACACTCTCCGATCCCGAAGCATACGAAAAGCGTGGACGAATTTGTGATCTCGGTTTCCTGCGCATTCTTTATAAACGTGAAGACGGCTCGGTCGGCTATCGCTGCGCCTCCGAACCGGTGGATATGTTTGTCAAAAAAGGCGGCGCTGTTGAAGACACTGTCAACCGCTCCTGCCTGTGCAACAACCTGACAGCCACCGCCGGTTTCCCACAACTCCGCAAGGACGGCTACGTGGAGGAACCGATCATTACCTCCGGCGATGATCTGGTGGCGGCCGGTCAATTTCTCAAGGAAGGCAAGACCAGTTATTCCGCCGAAGATGTGATCCATTACCTGCTCGGCCCATTCATGAAACCAAACCTCGCAAACGGATAACTTGAGTTTAGAGTTCAAAAAACCTTTGCCGCGAACACTTGCGCCGCGCGCCAGTGCGGTGTTTCGCTAATTGATGCGGATTATCAAAAAAATCAGCGAAAATCCGCGTAATTAGCGGCAAAAAAAGATGAAATAAAAGCGGAAAACATACGCTCGATATTTTCTGAAAAACGAAAATGCCGTGACCATGATTGGTCGCGGCATTTTTTGTTGCGGAGTTTGCAATAACTATTTCCATCTTTCCATCATTGATTCCAAATTTTTCTTCACGTCGGGCCACTCTGTATCCAAAATACTGTAAAAAACCGAGTGACGAAAATAACCATCAGGCAGGATCATGTGATTGCGAAGCACGCCTTCCTTTTTTGCACCGATGCGTTCAATTGCCTTCTGCGAACGTTCATTCCGCGAATCCGTTTTCAACTGGACGCGGATTGCGCCAAGCGTTTCAAAAGCGTGGGTCATCAGCAAATATTTGCATTCAGTATTGACAACCGTACGTTGAAAATCAGTTCCATACCAGGTACCGCCAATTTCAAGTCCGCGATCATTGGGCATGATATTTAAATAGCGTGTTGCTCCTGCCACACGCCCAGATTCAAGATGGATCACGGCAAAAGGAAGGTCAGTACCCCTTTGACTGCGGCCGATGATGTCAGATACCCAATTCCGAATATCGGCTTCCGTGTTCATGTCGCCATATAACATAAAATGCCAAAAGTTCTGTCCCACACCAACCTCAGCCAGTCCGGGGACATGCGCTTCGCTCAACGGTTCAAGACGCACATGCCTGCCTGTCAGGATAACCGGTTCGGTCCAGTTTGTCATTTTCCACTCCCAAAAAGTTCACCTATCTTTTGAAATCGAAAATCGAAGATGCGTTCCAATTTTCCGCGAATCCAGATCGCATTCACAAGGTCGCCCATCAATCCATACGGCGGAGCATACGTCACATGGTCGATCATCTTCACACCAGCGACGGTTTTCTCGAAACGATGTTCATGGTACCAAAAGCGATATGGTCCCACACGCTGCTCATCAACAAAATATTGAAGGTCGCGCACATGCGCAATTTCCGTCAACCACAACGATTTTACGCCGCGCAAAAATTCCACACGGTATTCGATGACTTGTCCTTCATACATCTTCTTTTCCCCACCCGCAATGATCTCAAAATTCATATCAGGCGGGGTGATTGGGTTAAGATTTTTCGGATCTGAAAAATATTCCCAAACTGTTTCCATGGCAGCGGGAATATTTTGCTCTCTGTGCAGGTAATGAATCATATCTTCCTTCGATAAAAGCGGAGTCCGCAAGTTCTACTTGCAGATTAAATATTACATCCAGAATATGCTCCAGAAAGAACTTCTGGACTCCGTCAACAATATCACGATCTCAACCAATCCTCTTCCTTCTTATCCAGCGAAGGCAGGTAAGGCATCTTCTCGCCTTCAATTCCCAAAAACTCCGAAAGCGCGGCGCGCATGGCTGTGCGGTCATCCCACAGGTATTCGGTCTTTCCAAAACACATGGATTGCTCATGCCCCTTGCCGCACGAAAGGACAATATCGCCTTCCCGCGCAAGGCGGATGGCAAATTTGATGGCTTCGCCACGGTCTGCAATACGCCAGAAGGTTTCGCCTTCGCGCCCGCCCTTTGACCTTGCGCCTGCCGCCATTTCTTCGAGGATGCCATCCAGCGATTCTGTGCGCGGGTCTTCGGCAGTCAAGATGGATAGGTCTGCCAGTTCAACCGAAGTCTCTGCCATCATGCGGCGCTTCTCTTTATCGCGTAAACCTGCGGAGCCAAAAACGGAAATGACTCTGCCCTTTGTCATTTTTCTACCCGCTTCAAGGGTTACTTTCAATGCATTCGGCGTGTGTGCAAAATCCACGATAGCCGTGAAATTTTGACCCAGATCAATCTGCTCCATGCGCCCGGGGATACCTTCCAGTGAGGCTATTCCGCGCGCCGCAACATCAGGGTCAACGCCTAGTCCATAGACCGAAGCGGTCAACGCGGCAAGGCAATTTGAGACATTGTATGCGCCAACCAAATCACTTCTGACATTGACATGAAAATCGTTTGAGACTGCCGAAAATTCAATTCCCGATGAACCGTAAACCACATCCACCGCGCGGACATCGGCCGAGTCACCCAATCCGTAGTTCAATTTCTTCGTTTTGATAAATTCATCCAAAAACTCAAATGAACGGTCATCGCGATTGATCACCGCCAGCCGCGAACTGCCCGGAGCCTTTTCCTTTGTCCGCTCCAAACTGCTGAACAAGCGTGCTTTGGCGGCGCGGTAATTTTCATAAGAGCCATGTTCGTCAAAATGTTCGTGCGTGATATTCGTGACCACGCCAACGTCAAACTCACACGCATCCACGCGATGCTGTGACCAGCCATGCGACGTAGTCTCGAGCACAACATGCATCAAACCTGAGTCAACCATCCGCGCAAGGTAACGCTGCACATCATGCGCATCGGGCGTGGTGACATGAAAGCCGGTATCCAACACTTCATCGCCAATCACCGCATTAACGGTCGAGATCATCCCTGCACGAATCCCTGCGGCAGTGAGAATTTTATGGATGATATTGCTGGTGGTGGTTTTGCCATCCGTGCCGGTCACGCCGATGACAGTCAGCTTGCGGGCGGGGAAGTTGTAAAATGCCGCCGCCAGATAGGTCAATGCATGGCGCGGGTTTTCAAGTCCAATATAGGTCGGGTTGGAAAAGCGGCCAGCCTCACCGATAATTGCGACAGCGCCATTTTCAATCGCCTTCGGGATGTAGGTATGCCCATCCACAGAACCGCCCTGCATGGCAACAAAAAGATAGCCGGGCTTCACCGCGCGGCTGTCGATGGCAATGCCGGTAATCTCAACATCGGGAATGTTTTCGGGGATTGAAAAGGGGAAATCAACAAACAAGTTTTTGAGCTGCATTTATTTTTATTCATCTCCGTTCATTGCCGCTCTATCGGGGGCTAAGCCCCCGATAGAGCTTTATAAATTCGTCATGGTTAAAAACAAAAAGGGTCTTGGTAATTTTACCAAAACCCTTCTATCAACGACTGAAGTCTACGTTATTTCAATGTCTGGCGCAGTCCATCGAGCTTGCCGGCAACGGAGCCATCAAGAACCTTATCACCAACTTTGATAACGAGACCGCCGAGAATGGATGGGTCAACTTTGAAGGAAATTTCCTTCACAGAGACACTCTTCTTGACAGACTGCTGTTCATCGCTGGTAAGGGGCAGGGCGCTGGTCACTTCGGCGGAATCGCCGGTGAGATTGTCAGCCACGACCACTTTACCACCTTTGACACCGGAGAAAAATTCGTCGATCAATGCGCGCTGTTTCTTCTCATCAAGTGTTTCGCCAACCAGTTTATTGGCAGCGGCAATGGCGAGGGCGGCAACCTGTCCGCGCAGATCGCCGAGGATGCGATTGCGTTCGAGTTCGGCTTCAGCCATGGCTGCTTCGCGGGCCTTGGCGGCTTCGGCTTCGGCGGCGGCTTTCACATCCTTGCCTGCGGAAGCAGCGCGCTCGGTGGCTTCACGAACAACCTTGCCAGCTTCAGCCTGCGCTTCAGCAAGGACTTTGGCGGCTTCTTTTTCAGCGTTTGCACGGGCATCGGAGGCGACGCGGGCGTCTTCCAAACCTTGTGCGATCTTTTGTTTGCGGGTCTCCATCATGTCCAGCATGGGCTTGTAAACCCAGGCGTTCAATGTGAGGAACACAATGATGAACGCGATAATCTGAACAATGAGCAGACCGAAATTAATACCAAGAGCTTCCATGTTTCTGTGCTCCTATGAATTACACGACTTTGAAGAGCATGAGGAACGCGATCACCAGGCAGTAAATAGCGATGGCTTCAGAGAACGCGATTCCGAGGATCATATTGGTCAGCAAATTACCGTAGGTGTCGGGATTGCGAGCCATACCCGTCAACGCGCCCTGCACGCTCAAACCGATACCGATACCAGCGCCTGCGGCGCCGATCATTGCCAGACCTGCGCCAACGTAGCGCATTGCATCCAAAATATTTCCTTCCATGTAAAGCCTCCTTAGGTTTTTCCTAGTTATTTTTTAGAATATCGTACAGCAAACTCAAAGCGGATTAATGCTCGGCGTGTTCTTCGCCGCCGTGACCCTGCGTGGCTTGCGCCATAAAGACCATGGTCAACATGCCGAACACGAAGGCTTGAATAACGCCCACAAACAATTCGAACATCATAACCATTGCAGGCAAAATGGAAATCTTGCCGAGCAACCCGGCAACAATGGCCACCAGCACGATGCCCGCGAACATATTACCGAAAAGACGGAAGGCAAACGAGAGTATCTTCGAAATTTCCGAGATCAACTCAAGCAAACCAACCAAAAAGTCCATCGCGCCAAAGAACGGCACCTTGAACATGCGGCGGGTATTGAAGAACTTGCTCAAATAGCCAAGTCCCTGCGCGCGGAAGCCGATCACCTGAATCATCACCACTGAGATAATGGCGAGCGATGCGGTGAAGTTCAAGTCCACGGAAATACCGCGGAAGAACGGAGCGAGCACATAGCCGCCTTCCTCCACTTTTTGAGGAAGAAGATTAGACCAACCGCCGCCCCACTCGGCAATGGCATGACCCTCACCATGGGCATGATGCAACACACCGATTGACTCAAAGCCGGGAATTAACTTGAGTAAATTGGCGAACAGCACATAAATCATGATGGTCGCAAACCAGGGGAAGATCATCTTGGTGTACTTGCCCGCTGAACCTTCGGTAAGGTTATACAGCATTTCCAGAATGGCTTCCACTACATTCCCAATGCCACGCGGCACGAGGTCAGTATTTTGGCTGGTCTTTAATGAGCGATTGGCAAAAAACGCAATCAACACCAGCAGGAACAAAGTCACAGCCAGGGTGGGTAACGTATTTACCAAATAGAGTGGTCCCAAGCCGAGGAAATTCTCGGAGATTGGTTCCAAAATCAATTTTTCCGCCGCCACCGCAATCTCAGGCTGCACGGGCACAAAAATACCGCCCAAAACAAAACCTGCGATCATCAGCACCAGCACGACCCAGCGGCGCCAGGGTCTTCGTTTTTCTTGTTCCAAAGTCCGCCTCCTACACAGTTTTTTCTTTCTCTTCGGCTTCGTATTTTTCCTTGAGCCGCGCCAGCGATTTCCGCGAAACATACAGCATCAAGAATACCGAAAGAGGGATTCCAGCAAACAACAACACCAGCGTAAAGACTGGTTTCGTTCCGAAGATACTATCAAGCCACAACCCGCCAAATACAGAAGCCAGAATGACCGCCAGGGTCAAACAGCCCACCTGCCCGATCACAACGACCAGTAAGGTGCTTATCATACTATTTCGACGGTTTTGCTCAGATTGTGCCATGTCGCACGATTATAACTGACAGGTTGAAGGGATGTCAAACGGAAATTAATTTCCGCGTCCTTCACAACCCGATACCTGATTCTGTTACGAGAAAATGCGTCGCACCCGAAAGTAAGTGCGACGCACCCCCTCAACTAAAACAAATTCAAAGCCGCAGCATCAGACCAGGTAAACCACGGAGCAAACACGGTGCCCACCAGGATCACGCCGATCACCAGTACAGCCAACGCAATCGCATACGGACGCGTCAACTCGATGGGGTGATTCTCTTCATCTTCATTCGGCATACGATAAAGGTAAACATACTTCATCGCGTTGAGATAGTAGTACACACCGATAATGGAGTTGAGAATACCCACCACCACAAGCCAAGTGTAATTGGCTTGCACACCTGCCGCAAAGACAAAGACCTTGCCCACGAAACCACCGAACGGAGGCATACCCGCCAGCGACAGGAAAGCCGCCAGCATCATCAAGCCCAGCCATGGATTGCGGCGACTCATGCCGGCATAGTCTTCGATGTTTTCAAGACCTGTCACCCGGCTGAAAGCCATGACCACACCGAACGCAAGCAGATTGGTCACAATGTACGCCGCGAGGTAGAAGACAACACCCGTTGCGCCCAGTTGACTAAATGCGACCACACCGATCAAAGCATAGCCCGCGTGCGCGATTGAAGAATAGGCAAGCAGGCGTTTGATATTCGTCTGGGAAATCGCAAGCAGATTGCCGACCGTCATGGTGATGGCAGAAAGAGCCGCGAGCACCAATGTCCACGATGGGGAATAAGCGGGGAAAGCAACAAAGAAGAAGCGGATGATCACCGCAAAACCAGCAGCCTTGGAGGCTGTGGAAAGGAAACCAGCCACAGGGGTCGGTGAACCTTCGTACACATCAGGCGCCCAAAATTGGAATGGAACGATGGCAAGTTTGAAGCCAAGTCCCACAATTGCCATGACAATAACGCTGAAACCAAGTAACACGGAAATTTTTCCAGCGGCGAACAGTTCAGAGAGTTGATAAAGGTTGGTCGTACCGGCGAAGCCGAAGATCAAGCTGAAACCGTAGAGCATGATGGTGGAAGCCAGCGTGCCGAACAGCAAATACTTGAAACCCGCTTCGGTGGAGCGATCATCAACAAGTAAAAAGCCTGCGAGGATATAGAGCGGAATGGAGGCGGTTTCAATCGCAAGGTAGAGCATGATCAGGTCGGCTGAAACAGCCATCAGGTTCATACCGAGAAGCGAGGCTAAAAGCAGAATATATGCCTCGCCGCGTTGTCCCGCTTTCTCATGATCCATCAACATCAGGGCAGTTACTGCGGCGGCAAACATAAAGAGAATCTTGAAGAAGAATCCCAGCCAGTCAAAGCGGATCATGCCGCCAAAAACAGAGGTTGGTTCGCCGGGCTGACCAAAAAGCAGACTGACTATAATGGTCACGAAGAGACCGCCCGCAGTGAGCCAACCCGCATTACGACGTTGGTCTTCTTTCCAGAACGGCTCGACGCAAAGCAAAATCACAGCAATGGCGAGGATCAAAATTTCGGGGAGGATGGAAGCGAACATTACGGGAGTAAACATTTATGCACCTCCCAGGAGACGCAGGATATTTTCAACACCTTTTTCAATCATCGGTACCATCATGGATGGGAACATACCGATGCCAATCATAAGGAGACAGAGCGTGGTAATGGCGATCTTATCCAGTACGGTGACATCCGTGATGTGATGTTCGGCAAGTTTTTCAGGCAAGGGGCTAAAGAACACCTGCCTGATGTTTCGCATAATGTAAGCCGCGGTGATGATAATGGAAATGCTTGCGATTACCGCCACGAGCCACTGACTGCCCCACACACCCATAAAGATTGGGAATTCCGCCACAAAGCCGGAGAAGCCGGGCATACCCATCGAGACCAAACCACCGATGATAAAGCCAATGGTGGCAAAAGGCATGATCTTTGCCATGCCTCCGAGTTCGGGAATTTGACGGGTGTGTGTACGGTCATAGATCATGCCGGTGATTGCAAAGAAGAGAGCCGTCATGATGCCGTGAGAGAACATCTGGATGCCCGCGCCAAGCAAACCGTCATGGTTAAGCGTGGAAACGCCGAGCATGACCAACCCCATGTGCGAAACGGACGAGAAGCCGATCATATATTTTAAGTCGGGCTGGACAAAGGCAATATAGGCGCCATAGACCACAGCGACAGCGGCAAAGGTCATAACGAGCCACGCCCAATCTTTCGCGCCTTGAGGCAGGAGCATAACGCCCACGCGCAAAGCGGCGAATGCGCCGAGTTTCATCAACACGCCCGCATGGAACATTGAGACGGCTGTCGGCGCGGCAACGTGTCCGTCAGGTGACCAGTTGTGGAAGGGCCAGATGCCGCCCAAAACCGCGAAGCCAAAAAAGACGGGCAGGAACCACGCATATTGGAAGGAAGCGGAGAAGCCAGCGCTTTCCATCTGGATCATGTCAAAGGAGAGAACGCCCGTGTTTTGAAATTGCGTCCAGTACATGACAAGAGCGCCAACCAGGGCAATCACGGAACCGATGAACAGGTATAGTGTCAACTTCATGGCGGCGTATTCTCGAGTCTTGACCCAACCCCAAATCGCGATGAGCAAATACATCGGGAACACTGCAATTTCATAGAAGAAGAACAGCATGAACAGATCGAGTGAAACGAATACGCCGAACACGCCGCCTGCCAACAGAAAGAGGAAGGCAAAGAATTCGCGCGGTCTGTCTTGAATGCCCGCAGAGAGGTGGTGCTCTTCATCGAAATCACCCCAGGAGATAAGTACACCCGTAAACATGACAATACCTGTAAGCAGGACGAGAGGAGCGCTCATGCCGTCCACGCCAAATTTCAGGCTGATGCCAAGCGCAGGAAGCCAGTTGTAGGTTTCAATGAATTGATACCCTGTCATGTCGCCAAGCAGGTATTGGAGATAGAGCCAACCCGCAAGCAGAAGGTCCACCACTGCAGTTGCAAGCGCAACGCCGCGGACTTCATTCTTGCGGTTCGCAGGCATCAACAACATAATGACTGCGGATACAAAGGGAAGGAAAGTGATAATGCTTAGGATGGGAAAATTCATCATCCACCTCTTAGAACAGAGCCACAACGGCTTTGTTGATAACTTCCAAAATCCACGCGGGCCAGATGCCGATGACCAAGATCAAAGCCATCAGCGGGACCACCACGAAAATTTCGCGCGTGTTGATCTCGGTCAGTTTATGTTCGCCGTGCGCCCAATGTTCGTTCATGGGACCATGCAAAACCTTCATGATGCCTTTCAAAATATAGGCACCCGTGAAAAGCAAGCCAAGCATGGAGATGGCGGTGTAGACCGTCAATACAGGATAAGCGCCTCGCACCACCAAAAACTCAGAGACGAAACCATTGAGTCCGGGCAAGCCGAGCGACGCCATGCTCATGAAGATCAAGATGCCGCCATAAACTGGCACCAGCGGGAACAAACCGCCAAACTCTTCAAGGTTACGGGTGTGCGTACGTTCATAGATCACACCGACCAGGAAGAACATGCCAGCCGCAGACAAACCATGGTTGAACATTTGCAGGACCGCGCCGTTCATGGCAATGTGAGCATCGGACGTTCCCGCCGCCGCAGCTGCCGCAGCGATACCGAGAACTACAAATCCCATGTGATTGATCGACGAATACGCCACAAGCCGTTTGAAGTCTGTCTGCCCGTATGCAGCGAATGCGCCAAAGACGATTGCCGCAACCGCGAGGAAAGCCAGCGCGCCCGCAAACATCCTCGCTTCAACAGGATAGAACGGAAGCACGAGTCGCAGGAAACCGTAAGCGCCAAGTTTAAGCAGAACGCCAGCAAGGAGCATCGAGCCTGCGGTTGGAGCTTCGGTATGAGCGTCAGGCAACCAGGTATGGAAGGGCCAGACCGGGACTTTGATGGCAAAGGCAATTGTGAACGCCCAGAAGGCAATGGTCTTGACAGTATGCACAGGCATACCGAAGAGAATAGAGCCAGAGTCCAGCGCATTCCAACGTTCGTAGAGAGTGACCAGGTCATAAGTCCCGAAGAGCACGCCGAGCATTTGCACAGCGAGCAGGAGACCAAGTGATCCGCCCATGGTGTAGATCATGAACTTGAGCGAAGCGTAATCTTTGTTGGCACTGCCCCATTGGTTGATGAGGAAGTACATCGGGACGAGACCAATTTCCCAGAAGACGAAAAAGATCAGCAGGTCGAGCGCCATGAAGACGCCAAGCATACCCATTTCCAAAAAGAGGAAGAGCATCATGTACGGCTTGACACGGTCTGTCACGCTGAACGAAGCCAGGATGGCGAGAGGCGTAAGCAATGTGGTAAGCAGGACCATCGTGAGAGAGATACCGTCCACGCCAAGGTGGAGGGTTGAGTGGATGGCTTCATACCACATGTATTGTTCTTGAAACTGAAAGCCTGTCTTGTTAGGATCAAATCTGCTCCACAGCACAAGCGTAAGCACGAAAGGAATCAGACTGGCGGAAAAAGCGAACCAGCGCAGAAGTTTCGTCTCGCCGCTTGGCAGGAAGAAGATGACCAGCGCCGAGATTGTCGGCAGGAATAAGATCAGGCTAAGGAGATGAGTATTGAGGAAATCCATCTTGCGCTCCTATGCCAGCAGTAAATAAATGAAGCCGCCAACCACAAATAGAACGGCTATCGAAAGGAGCAGATACTGCTGGATGCGCCCCGTTTGAATGGGACGAAGGTTCTTGCCGATCCAGTAAGTGACATCTGCGGAGCCGTCGCCTAAGAATTGATTGACGACTGGCACATCAAAGTAATTGCGGATGGCAAAGCCAATTCCGCCGGTGGCAGGACCAAAGAGGTGCAAAATACCATCGATGAAACCCTTGTCCATCCATTTGGAGACGAAGACCTCAGAGAACCAGATCAACGGTTGGATAATAAGGAAATCGTAGGCTTCGTCGAAATAATATTTGTTCTTGAGCAAAGGAATTTGCAATTTATCCTGTTCAGCCGATTGGACGTTGCGATAAACAAGCCAGCCGAAGAACAAACCGCTAAGCGCCACGAAGAGTGATGTGAGCAGGGGAACAATATTGAATTCCAAAACAGGAGGATGTTCAGCCAGTGTGCCGCCCACAAATTCATGGAACCAATTTGGCACAAGTCCGCCAAGGAGTGGGAAATGTTCGGGGATGCCGACCCAGCCGTAGCCGATGGCAAAGACCGAGAGAATCACGAGTGGCGCGGTCATCGTCCAGGGAGTCTCATGCGCGTGTTCAGCTTCCTTTGTCCGGGGTTCACCAAGGAAGGTCAAGGTGATCTGGCGCATGGTGTAGAAGGCGGTCATGAATGCGGCTATTGCAAGTGTGATGAAGATCGTCAAATGCCCGTTGACAAAAGCGTCAGCGAGAATTTCATCCTTGGACCAGAAGCCTGCGGTAATGATCGGGAAGCCCGAAAGTGCAAAGCCGCCAATAAGGAAGGTCCAGAATGTGATCGGCATCTTCTTGCGCAGGCCGCCCATGTTGAACATATCCTGCGGGTCAACTTTGTGATTGCCTGTATGAAGAACGCCATGCTCCATGCCATGAATAACCGAGCCGGAGCCGAGGAAGAGCAGGGCTTTGAAGAAGGCATGTGTAATGAGGTGGAAAACAGCGGCAACGTATGCGCCCATACCGATGGCGGCGATCATGAAGCCGAGTTGTGAAATGGTGGAGTAAGCCAACACGCGCTTGATGTCGTTTTGCGCAACAGCGATGGTCGCGGCGAAGATGGCTGTGAACGCACCGATGAACGCAACAACAGTCATCGCGGAAGTCAGCGGGGCGCCTTCGTGCCAGCCGGCGCTGAGGAGCGGGAACATGCGGATGACCGCATAAACACCCGCAGACACCATCGTCGCCGCATGGATCATGGCGCTGACGGGGGTCGGACCTTCCATCGCGTCCGGCAACCAGACATGCAAGGGGAATTGCGCCGATTTACCGATCGTGCCGATGAAGAGCAGGATTGCAATCAACCCTGCGGCGGATAAGCCAAACACACCGCTGGGTACTGTTGCAAGAACATGCAAAGTCTCTTCCGTAAAGATTTCGCGGTAGGTCAGTGTGCCAGTTGCATAATAGAGGAAGGAAATGCCAAGAAGCATGAATACATCGCCGATGCGTGTGGTCATGAAGGCTTTTACAGCCGCATTACGCGCAGATGTCTTGCCATACCAGAAACCGATCAAAAGGTAGGAGCACAAGCCCATGATCTCCCAACCCACGAAGAGTGTGAGCAGGTTGTCAGAGACAACAAGTGTGTACATACCAAAAGCGAACAAACCGATAAACGCAAAGAAACGCGAGTACATCGGCTCGACCGAAAGCACGGTATGCTTGTGACCATGTTCATCGGTCACTGTTGCGCCATGCGGCGGCAAACCAGCATGATCGTGATCGCCAGCGGGTTGACCGTAATTGTGGTAACCAACGCTATAGATGAAGATCATCAACACTGTCCACGCCACGAAGAACAAAACCGCGGCGGAGAGCGGATCGATCAGTACACCGACCTTCAACCAGGTATCGCCTGTCGGCAGCCAGTTGACCGAAGATGCAAACGGCTCTTTGCCAAGATGTTCCACGCCAAGCGCGCGCACAAACACAACCATGCTCCCCAGCCATGAAAGGAATGCCGCGCCCACAGCCACGCTATGACTGAGCGCTTTATTTTTATTCGTGAATAACACGATCAAAAAGAAAGCCAGAACAGGCGGTAGCGGGATTAACCAAATTAATGTTTCAGTCGCCATGAAGCCTCCAGAAAATAGGTAATTAGGAATTAGGAAAGAGGGAATAGGATGTACTAATTCCTAATTACCTAAATTCCTAATCCTTTTTCCTACCATTTCAACAAGTCAAGTTCTTCCGCAACCACCGTATTGCGACGGCGATAGACAGAGATTACCAAAGCCAGACCCACAGCCACTTCCGCCGCGGCCACCGCGAAGACAATGATCGTAAAGACCTGTCCCGCCATTTGGGCAACATCACCGTAACGCCAGAAGGCCACGAGATTGATGTTCACCGCATTGAGCATCAGTTCAACGCCGAGCAAAATTGCGACCGCATTCCTGCGCGCCAGCACGCCAAATAAACCAATGCTGAACAAGCCGGCCGCGAGAATGAGATACCATGAGAGGGGAATCATTTAGCCTCCGAAAATTAGGTGTCTAGGTAATTAGGGATTAGGATTAGGATTAGGATTCGTTATTCCTAATTACCTAATCCCTGTTTCCTAATTTTATTTCTTATTGAACGCGAGATAAACCGCGCCAACCAATGCCGCAAGAAGCAAGACGGATGCAACTTCAAACGGCAGGACATATCCCGCAGGCGAGGTCAACGCATTGCCCAACTGATTGATCGCGTCAAAGCCAGACGGGATGGCTGATACCTGCTTCGAGAAGCCGCCCCAACTCTGGAGCAGATAGACCAGCCCCGCGAAGGTCAACACAGCCAATAATGCGCCCGCCCACCAGTTCTTGTTGACCGATGCGCCCGTGTCTGCCGCCTGACGGCGGGTCAACATGACCGCAAAAATGAAGAGAATGGCAATCGCGCCGATATACACCACGACCTGCACAACCGCCAAAAAACCGGCGTTGAGCAAAGTGTAAATGATCGCCACGCCGAAAAGCGTTGCAACCAACCACAACGCCGCATGGACAAGATCACGAACGGTCACAACCAACAGCCCAGCAATGAGTGTGACTGCTCCAACGATTAGAAAAATAATTTGTTCTGCTGTCATATAAAGTCCTTTGTAATTTGTAAGTGGCAATTAGAAATATTCCTGCCAATTACTATTTACTAATGATGAGCCTCTACAATCTGCTTCACGCCTTCCACGCGCTCGCGTTCTTTTTTACCGATCGAGCGGACAATCTCCAGCGAGACCCAAGCGACAATGATATTCGAGAGCAACATGCCTGCGATGTAGAGTCCGCTTCCAGCGCCGCGCAGAAGCGCATTCATCAATGCAGTCACCATCACGAGAACGAAGGCAACGGGCGTCAGGAATTTCCAGTTGAAGGCAAGCATCTGGTCAATGCGGATACGCATCATGGTGTACTTGACCCACATGATGACCCAGTAACCAACAAGCGCCTTGAACAGGAGAATGGCAACGGCGAGGAAGGGGCTGACCTGCTCCAAACCAAAGAAACGATAGCCGCCGAAGAACAGGATGCCCCAGAAGCCGCCGAAGGTGAAGGCGTGCAAGAGTTCACCCGCGTAGAACATGCCAAACTTCATGCCGGAATATTCGACATTGAAACCGGCAACCAGTTCCGATTCGCCTTCGGAAAGATCAAACGGCGAGCGTCCCAACTCCGCGATTGCCGCAATCAGGAAGATCAATGCCGCCAAAGGGGAAAGCCAAACAAACCAGATGTTCTGGCTTTGAATGATGGCATTCATGCCCATTGATCCCGCAAAAATGGTCGGGATGAGCATCACCGCAAGCATCGGAACTTCGAACGAGATCATCACCGCAACCTGGCGGAACGCGCCAATGACGGAGAACTTATTATTCGATGACCAGCCCGCCATGATAATGGAAAGCGTGCCAATCGAACCAGCCGCAATGATGAACAACAAGCCCGTGTTCAAATCCACGCCGAGCATAACAGGCGCCAGCGGCACAACAGCCCACAGGACCAACACCGACATCATCGAAAGCATTGGCGCGATGTTGTAGACAACTTTATCCGCGCCATCTGGTGTGGTATCTTCTTTAATCATCAGCTTGATGATGTCTGCGAATGGCTGGATCAAACCGAAAGGTCCGAGTCGATTCGGTCCGATGCGGTCTTGAAAACGAGCCACCACCTTGCGTTCAATCCAGACAAGGAAGATGTCAATCACCATCAAGATCATGATCAGGGCAAACACGCCGAGAAAAACCACCAGCACATGCGCGAAAACATCGTTCATGCCCCAGCCGACAAGAATGCCTGTCAACCAATCTGCGGCTACTTTTAGAGGGTCATTCCAAAAATTCATAAATCACTCCTGTTTGCGTGGCAGACTTTTTTACCTACGCGTTTTCCATTTACACAAATAAAAGGCTGAAAGGAAAAATCCATTCAGCCTTTTATTTTGTTAACAAAAAAGTTACACCCACTCCAACATTCCTTTGCGCCAGGTGTAAACGAGTCCTGCAATGAGGACGAGAATGAAGACAATGCCTTCCACAACAGCGAACATGCCCAACTGTCCCAGTTTTACAGCCCAGGGAAAGAGAAAAACAGTTTCCACATCGAAGACGAGAAAGACCAATGCGAAAATATAATACTGGGCTTTAAACTGCACCCAGCCTTCGCCAACGGGTTCAATGCCGCATTCATAGGTTGATTGCTTGACCGGGTTGGGCTTCTTGGGTCCCAAAATCCACGCAAAGCCGATTGCGCCCACGGGAATGATCAAGCCAACGATAAAAAATAAACCAATGTAAAGCCACTCGTTCATTTACATACTCCATCGTGAAATGTCTTAAATACATCGCAACCGCTACACTTTTAACACATAAAAAACATGTGAGGTGCGGTACAAGCGGCGAAATTGTACCATACAGAACAAACCAGCCTCAATGATTGCATGTCAATTTTTTGGGTGATATTTGTCATGTATTTGATAATCGGACAGCATTGCCCCTTGTTGCGCATTCCACAAGTTAACTACGCTTCCTTCGTTTGAATAAAAACTTGATAATATCTTCGATGAATGGAAATCCGACGACTCCACCGACGATTGACCCTACCACCCCGGATGTACGAACCAGATTGACCGACAGCCCGAAGAAATCCACCGCTTCAATCTCAATGAACTGAGCTGATACGGCAATCCGGCTTTGTTCACCCGTTGACTTGTCCGCAAAGTTCAAATGCAGCCAGACCGTGCCACGATAGGTCCCCGCCTCCTGCGGACGAATGCTCCAATAAAATGTAGCGGACTGTCCGCGTTTGAGCGGCTCATAGATCGCGTCTGGAGGTTGAACCAGCATACCCGCCAGGTCAAGCCGCGCCTCTGCGGTGACATTATGCGTTTCATATAAATCCGGGACTTCAATCGTCTCCCCCACTACCGTATTGCCCTCGATTTGCGCGGTCGGTGTGATGTTGCCCAGATCATCCACTTCCAAAGTCAAGCGGATAACATCGCCTTCCACGCCTGCGCGCATCTTCGATGGAAATTCAAGAGTAAGACGACGTGTTTCAGGAATGGCTGGCGCTACAGCCGCGGCAATTTGAGTCGGCTGGGATGTAGGCACAATAACAGGTTGTGTAAAAATAGGCGCAGAAATTGTCGGCTCAGCTGGCGCGGGCTCACCTGGTTCAAGCGCAGAAACTGTCGGGGCGGCTGGCGCAGATGCCGCCGGTGATCCTGCTGACGCGCAAGCCGCGCTTGCGAGGATCAAGATTAATCCAAAGATAAGCAATATACGGGGAAGAAAAATGGACTTTTTCATATCATGGCGCAGGCAACTGCATTTCCGCAGGCACAATCGGCTGGATGCGCGTCTCACGTGGATTTGGTGAATATCCCCATATCAAAAGAGCGATTGAGATCGTGAGAATAAGTAAGGAAAGAAAAAGTCGAATGCGTTTTTTCATTTTACACTTGCCTTTTCACGAATAGATTGCCATTTCCGAAGAAAAAGAATTATTACCTCCCATTCCATCCATTCATCTTCATCTTCCAGGTTTGCGCAATTTTTCAGTGAAGCGGTAAACGAATCAAAGTCCTGTTTGTACCGATATTCAAATTCGGCATTTTTATTTTTATAAGCGATAATCTGCTGGTCAATATTATCCATATCTTCCATGTTTTTTCCTCCCTCCATTTCTGGAGGGAGGAAGGTACCTGAAACAATCGAATTTTATTCCACCGGAATTTCCTTGTAGACCTTGTCCACATCAATGCCCTGGCTCTTGCGGAAGGCGCTAAAGCCATAGTAAATTGCCGCAGCCAGCGCATACATAAGGATCATGAACAACATCGAAGTGCTGTTCTGCCAGCCAATGCCGTAGAGGTAGCCAGGGTCCCAGAACCAGGCAACCAGCAACCAGTCGAGGAAGGCGAAGAAGACCAAGCCAGCGCCGACCATCACCGGGAGCTTATCGCCCGCGATTACCTTGCGTCCGACAAAGACCACCACGTAGCCCAGCAGCCAGACATTGAGCAGACTCAACACCACAACCAGCACAATCATCGCCTGCGTCAAGCCGACCTGCTCACCCCACACGCCAAAGACCTGCACCGCATAGGTGTACATCAAATAGATCAGGTATCCGGCAGTGGCGGTGAAAAGCGCCATCACCGCCCAACCCAACCAGGACGGCAGTACGTAGGGCGCGATCGGAGAACCATCATAGATTTCCTTTTGACGCCAAGGCAGTAGAATGGCTGCAAAGGTGGTGCCAAAGAAGGTAATGGCAATCACCAGCGTGGCGTCGAGGACGATGGATTTGAAACTAAAGATGTCGTAGGCGTAGAGGAAGGAAATAACAATGGATGGAATCACCATCAACAACAGCGCATTGATCGGGGTCTTGGAGCCGGGCTGAATCTTGGAGACCCATTCGGGCAACATGCGGTCGAGAGCGGCGGCGAAGATGACGCGGGTGGATGATAGAAACACCGTGCCAGACCAGCCGAACCACCACATTCCAACCAGGAAAATAATCAGGATTTGCAAGGCGCGGCTATTGGTAAGGAAACTTGCAAGCTGCACCGGATAGGGCCAGACGGGAATTGGAACCTCGGTGCCGTAGAAGAGATTGCTCCAGAAGGCACCGTTGGCATTGATATAGAAATCCCAGCCAATGGTCTTGTTGATCAGGGCGAAGAAGACCAGAGCCAGACCGGCAGTGACGATGATCGCCGATGCCATGCCCCAGAAATTGCGTTTGTAATCGGTGGCGCCGCGCACTTCACCATATAACGTGGAACCCCAGTTAGGCCACAGGTTGAAGAAGGTCATCATTGGAACCATGGCCATGGATGCGCCCAGCGCAATCGTACCGACGGAACCAAAGGTAGCGCCAGCTGCCTGTCCAGCCGCGATGGTGGCGGCATAGTAGTCCATTTCGGGCAAACCGTAGAGCAGCGGTAAATTCGTATTCAACCCAAGAATGAAGGCTTCCCTGGTTCCAAACAATAACATGCCAAAGACGATCAAGAGTCCGAACGACCCCATGTAGAAGCAGGCTTTCTGCACACGCGCATACCACTTCATGCCGACAGCAATGTAAATAAAGACGATCACACAAACAGTCAACATGCCGACCAGCAGACCTTCACTCGTGCCAGTGAACCAAAGAGCGGTTTCAGGCGCGCCGAGCAAAGCAGCCATGGGGGTCAGGAATTCATAGGTCAGGATTTGACCGTAAAGCGGAACCCAAAGCCAGAGGATGAACCACCAGCCGGTGATACTGAGCAGGAACCCAACAGCGCGTCCCAAAATACGGCTCTGCCAAACGTAATCACCGCCGGCGCGCGGCATGGCGGAAATCAGGCTGGCATAAACGATCACCTCGAAAATGGTGAAAATACCGCCAACCACCACCGCCGTTGCCAGGCTACCGCCAAAGTACCAGCAGTACGAAAAGATGAACAAACCCAGGGTAATCAGGTTGATGGAGAACGTGGCATAAATGAAAGCATCAAAAACCGACCAAGCTCTTACCAGCCCGCTTGCCTTGCGAACGAACAAAGAGACTTCACTACTCATCGGGAACTCCTTATGAAATTTTTTTCTGCCACCCCAAAGCGGGGGCGAATGAGAAAACCTTACGTTGAGTCTGTTGCCGAACTTTCCAAACCAGCCAGTGTCATTTCGATAGGCGCCTCCTTTTTTAGCCTGTGGTCAAAACGTAATTGCCGACTTTTTGCGGCTTGAGGTCAACAATCGCGCCATGCAACATTCCCTGCTCGTACATGCTGCCGGGATTGATGCAGAGGGTCTTCTTATATTTACGGGTTCCCTTGCCTTCGTGGATGTGTCCATGCAGACCCAGTATGGGCTGATATTTATCAAGCATAGCCAGCACCGACTTGCTTCCTACCGGCACCAGGGAACGTCCCGCGTAGGTGGGACGCAGATCCTTGGTCAATTCGGGCGCTTCGTCGAGTCCGCTGCCGTAAGGGGGGGCGTGAAAATTGAAAACGGCGTTACCGGGATTCTTCGCCTTGGCGATGACCGCTTCGAGCCGAGTCAACAACGCTTCATCAGGCTCTTCTCGGTGCGTATCCCAGGGAGTTGGATTCGCCCAACCTGAACTGACCATCTCGTGATTTTCGTCCAGTTCGATAACATCCCCTTCCACGCTCCGCACCAGTTTGGATGCCGCGATGACCGCATCCACCTCGAACACATCGTCATTGCCCGGGCAGACGTAACAACGAATTCCCGTTCCAGCCAATTTCTGGTCGGCGTATTCCATCCAGCGCTCGAGGGTCTTGAGAACCTGCACTAGAAACAATTTATCGGATTGACCCGGCGTGGAGGAAATGAACGACACCTCATCGGGAGTTGTGATGTAGGGATAGTAACCGCGGTTTTGAATGGTGGCAGCCATTTTCTCCGCTTCCTCTTTTCCATCCAGAATGGACTCCTGTTCGAGCAGGGTGACTTTGTACTTGTCATTTCCCTGGGCGATGATCGGGATAATGGCTTTGCCGGTCATGTCTCCGCCCAAAATAAGAATATCCGCCTCGTAAAACTTCCCGGCGCTGATAAATTTCTTCCAGCAGACTTCAGATCCATGCACGTCGGTGGCAAAAAACAGTTTCATGAAACTCCTCTTTGGCGCTAAAGCCGTCATCCCTGACACCAGGAAGGCGCTTGAGCATTGGTTGATTAAATAGATACAAGTTGGACTCAAGAAAAAATAATTCCGCAATAACTTTGGGCGTGTTCCTATTGCCAGGCGGACAGGAGTGAACCTGTCAATGTCATAAAGTTTCCCCGCGTGAAAACAAATCTCCGAACCGTGTACGTCTGTTGCAAAAAATGATGTAGTCACATGCAAATCCTTTGGCGTGGAATGTGCTTGCAAAGATGGTGCGGTACTGGTTAATTATACCCGCCCTAAAAGAGATTGCAATCATTTTTTGTTAACGAAAATCGCCCGTCTTGCGACGGGCTTGCAAAGGAGGAAGAACTGAAGAAGGGGCTTATTGACTTTCGCTCAACGAATCAGAAAGAAGGCATTGCATGTATGCGGCGCGCTCACGTTGTTGAAAAAGGGAGGAAATTACCCATTGTACAAAGACAAGAATGATATACATCAGCCACAGACCTCGATCTCTCGATTTCATTGATAGGCAGAGTATAAGGTCGGGCAATTAAACGCGTATTGTGGGGGTGTTAAGAGTGGATTAAAGTTATAAAAATAACAAACCAGCCAATGGATGCGCCGCTTTCGTTTTAGTCCGATTTTCATGACATTTGTTATACAAAGGAAAATCGGTTTGGTTGTAGAATTGACGCATCAAGCAAAAATCCACACATTGATTGCGGACACCACCAATAAGGGACAGCACATGAAAGTATTCCTCAGTTCCACCTACGTTGACTTAGTCGAACACCGAAAAGCCGCGCATGACGCTGCAAAGAAAGCCATCCACGAATAAGACCAACCACGAAGTCACGAATGGGAGTCGGCGTATTAGTGAACACCGCACCGCACTGCGTTCGTTGCAATGCAGGTGTTCGTGGAAATTCGTGGACGGTTTGACAGGAGACAACATGAAACAAATCCCCGAAAACAAAGCGCGTGAAGAACGAATTCGTGATGAGATTACAGTTGACGCCTACGGCAACGAAGAAGTCATGGTCGGCTGGCTGACTTATTTGCAAGAGAATCTTGCCTGTCCCTTTGAAGCGGAGTGTATTGAGGAAGAAATAATATCCCCGTTGCGCAAAGGCGAGAAAGTCACCGCCCTTGAACTCATAGACGCGGATGAAAA
>DYDH01000055.1:15256-23999 GCA_020717985.1 Herpetosiphon sp. | reverse complement strand
CAGCCAACATTCCGCCAATAAAGACATAGAAATAGCGCAGGCGAAACACATTAATGCCGAGCGAATCCACAGCCGAGGGATACTCACCCACCGAGCGCAAGTTGAGTCCGGGGCGGGTATGGTTAATGAAATACCACGTCAGCGGTGTGAACAGGTAGCCGATGTAAACCAGCACACTTTGCTTGGTAAATAAAATCGGTCCCAGAAACGGGATTTGCGAAAGCAGGGGAATTGAAAAATTCGGTAGGAGCGAAACCGTGCCAGCCTTGCTCAAGCCTTCGCCCAACACAAGGCTGATACCTGTTCCAAGAAAAGTGAGCGCCAACCCGCTGACAACTTGATCTGCCTGCAAGGTGATGGTGATGAAAGCGTGAACCTGGCTGATCAGCCCAGCGGCGAGCATAGCCGCCAGCACGCCAAGCCAGGGATTTCCTGTGGCAATGGTGGTGCTGAACGCGGTCATCGCGCCCATCAACATCATGCCTTCCACGCCAAGGTTCATTACGCCTGAACGCTCGGCAAAGATTTCACCAATTGTGGCAAACAACAGCACTGTGCCTGTGGCAACGCCTGCCTGGAGAATGATGATTGGATCCATGTTTATTCCTCCTCTCCGCGCACGATGCGGACACGGTAGCGTAGCAGGAAGTCACTGGCAATGAGAGAGACCAGGATAATGCCTTGGATCATCTTTGGCACACCCGACGGCTGAATTTCACGCCCTGCCAAAATCAACGCGCCAAACAAAACCGAAACCACAATAATGACCAGCGGATTTAACTTCGCCAGCCATGCCACAATGATGCCGGTAAAACCATAGCCAGCGGCAATCGGCGCGGTCTGCAAACGATGCACCACACCTGACACTTCGCTCATGCCGCCCAAACCAGCCAACGCGCCGGAAAGCATCATGACATAAATAATATTGCTTGTGATATTAATTCCCGCATACTTCGCGGCTTGAGCATTGTCACCGATCAAGCGGATTTCATATCCCCAACGGCTGCGATACACGATCAGCCACAAAATGATTGCCGCAACGATCCCGATCAGCAAACCCGCGTGAGTTGTCAGACCACGAAAAACAGGATATTCCTTTGCATACTCCGCCAGGCGCGGAAGCCAGGCAGAATTTGGAAACTTGGGAGACATTTGGAAACCGCCCTCAGACCAAACGCCGAAAATCCAAAAGTTGACCCAGGCTACTGCAATATAGTTCAACATCAAGGAGCTGATAATTTCATTCACGTTGAGCTTTGCCTTCAAGTAACCGGGGATGAAGCCCCAAATGGCGCCTGCCGCCATACCAGCCAATGCCATTACCAACAGAAATAACCAGCGGGGAGTCTCGGCGGATAACACAGGAGCCAGCACAATTGCGCTTGCGCCAAACGCGCCCATAATAAATTGCCCCTCGGCGCCGATATTCCACAACTTCATGCGGAACGCCACCGAACAAGCCAAAGCAACCAGCAGGATTGGCGTGGCTTTCACGATCGTATCCGAAAGCACGCCGATATCGCCGAACGAAGCCTTCGCAATATGTTGATAGGATCTAATTGGGTCGCCGCCTGCGAATGAAATTAAAATCCCGCCCAAAAATAACGCAAAAACGAGCGCGCCAAGCGAAACCAACAATGGATACCATGCCGGGGGTACGTCCAAACGCGGCTCAATACGAATCTTGAAGCCCGAGCTTTTCTTTTGTGTGGAAGTTGACTCAGCCATTTGCGCTGACTCCTTCTTTTTGGATTTGATCCAACGGGGTGCCCGTCATCATCTGACCAATAGTCTCGATCAGATTTTCATCTGGTTCCACGCCCCCAACCTTGAGCTCACCCATGGACTTCCCTTCATAAATCACGTAAACACGGTCACACAACGACAGCAATTCCTCCAACTCTTCAGAGATGAGAAGAACGCCCGCGCCGGATTCACGCTGCGCCATCAGCAAGCGGTGAACACCTTCGATTGCGCCAACATCCAACCCGCGAGTGGGCTGCACGGCGACCATGAAATTGGGCAATCCCGAAATTTCTCGCGCAAGGATCACACGCTGCAAATT
The DNA here is from genome assembly GCA_020717985.1 of Herpetosiphon sp. GTDB lineage: Bacteria > Chloroflexota > Anaerolineae > Anaerolineales > Villigracilaceae > Villigracilis. The sequence continues at coordinate 21,934 of DYDH01000055.1, read as the reverse complement.
TCCACCGGAAAGCAGACGGACTGGTGTGGTTACGTTTGGAACGATAATGTCGTATGCCAGCTTGAGTTCATTGGCAAGTTTTTCAGCCGCATTCATATCCAGCAACCCCGCACGCGAGATTGGCGCCTGCCGATATTTTTTCATAATTACATTGTCGGTTACGCTCAAGTTTGGAGCGCTTCCGACATGGTTTCGATCTTCGGGGACGTACGCCATGCCGTGCTGAATACCATACAGGGTATTATGGGTAGTCAGCGTATCGCCATTCAGAATCACCTGTCCCTGCTTGCATTTGCGGAGGCTGGCAATCACCTGCGATAACTCGGACTGTCCATTCCCCGCCACACCTGCCACGCCGACAATTTCACCCGCGCGCACATTGAGTGAAAATCCGCGCAAGGCTGGCAAGCCTTTGTCATTATCCGCATGGATATCCTTCACTTCCAAGACCGTTTTGCCAGGATTGCCAGGCTTTTTCTCCAGCGCAAACACCACGTCACGCCCAACCATCAAACGGGCAAGTTCCTGCCGCGTGGCGCCTTTGGAAGGCACACTCGTGGCGGTTGCCACACCGCGCCGCAAAACGCTCACTCGATCTGCAATGGCTGTCACTTCCTGTAATTTATGACTAATAAAGATGACTGATTTTCCCTGCGCGATCATCGAACGCAGAATATCAAACAAACCTTCAATTTCAGTGGGCGCGAGAACCGCCGTCGGCTCATCCATAATGAGCACATTCGCGCCGCGATACAACATCTTGAGCAATTCCACCCGCTGTTGCTCTCCCACAGAAAGCTGCCAAATCTTCGCGCGCGGATCCACTTTTAAACCAAAACGCTCACCGACTGCCGCCACTTTAGCGTCATATTCCGGCAAGCGCATAAAAAATCGAGGGTCATCCAAACCTAAAAGGACGTTCTCGGTAACTGTCTGCGAAGGGACAAGCATGAAATGCTGATGGATCATGCCAATTCCTGATTTGATTGCATCCCGTGGCGAATGAAATTCCACGGGCTTGCCTTTGACTTTAATAATTCCTGCTTCCTGCCGATACAAACCAGCAAGAACATTCATAAGGGTGCTTTTGCCTGCACCATTTTCCCCCAGCAAGGCATGGATCTCGCCTGCGCGCAATTCAAAATCCACATGATCGTTGGCAAGCACGCCGGGAAATCTTTTGACAATGCCGCGCATTTCAACGGCAAACGGCGCGTCGGGTGTGGGAGGTATTGTTTGAGTCACTGGAGCCTCTCCTGCGATAAAGCCAATTTCAATTCAAAAAAGTTGAAAATATAAAGAGGGACCAGAACCCTTTGCAGAATTCTGGTCCTTCATTTCAAATACGTTTATTGCGGAAGTTCAGCGGTAATGCCTTCAGCCCACCACTTCATACACACATCAACCGTGCAGGGCAGACCATATTCCGGGAACGCGTCAAGATCAACCTGTTCCAGGCTTTGACCTTCGGGCAAAACTACGTTGCCTTTGTTGTCATTGATCGGGCCGGTGAATACATCGAAGCGGGTGAATTCGCCAGCAAGCATCTGGGCAAGGGTTTCTTCAACCATGGCGATAACTTCGGGATCAAGGTCCTTTACGCCGGGCTGCATTTCCTGACCTTCCATGAAGCCGTACAAACCGAGAGCGCCGGTTTCAGCATCGAAGTAATCCCAACCGGGGACATAGGTTCCAGCGATCACTTTTTCGGTGATGGAGGAATAAATCGGACCCCAGACCCAGTATGGGGCGGTGAGACAATGCTCAACTTTGCAGGAACCGTACCAATCATAGGTTACGCCCCATTTGCCTTTTTCCTGGGCAACGTCAGCCACGGCGGGGGTATCAGCGCCAGTGAATACAACCTGGGCGCCGGCATCGAACAGGGAAGCCGCGGCTTCCTTCTCGATAATCGGGTCATGCCAGGTGTTAATCCAGCGGACATCCAAAGTACATTCGGGGCAGGTCTTCTTCATGCCAAGGGCAATGGCGTTGCCGAGGCGAATTTCTTCGGGGATCGGGAAGGTTGCCATATAACCAAGTTTCGGATTGCCATCCTGTTTGGCACGCGCGCCAGCCAGCATACCAGCCAGATACTTCATGTCTTCCATCGCGCCCATCAGGTTGCCGAAGTTGGTGTTGTTGGAAGCAATACCGGTGAGATGAATGTACATGACATCGGGGAATTCTTCAGCCACGGCAGCCATCGGGTCACCAAAACCAAAGGAGGTGCCGAAGATCAAGTTAAAGCCCTTGCGGGAAAGACTGCGGAAAACCTGTTCGGAATCTGCGCCTTCGGGGACGTTTTCGATGTAAGCAATGTTCACATTTTCGACGTTCTCTTTGATGTAGACAAGACCTTCGTAGTGAGCCTGTGACCAGCCGCCGTCATCGTGCGGTCCAATCAAAACCATGGCTACGTTGAATTTTCCTTCTTCGATTTCGGGAATTTGGAAACCACCGGTGTCTTCAGCGGGGGCTTCAGTGGCAACAGGCGCTTCGGTCGCAACAGGGGCTTCCACCGGGGCTTCGGCAACGGGGGCTTCAGTTGCTGCAGGAGCGCCGCCACAAGCCGAAAGGACGAGCATGAGTGCCAACGCGATTATCGCGAGGCGGGATAGATTTTTACGCATTCTTCTTCTCCTTTATGAAATTTGAGTTTTACGAACACAACGTACAAAAGATCAATTTGTGCCTTTGGCCTCCTCTAAAGTTGTGTGTACAATTCCACTTACTTATTAGACACAACTTTATGAAGATAAGGATATTATAAATTATTATGGAGAACACTCAAGTTTACTTTGTACTACATCCAGAGTGACATTCTGCTCCGGTGTATTTTCCGTCTCACTTGCTATTCGATTCCATAATTTACAAAGAAGTGGGCCAGTAAATTTTCTTGATACCGCATAAGAATCCATTGACAATTCTACCGCCTTTTCCCAATCTGTTGTGTGGGCATACCCTTCAATAAATACAAATCGTTCAAGCGGGTCATTAGGATAATCATCCAAGGCAAAAGCGACATCGCCCAAACGGGTAACCGTCTCCCAATCTCCCATTTGACGAGCCAGGTCAGCTTTCTGAAAATAATAACACCAGCCATGCGCAGGCTCAGGTCCATAGACTTTCGGCATTCGCGCAGTAGGTTTGCTTAGGATTCTAGAAGCCGAAGACAGGGTTGCGGCCTCACGCAAAAAAGTATCGTCGGGAATCAAACGATTTTCGGCATCAATCTCCGGGTCGAGCAGACGCAAACAGCGCGGCGGCGAGTAATAAAAAACAACAGCCTGCGATGTGTTTCCTTCAAATTTGCCGGCAAGCAAATCATAATTCACCGGCGTATTCGGCTTCAACGACAGATCAATGCGGTTCGTTGGATAGAACAAAACATAATCAACGACATCTGTATGGTTGTCAGGTGCGTACACCCAGTTCAACGCTGCGCCCAGGGAATTATCTGCGTAATACTCAAGGTTTTCATTCAACAAAACCATTGTATGTTTTTCAAGCCCTGGCGCGCGCCAGGTCATTTGCCAGAATAAATTTTTCTGATAAACCCAGTCACGGCGGAACTCATTCGCCCACAAAAATTGACGCCCCGCCGCCAGCGCAATAAACGCAACCGCAACCGCGTATTTTATCTTTGTTGGAATAAATTCCAACAAACCGGCAAATATAAAACTTACGCCAAGCAGGAAAGATAACGTGGCGCGGTTGGCAGGGAAGCCAAGAGAAACGGGGACATTCGCAAGCCAAAAAGGAGGCCCGCCCAAAAACAACATGACAACGCCCAAGGCGACGACCCACCACTGCCCGCTTCTTTCCTCGACCTGAGCCTGGTTGCGCCACCCAAACATAACCAACCCTGCGGCAACGGATATCACAACGACATAGATCAAGGTAATGCGCGGGCCGTCCACAGACGGGTTCGGAAATTGAAAGACCAATGCCCAAGCCGCGCCTGTGACCGTCCACAGACTTGTGAAAATATTTCGCAAAAGCAAAGTGACGGTCTCAACCGGCGCTTTGACTATTTCGTCTTTAATACTGAAACCATAAATTTGATTATTGAAAATAAAGATGCGTGAAAAAACCGCAAGGGCGAAAACTGCCAGATAGGGAGCCCACAGCTTGAGGGTGCGCGCGAAGCGCTCTTTGGGAGCAGGCGAATCTTCCAACGAAGTCCAAATGATAAAGGGACGAATCAATTCGAGGACGAAGAAATATTCCATCATCCACAAATTGAGCGCGGAAAAAATCAGCGCGGGAATCGTTTTGCCGTGCAGCATCAGGAACAGGGAAAATAGAAAGAAAAAAAGAACGATGAAAAAATGGCTGTAAAGATAACTTGCCCACTGTTGATTGAAGCCCGGATATAGTAAAAACAACAAACTTAATGTGAGCGCAAATTTTTCACGCTTTGGAAATAGTTTTTTGACAATCGCCCACAACATCACCGCGCCAAGCCAGCGCCACAACAATGCAAAAATTTGCCAGTAAATTGGCACATGCGGAAGGATGCGTGTGGTGACCTGGTAAAGCAAAGCCCAAACGGGACGGTTGGTTGAAAAATACCGTGTCATCGCATCCGCGCCCAGTTGGTAGCGAATCCACGACATAGGCAGATCATCCCAGTAAAAACCAAGTTGTGGGATGAGCAAGCCATAGGCGAGAATGGCGGCAATAAGGAGGGTAAGAGATGGATGGAGGCGTTTCATATTTATTGCGTGTTTACGTTATTTTCAAAATTGGGTAGTCACTTCCAAAAAGCAACTACCCAACCATCGAACTGCAAAACTATGGAACTATCCGTGTGCCTGTTTCGCCTCTGAGCGCGCGTCCGATATTTTCGGGATTGGTAATGAGCGCTTCCTTGCCGCCATTTTCAAGATACCAGATTACAGCCTGTATCTTCGGAGCCATGGAGCCTTTTGCGAAATGCGTGCCTTCGGCAAGATAGGCTTTGGCTTCGGCAAGGGTTATTTTGTCGAGCCATTTTTGTTCGGGTTTGCCAAAGTTGATGGCAACCTTCTCAACCGCAGTTGAAATGACGAACATGTCAGCTTTGATCTGGCGCGCCAACAGGGAAGAAGCAAAGTCCTTGTCGATCACTGCCGCGATGCCTTCATAGTTGCCGTCTCCGGGATCAATGACCGGGATTCCGCCGCCGCCCACTGTGATGGTGATGATGCCTTTCTCAAGGAGGGTTTGAACTGTTTCCAACTCAACGATTTCCTTTGGCAATGGAGAGGCAACTACACGGCGGAAGCCGCGTCCGGCATCTTCAACAACCGTCCAGCCTTGTTCACGCTGACGGCGTTCGGCTTCAGCTTGATCCATGAAACTGCCAATTGGCTTGGTCGGTTTAGAGAAGGCTGGATCGGCTTTATCCACCAACACCTGGGTGATAACGGTCACCACTTTCTTCTTGATTCCGCGCTGATACAGAATATTTTGCAGGTTCTGTTGAAGCGAGTAGCCAATCGCGCCCTGGGTGTCTGCGCCACACACATCCAAAGGGACTTCGTGCATGCCAGCGGTTTTGGCGGCAATTTCAGAACGGCGCAAAATATAGCCAACCTGGGGTCCATTCCCGTGACCGATTGCCACGTCCCAGCCCTGCTCGATCATATCGGCAATGTGCAGGGCGGTTTCCTTTGCGGCTTCATACTGGCTTTCAACGGTGACGTGTTTATCATCCTTGATGAGCGAGTTGCCGCCAATGGCGATTACAGCGAGTTTATTTGTCATATAGTCTCCTCGTCTTTAGTCTGCTAGTCTGCTAGTCAAAACCAATCAACTAGCAGACTAGCTAACCAGTCAACTAACTATCCCATCGTCAACGCCATGACGGCTTTTTGCGCGTGCAGGCGATTCTCGGCTTCGTCAAAGACCACAGACTGCGGACCATCGAGCACACTGCTGGTGACTTCGATGTCGCGGTCGGCGGGAAGCGGATGCATGTAGATCGCGCCGGTCTTGGCAACTTTCAATTTGGCATCATCCATCAGCCAATGCTTGTACATATCCTGGAGTTTTTTGCCTTCAACCTTATCGGTCGTGGTCAAAAGCGGACCCCATGACTTGGCGTAGATCACGTCAGCATCCTTGCAGGCTTCGGTCATGCCATCTTTGGTGTCGATGATCTCGAAGTTGGTGCCTGCGATCTTTGCCTGTTCCTTGGCCTGCGCGACAATCTCAGGCATCAGCGGGAATTCGGGCGGGTACGCCAGGGTCACATCCATGCCGAAGCGCGGCATTTGGAGGATGAGGGATTGGGGAACAGAGATCGGCTTGAGATAGGAAGCGGCGTACGCCCAGGAGACGACGATCTTCTTCTTGCGCAGATCCTTGCCCTTCTTCTCCATGATGGTCATCAGGTCGGCAAGACATTGGAAGGGATGGTACACATCGCATTGCATGTTGAGAACGGGCGCGCGGCTGGATTTGGCTACCGCGTTCAAGTAAGCGTTGCCGTCGCCGTAATCGCAATGGCGGATGGCAATGCCGTCAAAATAGCGACCGAAAATTTCGCCGATTTCAACGGGGGTATCGCCGTGTGAAATCTGGGTGGTGTTGCTGTCGATGAAAGCGCCGTGACCGCCAAGCTGAGCCATGCCTGCTTCGAACGATCCGCGGGTGCGGGTGGATGAGAAGAAGAACAACATCGCCAGC
>DYDH01000055.1:0-15177 GCA_020717985.1 Herpetosiphon sp. | reverse complement strand
CGACTTCCTCTTTGGTGAAGTCGAGGTCGCCAATAAAATCGCGGCCTCTAAAGTTGGTTTGCATAATCTAATCTCCTTGTTTTTTTTGTATATTGGTATACAGGTAAACAAGTACACAGGTTGGCAACCATTTATATACCTACGTACCTGTTTACTTGATTACAACAATTATTCCATCGCGCCAAGAACCAGCGCCAGAAGCGCCATGCGCATGACCACGCCATTTGCCGCTTCCTGCCAGTAGCGCGACCAGCGGGTAATGTCCACATCAAGGGGCACTTCATCCATACGGGGCAGGGAATGGAGCAGAATCGCGTCTGATTTGGCTTTCGCTTCCAGCAATTCACGCGTGATCCTGTAATTCGCGGGCGTCAGGTTAAGGTCGCCTGTGCGTTCATCACGAGATTTAGAGTAATCAGGCTGGACAACCGGCTCAACAAGAATCACGTCTGCATCGGCAATGGCCATTTCAACATGGTCAACTTCCTTGAAGTCTACGCTGTATTGCTTGAGTTCCTGTTTGAAGTCATCAGTCAGCGCCATATCAGGCGGAGAAACAAAGGTAATGGGACAATCAAATTGGCTCAAGGCATATCCTAGGGAGTGCATCGTTCTCATGCGCATGTCACCAACCGCCAGCCACTTAAGTCCATCAATGCGACCTTTCTCACGCAACACCGTGTACAGGTCGGTCAGGATTTGGGTCGGGTGCTCTCCCCAGCCGTCGCCGCCATTGATGATGGGGATGCTCGCCCATTTGGCGGCTTCGTGCGGCGCGCCCTGCTGAAAATGGCGCATCACGATCACATCGCCATAGTACTCCAGCATCTTGACCGTATCCTTGATCGACTCCTGATAGAAGTCACCGGCGCGGGTCATCTTGGCATCCGAGAATCCTGTCACATGACCGCCGAGACGGTGCATGGCGGATTCGTGAGCCAGACGAGTGCGGGTCGAGGGCTGATAAAAAGCAGTTACCAGCGTCTTCTCCTTGAGCAAGTCCACGTTCTTTCTTGCCCGTGCAATCGGCTCCATTTTCTGAGCCACATCAAACACATGGAAGAATTCATTCCGCTCGAATTCCTTGAGCGACAAGATGTCGCGGCCATTGAAACTACGCATGACGAACCTCCTTAATAGTGATGAAGATGGTGGATGACGATTGACTCCTGTAATTCTAAAGTGTGTGTTTCAGCCTGAAAGACCCGGCAGATTTCCTTTTTAAAACCTGTCAGGCCGGGTACGCATTTACTTTTTGTTTTGTTCGGACAATATCTGGGGCAACAATGCATAGAACTCAGTGGCAAGTACCACATCGTTGAGCGACACACATTCATTAGTCATGTGCGCGGTTTTTTCGTCGCCAGGGCCAAAGCCGATGGATGGGATGCCAGCCTTGCCGGCCCAATAGGTGCCATTAGTCGAGAAGTCCCAAGTGCCCAATTCCCGCTTCTCACCCCACAATGCTTCGATAGTGCTTTGCCCAGCCTGCGTCAGCGGATGCGCGTCATCCAGCAAGAAGGGCGGATAGAATTTTGCCACTGGAAAGACAAAGCCCGTATAGGATGGCGTATCGTAGAACAACTCTTCGACGACGATTTCTTCCTGCAAATAGTCGGGGATCAGTCCCTTGATCTGCTCGATGACGTCATCGTGCGGCTCATTCGAGGTGATGCGGCGGTCAAGATAGATCGTGAACTGATCGGGAACCGCGTTAAGCGAAGCCGTGCGCGCCGAGACATCTGTCACCGCGATGGAGGGAGTGCCCTGCACCGGATGATAGCCCATGCCGAAGCGCATCCGGCGATCCAACTCGCGGACTTGCGTGATGATCGCCATCATCTTGTACACAGCGTTGTCGCCCAAATAATGCGACGCCGCGTGCGCCGACCGGCCGGATGCGGTGACCTTCAGCTCGATACGGCCCTTATGCCCGCGATAGACGTTCATCTTGGTCGGCTCGCCAATAACAACGAAATCCGGCTTGACCTTCGGGTCCACTTCAACAAACGAATTGGGCGCAATTCCATCGCACCACTCTTCCATGTTGCCAAAGTAGTAGGCAGTATAGCCATCGAGCAGACCCAGGTCACGCGCAATCGCGAGTCCATAAACCATGCCGGGCGTGCTATTCTTTTCATCACATGCGCCACGCGCATAAAGAATGCCATCTTCGACTTTTCCGATAAACGGATCCCATTCCCATTCGCTTGGGTCGCCGACACCTACGGTATCAATGTGAGAATCAAACACGATCACTTTCTTGCCATTTCCAATACGTCCGACCGTATTACCCATCTTGTCGAAGCGCGCCTCATCGTACCCAAGTTTTTTCATCTCGGCTTGAATGCGTTCGCCAACCGGTCCGATCTGCGATTCCATCGAAGGGATCGCGCAAATCTCGCGCATGAACTTGATAATATCCTCGCGGGAGGACTCCACACGCTTTTTAATTTCTTGAATTTTGTCTGTCATTTTTTTCTCCTTAATAAATTAAAGTTTATAGATTGAAATGCTTCAACCTGTAAACCTTTTAACAAAATTAGTTTCCACCCACCCGCCTTACAACATGAAAATGGAAATATCCCGGAATGAAGTAACTCAACGAGTAATCAACGATCTTTCCATTCCCATCGAATAATTGGGCGCTGAAATTAAGCAGAACGTCGCCGCGTTGGATTTCAAGCGCCTTGGCCACCTCGGCAGTTGCGCCAAGCGCGCTGATATCCGCGCGGGATGTTTTCAGCGCATCGCCACGTTCCAGCAAAATATCCAGAACAGAACCTCGAAAATCGCCATCCAGGTCGTCCAGATTTAATACACCCTCCGGCAATGTATCCACCAGATAAGCAACCGGACGTCCATCAGCGCGGATGACGCGACGAACGCGCAACAAAGTCGCACCCACATCAAGATTCAAATTTGTGGCGATATTCTGATCCGCCGCCACCTGCTCCACGCTTAAATTACTCAAAGTAATCTCAAGATTAAGACGCTTTGCCATCGTCTCGAGACTTTCGAGGACCTCAAGCCCACTATCAAGCGCCTGCAACTTGCCAACGACAAACGTACCGGAACCCTGCCTGCGACGAATAAGCCCCTGGGTTTCAAACGTGCGCATGGCATCACGCAGCGTAGCGCGCGAAACGCCCAGTTGTTTTGCAAGGACAGGCTCAGACGGCAACCTTTGACCAGCGGGAGTGCGGGCAATCAATCCAGCCAGGTCAACCTGTAAACGTTGAAAAGGAAAATTTGACATATTATCTCAATCATCCAGCACAGATATAAAATCAAAATTGATTACATCCACAAGTCCCATATCAGAAATACGCAGTTCAGGGATCACCACCAAACCCAGCAAACTCAACTGCATGTTCGGGTTGTTCAATTCACAACCACAAGCTTTGAATCCCTCCAACACCGTTGTGGCTTTCTGCGCCACAATATCCGCATGTTCATTGGACATCAAGCCAGCGATCTGCAGTTCCACCAGTCCAACCACTTCGCCATTAATCACCACAATTTGACCGCCGCCGCACTTCGCAAGTTCATTCGCGGCAATCGCCATGCTCTCATCATCTGTACCAACCACGATCATGTGATGGCTGTCATGCACCACAGTTGAAGCAATTGCGCATTTCCGCGTAAATTCAAACCCATTTACCAACCCCACCATAACCTTGCCCGTCGCGCGATGGCGTTCCACCACCGCAATCTTTGCAATGTCTCGTTTCAGATCTGATTTGACTTCGCCACCCTCAGCTTTGACCTTCATTTTGAGATGACGTGTAGGCGCCTGATTTTCGATCACACCGATGACATGCGCCTCAACCTCCGACCCGTCAACTGCTCTCGTCCGAAGGGCAAAATCTGCCGCCTTGAGATTTCTCTTCAAATGCACAGACTTGGTAGCCCACTTGGGATACTTCACCACAGGCAATTTGACAAGCAGCTCACCATTCTCTGCAACGACCTGTCCTTTGGCGATGACCACACCCGCCTTGAAATTCATTAAATCTTCAACCAACAAAACATCTCCCCAGCGGCCGGGCGCGATCATGCCCATTTCCTTTGTAAGTCCAAAATGTTCGGCTGCATTGATCGTCATCATTTGGATGGCAGTCATCGGATTAAGTCCTTCGCCAATCGCATAGCGCAGCACACGATCCATGTGACCTTCCTGTACAAGTGTGGCGGCATGAGAATCATCTGTGCAAAGGATAAACCTATGCGAATCCAGTTTCTTTTCGGTAATGGCTTTGACCTGCGAAGCCACGTCATGCCAGGACGAACCATAGCGCAGCATGGCTTTCATGCCCTGCCGCACACGCGCAACCGCATCTTCAACGCGCGTGCCTTCATGATCGTCCTCCGCCCCGCCTGCGACATAGCCATGGAACGGCAAACCAAGATCGGGCGACGGATAATGTCCGCCGATGGTTTTGCCAGCCGCGTGAGTTATGGTCATTTCATCCAGCATTTTCTTATCGCCCATGTACACAGCGGGGAAATTCATCATCTCACCGAGTCCAATGACACCCTTCCATGTCATTGCCTCGGTCACCTCCTTGGGACCGATCGAAGCGCCTGGCGTCTCAAACCCGGGTGAAGAAGGCACGCACGAGGGCATTTGCACCCAGACATGAATAAGCTGTTTGGCGGCTTCATCCACCATCAGCTTGACGCCTTTCAAGCCAAAGACATTCGCGATCTCGTGCGGATCAATGAACATACCTGTCGTGCCGCGCACAGCCACCGCGCGCACAAACTCGGTCACTGTGACCATGCCTGATTCAACGTGCATGTGGGCATCCAGCAGTCCCGGTACAAGATAACGCCCTATAGCTTCGATGACCTTCGTCTTCCTGCCAATCGTGTGGCTGGCGTCTGAACCGACATACGCAATATGACCATTAACAATGGCAATATCGGTATGCGGAATAATCTCGCCTGATTGCACACTGACCCATTTGCCATCATGGATCACGAGATCGGCATGGGCGCGTCCCATGGCTACATCAACAAGAGAGTATGTGAGTTTGGTGGATGATGTCATAAGATACTCCAAAAAAAATTATGAGAAGCGCTGAATATATTTTTCCAATAAATAATCATATTGGCCTGTGTTGAATTTCCATATTTCCACAATTCGACCCCAATCCCGCAATCGGCCAGTCGTGATAATTCTCAACTTGGAATAATACAAGGATAAATTTGGATCAACAATTTTATTATCGCCCGTCTCCAAAGTCTCATAATAACCATCAGGCAGGTCGCGCCGAAAATGTCCAATTTGCCAATAGCTATTCGTAACCGGCAATCGCGCTAAAAGCGGGTCTGACAAGGCAAAATTATCCATCATGTAAATATTCGGTCCCCTTTCATACCCTGGTTTACCCAGGGCGTCAGTGATAAACACCTTTTGGAACCTCATAAAATACCACTTATCACCGGCAAATTTTGACCCCAGCCACGCATCCCGAAAACCATTTTCCACAAAACTATTGAACTGGTTTTCGGCTGGATTACCGAAATAATATAATCTTTGATCAGATATGCCGTTATTATCGCCAATTGGATATTCAGGCAGGTACAACACCATATTGGATGACACAAGCGGAGAGCGAAGAGAAAAAGCGCCCAACAAAACCACCATTCCCACACCAACCAACTGCCCTCTTTTAAGAACAACCTGGTTTGAAATGATCGCAACAGACAAAAGCAGCGGAGCGGTAAGGAATCTACCGCTCATGAAATCGCCGCCGATTTTTACAACATAAGCCAAATAAAACAATACGCCAATATATAAGAAAATAAGTTTATTATTTCGTTCAAGGTATAAAACAACACCGGCAAACCCAATGGCAAACAAAATAACAGGGTCCCAGTTTATCGAATTCAGCAAATAATCAATTCCCTGCTGCGCAAGCAGGATGCCAGAAATGCCTGTATTCAGCTTGGCATAGGCTGTATTCGGAAAAGGGAAACCAAAATAAATCAACGAAAATAATTCCCATACAATCACAGGGACAAGCCCGGCTGCCATCCAGCCCAAACCGATCTTGCGCTGTCCTGATATCCACCAGACGTAAAATAGTGAAGGCGCTATCAGGATAAAAGCATCCAAACGATTTAACATGATCAGGGAGGAAATAAAAGACAAAAGAAAAAGGTTTTGATTTTCAGCCAAATATGCCAGGACAAAAATCACAAGGAGAAAATGTGTTAAGGGGTTCTCCAACCCCGAAGTCGAAAAATCAACAAATCCGCTGGACAGGCTTAGTATTAGCACAGACAAACCAAGAGACAGGATTCCAGGTTTGGAAATCCGGGTAAGAAGAAAAAAAACGGTGAGAATAGAAAATAAAATGGACAGGAATGTCGTTATATAAAACAAGGCGTTCGGGGCGTGAGGAATGAATAGTCCTTCAAAAAAATAAACCGACGATATCAAGAACATCCAAAGCGGATGTGTAAATACCTGGACGCGAACAAAAGGATTGTATCCCAATCCATAGCCTGCCAAAAAATTCTCGACAACCCTGAAGGTGATCATTGCATCGTCTGAAACCCAGGCATTACGAATGACCAGCAGTAAATAAAAGGACAGCATGGAAAATACTATTAACGTCTTCTCTTTTTTTGGATGCGTCATAAAGCCACCAGCAAAAATGGTATCGGGAGAAAGTATGCGACTTTAGCGGACGACGTCATAACGCTCCAATTAATATAAACATATGCGTTTATAAATCAAGAGCCGCCAGCACCGGAGCGGATGAGATTAAAAAGAAAGTAAACAAGCGCGCCAAAGGATGGAAACGGTAAAATCCATGCAAGGAAATTTTCCTCTTTGCTGATGGCTAAGGCTGAAAGCAGCGAGAAGAGCGGTATTAATCGCACAAGCAGCAGGACACTTGTCCAGTCGCCAGCCGTATATGTGGACGGAACAGTCAACAAAGCGGCAATCAACATTAGCGATGCTTCTTTTCTGATCAAGCCAAGAAACATGAGAATCAATGCCACCCCCGCAACCACCAATCCCGGAATACCATGGGAAAGCGCATACAGCATATTGAACATGATGTCACTCATAAACGATAAATCTCCTAACCAATCAGTAATTTTTTAGCTGCACTATTATGCTTTTCGATCAGCTTGTGTTCGTCCACAGTCGCCAGTTGACCTTCCTTGACAACGAACTTTCCATTCACAACCGTGTAATCCACATTCATGGATTGACCGAACACAATTGCAGAAACGGGGTCATGCATACCAGTATATGAAAGTTTATTTAAGTTGACAGCAAAGAAGTCGGCGCATTTGCCGGCCTCGAGGCTGCCAATATCCTTGCGACCCAGAACCGCCGCCCCGCCGCGTGTGCCGAGGTGAAGCGCTTCGCGCGCGGTCATCAATTTTCGATTAGGGTCAGCGGATAATGAATATCCTGTCATTCCATCCTTCACCCGCGAGACCAGAATGGCAGTGCGGACTTCCGCCAGCAGATGCGATCCGTCGTTGGATGCGGAACCGTCCACGCCCAAGCCGACGTTCACGCCAGCAGCGCGATACTCTTTGACAGGCGCAATGCCAGAGGCGAGCCGCATATTCGAAGTGGGACAATGCGCCACGCCGCAATCATGTTTGGCAAAGACTTGAATCTCTGCGTCATTGACCCAAACCGCATGAGCGAACCACACATCACTGCCGACCCAATCCACTTCCTGCATATACCCCACTGGACGATGACCAAACATTTTCATGCAGAACTGTTCTTCGTCTTCGGTTTCGGCGAGATGCGTATGCAGATGCACGCCATATTCACGCGCCATCTTTGCGGATTGTTTCATCAAGTCTGATGTGACGCTAAACGGCGAACACGGCGCAAGCACGATTTGGGTCATCGCGCCATGTTTTGCATCGTGATATTTTTCGATCAGGCGTTGCGAATCTTTGAGGATGTTGTCTTCGGTGTCCACTACTGAATCGGGTGGCAATCCGCCTTTGGATTCGCCGAGACTCATCGAGCCGCGCGATGCTTGCAGGCGCATCCCCATCTCGGAAGCCGCAGCAATCTCATCGTCCAGTTTTGAGCCGTTCGGGAAAAGGTAGAGATGATCCGATGCGGTGGTGCATCCTGAAAGAGCCAGTTCCGCCAACGCGGTCTGAGTCGAAATAAAAATATCATCGGGAGTGAGGCGCGCCCAAATAGGATACAAAGTTTTAAGCCAGTTGAAAAGATTCGCATCCTGTGCGGCAGGCACAGCGCGCGTGAGAGTCTGGTAAAAATGGTGATGCGTATTGACCAGCCCCGGCAATACGATGTGACCTTTGAGATCAAGCACTTCATCGGCTGTGGTGCGAAGTTCGCTCATCGGACCAACCTCTTCGATCAGTCCATTCCGAATAAAAAGACCACCCTCGGGAATTTCCTTCTGATGGTCGTCCATTGTGACTATATATGCGTTTTTTATGAGGAGAGTTGTCATTTTCTGTTGCCTTTAGCTTGTTGAGGTTCGTAACTAGCCTAGAGTTGTCTGACAACTTACAGTGTAGCAAAAAAGGGGGAAGATGTCAAATGGATTTTGAGTGTGGCGCATGAATATGGAAAATAGCCGGCATTGAGATACACTTGAGGCTGTCATAAAAATTACCCAACAGGAGCCTCCAGTGGAATCCATCACAGAACTCTTTCGGATCGGTATTGGTCCGTCCAGTAGTCATACCATGGGACCGCGCCATGCGGCGGAAATATTTCGCGGACGGTATCCGTCGTCGGCGGCGTATCGCGCAACTTTATTTGGAAGCCTGGCCGCCACTGGGCGCGGACATTTGACCGATGCGGCTATCAAAAGTATTTTCAATTCCAACAACCTCGAAATCATCTGGAAGCCAGAAAAGCAATTGCCCCTGCATCCAAACGGGATGCGCTTTGAAGCCTTATCCGCCGAAGGGAAGTCCCTTGCGCGTTGGGAAGTCTATAGCGTGGGCGGCGGAGCCTTGCGCGATACAGACAGCCTGCCCGTCCCAAAAGATGTCTATGACTTGAAAAGTATGCGCGAGATATTGGAACAATGCAAACAGAGCGGACAAGCCTTATGGGAATATGTGGAAACCTGCGAAGGCGCAGAAGTTTGGGAACATTTGGATAAGGTTTGGAAAGTGATGCAGGCGGCCATCGAACGCGGACTTCATGCCGAAGGTGTGCTCCCCGGCGGGCTGGGACTGGCGCGCAAATCGTGGTCGTTCTATCGCAAAGCCAGTTTGTCAGGTCCGCAGTTGCAACGGGCGGGATTGGTCTCTGCCTACGCGTTGGCCGTCTCCGAAGAAAATGCATCCGGCGGCGAGATCGTCACCGCCCCCACCTGCGGCTCATGCGGAATCGTCCCGGCGGTGATGAAATATCTGCAAGGCATCCTCGGCTGTTCAGACGATGCGGTTCTGCGCGCGCTTGCAACTGCCGGATTGATCGGCAACCTTGCCAAACACAACGCGTCCATATCCGGCGCGGAAGTTGGCTGTCAGGGCGAAGTGGGCGTAGCCTGTGCGATGTCGGCTGGCGCAGCCACTCAACTTCTGGGAGGAACTTCGCGTCAGATCGAATATGCGGCTGAAATGGGATTGGAACACAACCTCGGACTAACCTGCGACCCGGTGGCGGGACTGGTTCAAATCCCATGCATCGAACGCAATGCCTTCGCCGCCGCCCAAGCTTTAGCCTGCGCCGATTATGCCCTGTTCACAGACGGTGGACATCGCATCTCCTATGACGAAGTTGTATCCGTTATGCGCGAGACTGGTCATGCACTGCCCTCCCTGTATCGTGAAACGTCAACCGGCGGATTGGCAGCCGCGTATCGCCGTCGTAAACGCTAATCAGCAAATTGCATCCACTGGAAGGGATTTTTTCAATAGCAATTGATAGACTCTCAATAGGATTTGTAAGTGCATTCCATTTATCGTTGAAGCAACCACATGAGGAGGCACTGTCATGAAAGTCATTTCGATCCTTTTGGCGTTTCTCAATTCACTTATCGGCGGGTTATTGATTCTTTCGTGTGTATCGGCAGGCGAGTCACTGGGGTGGATATCCTTCAAGACCGGCGCAGGCATGTTGGCGATCTATTTTGGCATACTAACGTTCAAAGACAGTGTGCAGCCCATCCGCCAGAGTCGCTTGTTGCTGAGCGGCATATTTCTCGTTGTGATTGGCATCTCTGCGGTGGCATGGGGAATTCACTGGTCCATCATCAGTGGAGACATGAAAAACACAATCCTCCTGTTCGGTGGAAGCTTGTTCATTCAAGGATTGACATCGGTGTTGGGAATCGAATCAAACGAAGCGTCCGCTTAGAACGCATTTACTTCAAAAAGAATTTTATCGCCAAACAGCAGATTTATCTGGAAGTGAAACAACCCGCATCCAACTCCAATGCAAGGATTGCGGATTCCCATGCATGCGCCATTTTGTCATAGCCCCTGGGGCTGGGATGATAAAGAGTGGTGAAATCTTTATTGGACAGAACATTTTCCATATCAACAACTGAAACCCGTCCGCCTTTTGATGCGGCAATACCGGGTATCGAATCATTATACAAGATATGCTTTGTGTCAGACCCCCATCGGGTGCGGATGATCTGCGCGACGATGACTCGTGTCTCAGGCAGTCGCGCAAGGATATCGTCAATCAACGCCGAAAGAGTATCACGGGTATAAACCGGGTTTCCATCCCGAAGATCATTCGAACCAATATGCAACAAAATAATATCCGGCTGGTATGTTTCAAGCCAGCCCTCCGAAGCAATCGCCTCCCTTAAATTGTAAGTCCGCCAACCCGGATGCCCCTCGTTATCCTCATCGAAGAGAACATCTTCGCCGCTCTTTTGCGACCCCACAAAATCCACAGTGTAGCCGTCGTTCGCCATCAAAGCCCCCAGCAAATTTCGATATCCGCCATAACTAACAATACCCTCGCCGTACGTGATCGAATCGCCCAATGGCATAATTCTCAAACTGGTCTTCGGCAAACAGGATGGAGTGGGCGTGGCAATTGCCGTCATCTCAGGAATGGCTGTCGCCGACGGAGATATCGCATCCACAGTCGCGGTCAGACTCGGCCTTGGGCTGGGTTGCACAACCGAAACATTCACGACGGCCTGGGCACAGCCCGCCGACAAAGCGATCAGGGTTAAATAACAGATGACTTTTCGAAACATATATTTCCCAAACCATTCTGAAGCTCTGGAGTCAATCAACTTGCTGATGGTTATTTCATAATGAGGCTGGCCGGAGGCTCGCCGCGCCACATTTCAATGCGCCGAAACGCCTCGACATATCCCATCCGATAAAAAGCCGGAAGGTGCGGATCATTGATCTGAATATTTTCCACCTGAGTATCCAGCCGTGGATATTGATTATGCAAATGAGAAAGCAAGGCATACGCCACCGTGGCAGGGTCGCCCGCTTCAGTTTTGAATGCAAAGCGGGTAAGAAGAAATTTCTGGCGTTGATAGACCAGCCAGCCGCGACTGCCGTCAGCCAGTGTCAGTCTCAAGCCTGACACTTCAAATGCATTGAACAATGATTCAGATTGATTTGTCCAGGGCTGTGTGCCGCGGTCACGGCCAACCAGCACAAGCGCGTCGGTACGGTCAAGCCGTTGGGCATCCGCCACAATGGGGTTTACAGGCGGCGTAAGCGGCGAACGGCGCAGAACAAGCAGTTCACCCACTTCATAAAAGCCAAGTTTCAAAAATAATCGATAAGCCGGCGTATTGTTCTTGATCACTTCCAGCATCACAAAATCAATGGACAGGTTGGCGGCCCGCTCCAGCAAAGTCTCCATTAATACCTGCCCCACTCCATTGCGACGCGTAGTGGGCAATACACCCAGGCGTGTGATCCAGGCGCGGTTTTCGCGCAAGCCAAGCATATTCACGCCCAGCATTTCCCCATCATGCGCGGCGGCCACCTGCGAATGCTCGCGGCTCACATCGTAGGTCGCCATATATTCGGCCAAACGCGTGGCATTCATGGGCATTGGGATCATATAGTCAACGCGGGTTTGGTTGTAGATCGCCGCGAGTTGTTCATCGGTAAACTGACTCACAGGAATCAATTTTATTGCAGCGTCAATGTTTATCATTTAGCGAACTTTCAAATAGGAATCGATTTTGGCGGCAAACTCGCCGACCTTGATGATCGGCTTACAGATGTAGCCGTCGAAACCGTAACTCTCGACCATTTTTTTTGCGGTCTCTTCAGGCCAGGCGGTTACGGCAATAATCGGCGTGGAAGTCAGTGCGGGCTCGGCGCGAAGCCAGCCCGCCAGCGTTTGCCCGTCGTAATCCGGCAGTCCGAGGTCGAGAAGAATTAGGTCAGGGACGTGAGCCAAGGCCAGTTGCAATCCGGTTTCCGCATCCAGCGCATGAACGATCTCATAATTGCGTCCTGACAATGCTTTGCGCACAAGCGCGGCATTATCGAGTATATCTTCGACCAGCAGAATTTTTGTCATGGTGTGCCTTCAAAGCGGACAAGTTGATAATCTGTTGCGATTGTAACATGGGCAAAAATATGAGTATTGCCCGCCTTATTTTTTCCCGAACGCCAAACCGGGAATCAACATGGGCGTGGATTTTCTGTAACTTGCGTATGCTTCGCCGAACTCGCGCAAGAGTTTGCGTTCTTCAAAATATACGCCGATCAAAATATAAAGCGTCGCGCCAATATAGACCGTAAGTGAATTTTGCGAAACACTCGATGTAAGCCAGATGAAAAGCAAACTAAACGTATAAAGCGGATGCCGTACCACGCGATACAGTCCGCGCGTGACAAGTGCGCCGGATTTCTCCTCCTCGAACAGTTGGCGCAAACCGACGAAGGAAAGCGAGTCCGTTTGCAGAAAGGCAACTGTCAACAGAATTGCAGACAATAACTGTCCGCCAAACATGACCAGATTCCACGGTGATGGGACTTCGTACACCAATTGATCGGGCAGGATTGTCATCAAATACAAAATGGGAAGAAAACTGATTCCCGCAAAGACGTTGTACGCAAGGCGATAAAGGTCCATGCTGCCTATTTTCAGGCGGAAGAGGTCTTTTGCCAGATGTGAGGCGAGGAAGGAATGTATTACGCCCCAAATTGCCAATGCCAGTAGAAGAATGAAGATGCTCATTATGATTTATCCTTTAAAACATAGTGACGACTTGAAGTCGTCACTACCTTACATACAAATGTCATTGCGAGGGCGATGATCTTTCGCCCGAAGCAATCTACTGTCACGAGGAGGTTGCTTCGTCGGAAAAAACAAGAGCCCTCCTCGCAACGACATGATATTATTCCGCGCCAAAGGCGGGAAGTTCGATGATATCTGCGCCTGCTTGCACGATGTAGTATGGTTTCCATGCCACGCCAAAGATGTTGACGTAAATATCGGTCTTCTTGGGCTTGATGCTGACTTCGCTGATCTCGTTGACCTGACTGCCCCAGCGGTCATTGATCTCGGCGGCCATATCTTCGCGCTCACGAGTCAAAGCGGACAGGTCTTTTTTGTACTGCGTGATGGATTCTTCCGATTCACGCACATCTTCTTTGGCGTTCTGCGCCATGCGGAATTTCGAGACCGAAGTGGACAGGCTTTTCTTGCGCCCAAAACCTAACAAACCGGCAACTGCTTCTGCGCCGCTGAGACCCGTCTCGATGTTGCGGTTTTGCAGGTCTGCCTGATCTTGTTGCAATTCACGTTCTTCGCGGAAAAGTTTGTCTTCGATGGATTTGATCTTCTTGTCTATCGCGGCGGTCTTCTTTGCAACTTCGGTGTCGCGCGCATCGCTGGCGGCATCAGAGCAAGCCTTCATAAATTCGGCTTGTGTGACATCGGGGCCGCCGAAGACTTTGAGCTTGAGATTGGCGCGCGCGGTGACTTCTGAATTGCGGAAGAGCCAGTCGGTGAAATCTTTTTGCAGGGCGGTCATTAATTTCGAGTCGTTCAACGGAGCATCAATCGTTCCGAAACGCGCCGAGGCGGCAGGCATGGTTTCCACTTTGTCGAGCGAGGGACCGGCGTAGGGGAATTCATCCCAGCGGACAATGCCGCGCCGATCCAGTGAGTCAACCAGGGCTGATTTGGTGATCTCAGAGTCTACACCAAATTTTCGGTCAAGTAATCGAACTTGAGCGGAAGCGAGAAGTGACGGGCGATAGACGATGCTCTGAATCATGGCTTGCGATGGCATGGATTTCTTTGCAGATTGAAACGCTTCGGGCAGGCTGTAATTCTGCGGGAGGAAATATTCGCGAATGCCGGCGGGGAGGGATGGCTTGGTGATGCTTCCAGCGGTTGAAGGTTGAAGGTTGGAAGGTTGAACGTTGCGGGGTGCAGGCTGAGCGGCGGCAGATTGCGCGGCGATGTCTTGAACTTGCCGGAAGGTTGAAGGCTGAGAGGCTGATGGAATCGTTACGGGCTGAAAAGATTCAACGGAAGGCTGAGGCGTGGACACTGCTCTCGAAGTAGAACCAGATGCGGGCGTGGAGCGAGGCGCGGCTCCAGCGTCCACCAATTGATTGAGGGCAGGAATCTGCGCTCGGGTCATCGGTCCTGCTAGGAAGTTCATCGTCCAGCGGGTTTGCATTAAGACCGGCATTTTTTCGTGGACGTTGTGCAAGACAAAAACGCGCTTGCCAAGCGATGAGATGAGCTTGTCCATCTCGGCACGCGGGATGCCGCCAGCGGCGCTTTCGAGACCGTCGAGCAGGCGATTCTTATCGCGCTCGGTTTGCAGTTTGCCAATGAACCATGTGCCCGTGTTGGAGAGGGCTTTATAATCCATGTCAACTGGGTTTTGGGTGGCGAGCAAAAGACCCAAGCCAAAGGCGCGCGCTTGTTTCAACATGCGAAGGAGCGGACCCTTTGAGGGCGGCACGGCGGTGGGCGGAAGGTAGCCATAGATTTCATCCATGTAAAGCAAGGCGCGCAATGATGACGAACCTTTTTGTGTACGCATCCATGTTTCGACGGCAGAGAGGAGAAGGGTGACGAAGAACATGCGCTCGCCATCGGAGAGGTGCGCAAGATAGAAAATGCTGTGGCGCGGTTTGCCTTCGGGCGTGAAGAGCATGGCTTGAATATTGAGCGACTCGCCTTCGCGCCAGGTTTCAAAGGCGGGCGCGGCGAGG
>DYDH01000054.1:2524-23961 GCA_020717985.1 Herpetosiphon sp. | reverse complement strand
CGGCTCCCAAATGGGCGAGAACCAGGGTTCGACGTTTGGGTCGATGGATGTGATGACCTCTTCCGCCTGTCCGTCCGCGCCGCCAAACTCGGAACCAGGCACAAGAATATTGCCGATGACCAGTCCCAGCGCAGCCAGCAAAATAACGCCTGCAATTAAAAGCCAGGTTGTGCTGCTTGATTTGTTGGATTGAGAATTTGTCGTCATGATTTTTCTCCCTTTCCTAGGCTTCCGCGCCAAGCATTTTCAATTCCGACGGGGCATTGGAACGCAAGGCGTTGTAGATGAGAACGGTCAACAGACCCTCACTGATTGCCAGCGGAATCTGCGTCACTGCAAAGACCACCATGAATTTACTCCACGATCCGAAGAAACCGCTGACCGGATCAGGATAGGCGAGCGCCAATTGGGTTGCAGTGACGACGTAGGTGATCAGGTCAGCCAGTGCGGCGGCAAGGAATACAACCCAGGCTGTAGACATTTTCCCTTTCAAGCCCTGCCAAACCCACCAGGCAACCAGCGGACCGGCGATTGCCATGCTGACGGTGTTTGCGCCGAGCGTGGTCAATCCGCCGTGTGCCAGCAGCAATGCCTGGAAGAGAAGAACGATCCCGCCCAAAATTGACATCACTGCCGGTCCAAAGAGGATTGCGCCCAAACCAGTGCCGGTCGGGTGACTGCTCGACCCGGTCACGCTGGGAATTTTCAATGCGCTAAGCACAAAAGCAAAAGCGCCGACCATCCCCAAAAGCAGACGGCTCTCCGGTTTATCCTTGACCAGTTTTTGAATCTTGATATATCCCACCACCCAGAATGGAATGGCAACGGCAAACCAAACCACACACCATACCGGCGGTAAAAAGCCTTCCATGATGTGCATGGCTTGCGGCTTGGCGAGTGCGGGCTGGATTCCAAATCCCAACAGCAGCGCCAGCGTCAGCCAGAAGACGGACTTGATACGAACACGTGGGAACTTCATTACGAGCCTCCTGAAAAAGATGGATTTTCATCTCAAGCAGGGAGGCTTTAAACAAAAACTCAACCCTTGCGGATTGAGCGTGAAAGCCGGTCTATTCGGGAAATGATTTGTCCGAATACACTGCCTCCTTGCTCGAGAAGGACAAACATGGAAAATATCAAGGCAGGTATCCTGACTTCTGGCTATTCACCAGTTACAGTTGCGGCACAGCGCTGGACTCACACCAGCTTACACCTTTTAAGCCCTAACATCCGGGCAATCGGGTCACCTTGATCAAAAAATTCTTAATGTGCTGGTTTCAGTATAGAAGTGATGGACGCAAAATTCCAGTAATACTTGTAATGACTTGATAGGTGAAATGTCACTTGCGTTTTGCGCCTGAATCAGGGCAAGTGACGACCAGCGACCAGCACAGGTGTATTTCTGATCAGGTATCTGGAAATTTATTGCAGTATGCTCGTTATCGCAGGTAACGTTCATCGCCCACCCGTCGAGTGATTTTCTGATCCATGTGATTTAAGAACGCCAGGATATAGCGGCGGGAGGTGCCAAATAAATCGCGCGCCTGGCCAACAGTAATTTTTTCATGTTCTTGCAGATATCCTGTAAGACAGGCGACCATCTCATGGTAGGTATCGGCAAGGAAATAGACATCGTCCCCAACTCCAATCAGATTACCACGCACCACCAGAGATTGAAATAATTCGCCATCCAATCCAAAGGTTTGGATGGACTCGCTTCCCGTTGGCGGAGTGAAGCGGGTGGCACGGTGGGCTTTCATCAAGGCGTCCACCAGTTTTTGTTGTTGAGGGGTGAACTGAACAGTGAATCCTGCCAAGCAGATCCCTGCGCCAACATCATTCAGATATCCGAGGTCAACTGCACGCTGAACCGCGAGGCGGAAAAGACCGTCGGGAAATTCCAAACGGGAGCGGAATTCTTCCTTGGGCATGGCTGGGCGCAGCGGATATTGAGTGTGGTAACTATTCAACAAGTCCAGCATCCGCTGGAGTATGCGCTCCCAACCTGGCGGCGAAACCAGATAGGCGTCTTGGAATATATCGCCTTCACGACCTAAAAAGATGGCATTGCCGCTTTCGAGTAAACGTTGTGCGGCGACTTGTAGTTCCTTGGGATGGAGTCCGCTCCATTCCAGTAAACG
Organism: Herpetosiphon sp.; assembly: GCA_020717985.1. Classification (GTDB taxonomy): domain Bacteria; phylum Chloroflexota; class Anaerolineae; order Anaerolineales; family Villigracilaceae; genus Villigracilis. The sequence continues at coordinate 21,820 of DYDH01000054.1, read as the reverse complement.
AGCCATCGGTATGGGCGGTTTGTGACCCAGGACACAGGTCAAGATGTCTTCGGGGCTGCCATGTTCCATGATCGTCAAGTTGTTCAGCACAGCGGCATCCAAGCGGTTGTGGCGTAATGGATGCGGATCGAGCACCAGCCCGCCTCCGGCAGTCGCCCGCAACGCGGGGCGACGGATAATAAAATGGTCGCCGCTCGCTGTTGTCACTGCTGCGTCCAAAAAAATCTGGGCATACGTGCTCTCGCCAGGCAGTAGCACATCCCGGTCAAGCAGGCGCACTTTCACACCGCAGTCGAACGCACCGGTGAAAAAACGCCCGCTAACACCATCGGGAATGGATTCGTCCGCGTCGGACAGACAGTGCAGGCGCACATCCAGCCGTTTGGTGGGTTGTAGGCGTTCGGGTATGGTGAGGACATTACCCCGTCGTAAATCCGCAACAGCTAAACCAGGCAAGTTGACAGCAACGCGTGTGCCAGGTTGAGCTATCTTGATGCTTTGTTTGTGTGTTTCCATGCTTCGAATACGGCTGACAGAGCCTTGAGGCAGGATCACGACTTCCTGCCCAATTTGTAACATGCCGTCAATCAACGTACCCGTTACAACAGTACCGAATCCAGGTCGAGTGAAAACACGATCAATCCACAAGCGCGGGCGCTGAAGATCGGGACGGCGCGGAGTGGATTCCAGCGCAGCATCAAGTGCCGCAGTGAAAGTATCAAGCCCTTCGCCGGTGACAGTGGATATGGGGACAATAGCCACATCTTTCAAACTGGTGGAATCGACCAGGGATCGAATCTCCTCAACAGCCAGGTCACGCAATTCAGGTTCGACCAGGTCGATTTTGGTCAGAGCAATCACCCCATTTGAGATTTGCAGAAGATTGAGAATATCCAGGTGTTCACGGGTTTGTGGCATGACTCCATCATCGGCAGCCACGACCAGAATGACTGCATCTATTGCCCCCACACCGGCCAGCATGTTCTCAATGAACCGCTGGTGACCGGGTACGTCGACGATGCTGATTTGTTTTCCAGAGGGCAGACGCAGCCAGGCAAACCCCAGGTCTATTGTCATACCGCGCTGCTTTTCCTCGATCAGCCGATCGGGGTCGATACCAGTTAACGCCTTGACGAGGCTGGATTTGCCATGATCCACGTGCCCGGATGTGCCAACAACATACATAGGAGAGGACGGCGGGAGTCGAACCCACCTTGCCTCGCAGCGCGAGAGCAGCGCACGGTTTTGCAGACCGTGGAGAACCCGGTTCCATCGTCCTCATTATTCCATCAGCAGGGAAGCCTGGCTATTAAATGAAAACCGCCACAGGTAAACGCCTGCGGCGGGCAACTCACAATCAAAAGCAGCCTCACATCCGCGGGTAAGCGGATGGCAACGTATACCTGAACCAGAAAAGCCGCGCAACTGCGGCTTTTGGCAGCATTCAAACCAAGTTTAGTGTGACGGGTTTCATCAGAAAAAATTATAACATACCCATTTCTTGAAACTGTATTTCAAATTTCATCACGAAAAATGTTGTTCGTCCGATAGACGAATGACATGGTGATGTTGATATGAACTTCTCGAATTCCGTCGTTAATGAGTAAATTCTCGGAGTTTGGTGATAACATGCTTAAATCTGTGGAGTTTGCAATTTATCTTGCACACTCATTTTTGCGCATGATAAAATAGGATTAAATCTACTCAGGAGGTATCCATGAAATACGGCGCGCTCAACAATATCCGCGGTAAAGTCACTTCAATCAAAACAGGCGATATCATGTCATTGGTTAAATTTGAAGTCGTCCTGCCTGCCGAGATGGCATCCGTCCTTACAACAGAGTCTGTTGAAAACCTGCAGCTGAAAGTGGGCGATGAGGTAGCGCTGGTTATCAAAGCCATTCATGTTTTACCCGTGAAGGACGCTTGATCTAAAACCTGCTTTCGCGTCAAAGCGCAGGTGCTTGCCTTGCTTCGTGATAAAATCAAAACTGCAAGTTTATTCCATTTCATGATTTAAAAGGAACAAATCGATGATCCGCTACTACCACCGCACTTGAACCCGGCTTTTGAGCGCAAGTTTGCGCTCAATGTTGTGGTTGCCCGCGTTTCGGCGTAGCGGAGGTCGTATCATGTCTTGATACCTCCTTTAGCCTCCTATACCGCCATATGCGCGCGCTATGGCGGTATTTTTATTTGGAAATTGCGCCTTTCAAAAGGCCGATAAAACCCATATACAGGAGACTAATATGACCGTATCAGATTCTGAAACAGTAATTCTCGTAACTCGCAACGGCATGGGGGATGCTGAGCCCGCACTTCAGCAAACGCTGATAACCACCTATCTCAAGCTGTTGGATGAAAACAATCTGCTTCCGGCGGTAATTTGCTTTTATGCAGCTGGCGTCAAGCTGGTCGTCAAGGATTCACCGGTGATCGCTTCGCTCAAATCGCTGGAAGCCAAAGGCGTGCGCCTAATTCTTTGCAGTACCTGCCTGAACTTTTTCAACCTTGTAGACCAGGTGCAGGTGGGAATTGTGGGTGGGATGACCGATATCATCGAAGCCCAACGGCGTGCAGCAAAAGTGATTTCCATTTAGGTCAATGAGTATGCAAGCCTTTGCATTGCGTTTACGCCCCGGCGAAGATCCAAAGGTAACCTTGGATACTTTTGCACAATCCCACCAGTTGGAAGCAGCCTTCGTGTTGACCTGTGTGGGCAGCCTGCGGAAAGCTGTGTTGCGCTTTGCCAATCAGGAACATTCTGTAACGCTGGAAGGACACTTCGAGATTGTTTCCCTGACTGGCGTGTTTTCCATTCATGGCAGTCATTACCACATTGCCATATCGGATAAGGAAGGCCGCACCTATGGCGCTCACCTGATGGATGGAAGCGAAGTCTATACCACCGCTGAAATTGTCCTGGCCAGCCTGACTGACTTGCGCTTTTTACGTGTTTTCGACCCCCAGACCGGGTATCCGGAACTGGAAATAAAACCCATTTAATCAAAAGGAAAAAAATATCATGTCTCTCAAAGAACAACTCAAGAAAGATTTCTCCACCATCACCCTGGCGCTCATGGCTGTTGGCATTGTGCTCAACATCGCATTGGGGCAGGTCGTATCCATGCTCAAACTGCCCATTTTCCTGGACTCCATCGGCACTGTGCTTGTGGGCTTGCTTGCTGGCCCGTGGGCAGGCGGCTTAACAGGCTTACTAACCAACCTGATCTGGGGAATGCTGACCGACCCGGTTGCAGCTGCTTTTGCCCCCGTTGCCATGATCATCGGTATTGTCGCAGGCTTGTGTGCAAAATACGGACTGTTCAAAAAATGGTGGCAGGCTATCGTTAGCGGCGTTATTATCACCCTTGCTCTTTCAGTCATCGCCATCCCGATTCGTGTTTACATGTTCGGCGGCGTGACTGGCAGCGGCGCAGATTTCATCACCGCATACCTGATGGCTACCGGACGCGATCTGTTTAGCTCCGTGGTTATCACCGTAATCACCGACAACCTGATTGACAAAGTGGTGACTGCGTTGCTCGCCTGGGGCATTGTCAAAGGACTGCCCAAGCGCTTTACCTCGCGTTTCCCGCGCGCCAATTCTGTAACGGAATAAAACAATCCGTGTCCACAAGCCCGACCCTTTATTTGCCAGGTACAAGCTACCTGCACCGCCTGCATCCGCTGTCCAAGCTGACATTCAGCCTGGCATCGGCTGTGATTATCTTTGGAGGGCCGGGCGGCTGGTTATCAGCCTTCTTTCCGGGTCTGTTCGCCATGTTATTGTTGTGGCGGGCAGACCTGGCAGGGAGGGTGACGCGCACCGTTCTTCGCTTGTTGATCCCTTTTGCCGTGGTGCTTTTCCTTGTACATGGATTTTTTAGCCCCCTAAACCAGACCATCCTGCTCAGGTTGGGACCATTTGCCTTGGGACAGGAAGGAGTAAGTTTTGCATTCCTGATTATCCTACGTCTGGCTGCCACATTGGCGGCATCACTGCTATTAATGGTCAGTACACACCCATCCCACCTGATTCAGGCGTTGGTGGAAATTGGTCTGTCACATCGCTTGGCTTACCTGCTGGGCAGTCCACTTTTACTGCTTCCGCAGATGGTCACGCGTGTACAGGTTATCCAGTCAGTTCAACAGGCACGCGGATTAGAAACTCAAGGCAACTTTTTTCAGCGAATGCGCGCACTTTTTCCATTGGTCGCGCCGCTGGTCTTCAGCGCATTGGTGGATGTGGAAGATCGTTCCCTGGCGCTGGAAGTACGCGGCTTTAGCTCGCCCAACCAGAAAACCAGCCTGATGGAGTTGGTTGATACACGAGAGCAACGCATCGCGCGCTGGGTCATGATTTTGCTCGCTGGTTTCTTGCTTGTAATTGGGGTTTGGGGAAGAATTCATGGCAGTCATTGATGTGCAAGGGCTGACCTACACCTATCCGGGTGGCGCCTTACCAGCCCTAAGGGACGTCAACTTTCAGGTTGACCCCGGGCAGTTGGTTGCGGTTATTGGCGGCAACGAGGCGGGAAAATCCACCCTATGCCTGGCTTTATCCGGACTTATCCCTGCGCTTTTTCATGGACAGATGCAGGGCGCGGTTACAGTTTGCGGCATGGATACCCAGAGCCATTCTCCGGGGCAATTTGCAGGACAAGTGGGTCTTGTGTTGCAAAATCCAGCCAATCAACTTTCTGGTATGCGCTATACAGTGTTTGAGGAAGTAGCGTTTGGGCTGGAAAATCTGGGGACGCCACGGGTGGAGATGCCTGCGCGAATTGAATACGCTTTAGAGCAGGTTGGATTGACAAAGTTGCGCGACCACTCCCCCTACACGCTTTCTGGCGGACAACAACAACGTCTGGCGCTGGCCGCCGTCCTGGCTCTTGCGCCATCCGTCCTGCTGTTGGATGAACCGACTGCCATGCTCGACCCACAAGGCAGTCAGGACGTCTTTGAAATCATACAAAAATTAGTCCGAGCAGGCACAACCGTGGTGATTGCCGAACATCATTTGGAGTGGATCGCCCGTTATGCCGATAGAATCATTGCGCTGGCGCATGGCGAGGTGATTTTGGATGGCGCTCCAGGGGATGTCCTGGTCTCTTCGCGGATTCAAGAAGCCGGTATCAATTGGCTTCGTTACACACAAGCCGCGTATTTGGGAAAGTCTCGCGGTCTATGGCCTGCCAATACCGCACTGCCGATAACTTTGGAACAAACACTAACGGGTTTTCAACAGATGGGTTCGATCTCATCATCAGAGCAGGAAATATACAGATGACGATTCGCATGGATGACGTTCACTTCACATATCCAGGAGGGGTGAAAGTCCTAAACGGAGTTTCCGTAACGATTCAACCTGGAGAAAAAGTCGCATTGGTTGGTCAAAACGGATCGGGCAAGACCACGCTGGCGCGTCACTTGAATGGTCTGTTGCGCCCTGCCACAGGCAGTGTCTGGATTGGAGACTGGCAGACCAAGGATCATAGTCCCGCTCAAATGGCGCGACGAGTTGCCTATGTTTTCCAAAACCCAGACGAGCAGTTATTTCATCAACGAGTCTGGGATGAAGTTGCTTTTGGTCCGCAAAACCTGGGGTATTCCCCTGGGGAAGTTCATATTCAAGTCGAACAGGCGCTCGACTTGATGGGATTGGGAGGAACATCAAACTTCAATCCACGCGATCTGGGTTATTCTGGTCGCAAACGGGTGACTTTGGCTTCCGCTTTGGCGATGCAAACACCTGTAATTGTCTTTGATGAACCAACAGCAGGACTGGATTCCAAAGAACAAGAGCAGTTTTCTAAAGTTATTTCACTGCTGCACCGTCAGGGAAAAACCGTCATCGTTATTTCACACGATATGGATTTTCTCATCGAAAACATTGATCGATTGGTGCTTATAGTAAGTGGGAAGATAGTACTTGATGCATCAGTTCAACAATTTTTTGAACAAGATCAGATGTTGAAAGCATCAGGGCTTATTGCCCCGCAAATCATCCGATTGAGTCGGCAAATGGGGCACTCACATCCATCAACAAGTGTTGAGCAGTTTCTGGACACCCAATTAAAACAATCTATTTGAGAATAAAGGAACTTGTGACATAAACAGACTTGTCTCGACTTTAACAAATCCCCCATCGTTACTCTTTGTGTCAAGTTGATTCCTTTGTTTTTTGAGTGGCTTTGCCCTTTTGACAGGTCTCACAATAACCAAACAAAACCAGGTGATTGGTCACCATCTGAAAGTGATTCTCAGCTTCAAGTTGATGGAAGAAATTGCTTACGATTTCATCACTGATGTTTAGCGTCTGACCACAGTTCTGACAAACCAAATGATGGTGGCGCTCTCCGCCGATCATCTCATACACCGCCGCTCCCAATCCCATGTCCGAAATCGAGACCTTTCCAGCGGTTGCCATCCGCTCCAGGGCGCGATATACCGTGGATTGATTGACGGCAGGCAGCCGCTCACAAATACGTTCATAGATTTGTTGGGCGGTCAGATGATCATGATTGTGTTCAAGTGTTTCAAGAATAATGTGATCGACCGATGAAGCGCGCATTTTGTCTCCGTTGAAGTATTATAATGCAAACCTTTGCAAATGCAATTTATAGCCTTATAATGCCTTGGTTGTTTAATTCCAATTCTGACAGTAAAAAACTGGATTCTTAATGTGGCTGAGTATAAACCGATATTTGTTGTCTGTATCGAATGATTTCGCTTGAGTGTGCTATCGTAAAAAATGCGCTAACTCTATGGTTTGCTCGCCTGCTCATATTGCTTCTCAAATCCGCGAACGCGGATTCCGACTCACCCCACAGCGAATGGCAATCTTGAATGCCTTGCACGAATCGGGCGATCACCTTTTGCCATTGGAAATCTTTGAAAAGGCAAGCGCTTCCCTGCCTGGCATTACTGAGCCGACTATATATCGAACCCTCGATTTTTTGGTAGAAAACGGTTTTGTCAGTGTCACTCATGTTCGCGGTAGACGGCTGGAGTATGAACTAACTCAACACAAGCATCATCATCTGGTTTGTAGCGTCTGCGGGCTGGAAGAAGAATTGTCCCACGAATGGTTACAGCCGTTTCGCGATCAACTGGAACAAATCACTGGTTTCAGTCTGACGGAAGATCAGATCACATTCACGGGACTTTGCCGACATTGCAAGTAAGTTTCCTTATGTATTTTGAGTTCAAAGTCTCCCGATGTTGAGCTTAAAACTGGAGTCTAAAGACTTCAAATCCCACAATTTTTGAACGGAGGATAACATGCACTTCTCACCACAACCCATGCACATCCCAGACGGATTCCTTTCCACACTCGTTTCGGTCGTCCTATGGGTCATATCGATTATCGCAGTTGCCTATGCTCTGCGACGCGTTGGCAAGGATTTAGGTGAACGCCAGGTACCTTTGATGGGCGTTTTGGCAGCAACTATTTTTGCCGGGCAGATGCTCAATTTCAGCGTCACTGGCGGAACATCTGGTCACCTGCTTGGCGCAGCCGTCGCCACTATTTTGCTTGGACCTTGGGCTGCAGTCATCATCATGACCAGTGTGGTCAGCATTCAATCGCTGGTCTTTCAAGACGGCGGCTTGCTGGCGCTAGGCGCGAATATTTTCAATATGGCTGTGGTTGGCGTGGCGGTTTCGTATTTCGCCTATACCAGCCTGCGAAAATTGATTGGCGATAAATCCTGGTCAATTTTTGTCAGCGGTGCGGTAGCGGCTTGGCTCTCCATTGTTTTTGCATCACTGGCTTGCGCCCTGGAACTGGCGCTCTCCGGTACCTCTCCCGCCAACATCTCTGTCCCGGCTATGGGCGGCATTCACATGTTGATTGGAATCGGCGAAGCACTGATCACGGTTGGCGCGTTGGCATTTCTTTATTCGGCGCGGCGCGACCTGCTCGAAGGCGAATCAGCCGCCCCTAAGGGTGGCGCGGCGGTGTGGACATTCGGTCTCGGAATCGCATTGTTCCTCGCAATCCTTTCTCCACTGGCTTCTTCTCATCCCGATGGATTGGAATGGGTTGCCGAGCAAAAAGGCTTTTTGGAGACTGCGCGTGGTCCACTTTTTAATATCATGCCCGATTATGTTTTCCCCGGCATTCCAAATGAAGCTTTGGCAACCATTCTGGCTGGCATCATCGGCGCGTTGATTGTTTTCGGAGTGGCCTTTGGTGTAGCCTATTTGCGTAAGAATCAGAAAACTGCGTAAGCCATCGGGGCGGGCTTTCTCCCCGCCCCGTTTTTTTTTCATGCAACTAACTTCCCTCGATCCCTTCCGACCTTCAAACAGTTTGCTTCATCAGATGGATTCACGCGTCAAATTTTTACTGACGATCGCGTTCATCCTGACCTCTTCGCTGACGCCATTTGGCGCGTGGCCGGTTTATATTTTTCTATTTACGATAATCCTATCGGTGACGCTCCTCTCCGAACTTGGAATTCGATTTGTGTTGACGCGCGCGTCGCTTGCCCTGCCCTTTGTGCTTTCTGCTCTACCAGTCATTTTCACCACGACGGGGACTGTTCTTTTCACCCTGCCGCTTGGTACGTGGACTTTGACAGCTTCCATCGAGGGGCTGGCGCGATTTATCAGCATCGCACTCAAATCGTGGCTATCGGTACAAGCCGCCATTTTGCTGGCTTCATCAACTCCTTTCCCTGAGTTATTGCAAGCCATGCGCGCCGTCCGTATTCCGCGTTTGCTGGTTGCCATGTTTGGTTTGATGTGGCGCTATCTGTTCGTGCTCGTCGATGAAGCTCTGCGCTTGATGCGGGCACGCTCCGCTCGTTCAGGCGTGAGCGATGATCCAAACGCTTCTCGAAAAGCGGGCGGAACATTGCTCTGGCGTGCGCGCGTGACAGGCGGCATGGCTGGCAATTTATTTTTGCGCGGTATCGAGCGCAGTGATCGAATTTATGTTGCCATGCTCGCGCGCGGTTATAACGGCGAAGTGCGCACCCTGCCTTTAGCGGCGTTGACTCGTAATAGTTGGCTGGTGTTGTGGCTGGGATTATTCATGTTGGCTGTCTTGTTGATCTTTGGCATTCTGATTTGGGGTTAAACCTATGCGTCATTCAATTGAAGTAGAAAATTTATCCTTTGCGTATCCTGATGGTCACACGGCTTTGCATGGCATTTCCCTGCATATTGCGCCGGGTGAAAAGGTGGCGCTGGTGGGACCAAACGGCGCGGGCAAATCCACGTTGATCTTGCATCTGAACGGCATCCTGCTTGGAAAGGGAAAGGTGCATGTCTGCGGACTGGATGTGGATGAAAAGAATCTCAGCCGCGTACGCGCTTCCGTGGGATTGGTTTTCCAAAACCCCGATGACCAACTTTTCTCTCCCACTGTTTATGAAGACGTAGCCTTTGGTCCGTTATATCAGGGGCTTTCCACTCCAGAAGTGGATGAGCGTGTCAAGGCGGCTCTGGCTTCGGTGAGGATGAGCGATTATGCGCGGCGGGTTTCGTATCATCTCAGCGCTGGCGAAAAGAAGCGCATCGCGATTGCCACTGTGCTGTCCATGCAACCCGAAGTGCTGGTGCTGGACGAACCGACTGCCGGACTCGATCCGCGTGCGAGAAGGACATTGATCAACTTATTGCGCGAACTTCCGATTACCATGCTGGTCTCCACACATGACATGAGATTGGTGCAGGAATTGTTCCCGCGCACAATTGTGATGGATGAAGGACAAGTTGTGGCTGATGGTCCGACGATGGGAATATTGGAGAATGAAGAGTTATTGAATGCACATGGGCTGGAGAAACCGTAGTTTTGGACGATTAAGTACAAAGTGAGAGACAAAGGGCTACGGTAAAAAAAAACTGCCCCTTTCCTTCTTTTTTGGAAAGAATGCAACTTTTAATACAACCAGCAACTCATACTTTACAGTGCGATAACACAATCGGTTATTTGTATCCCGCGATTATTTTTCTAAGGACAATAAGTAAAAGATGGCAGCCTTATTAATTAGTGAAGCGGATTTCGAGAATATAAAAGATTTAATCGGACAACATTATTGGGAGAATTTGGATTTAAATTCCCCCCAGGGTTATTGGATTCCTGCAGGGTTGTTAAAAACAGCGATAGATCCCAGTTTTGATATTAATCCTTTAATGGAAGTACCAAACATACCGATTTTCTACGGAAACGTGCAAAAAGATCGGTTTGCATATAGTGAGAGTATTACTTGTTTGTGCAAAGCTCGAGAGGATGGGTCGGATATAAAAGGAGCGAGTATCTTGCAGCCTTATTGGTGCGAGGATTATTGTTTTGAATTAAAGAGGTGTTTTCGATATCACAAACCAAATGATTCTGAGCGGTACTGGAGGATAATTAGTCGCAAGGCAGACATTGACTGGCTTCAAGGATACTGGGACGAGCAATCTAAATTTTCATTGTGGATAAACCAAATACATTTGTAATTGTATTTTTCTAGCTTGACCTGGACAAAACATATGATGTAAATCCTGTCTACTCAAGCTTGGGAATTTTCCAGCAATTTTAGCAATTAGAATTGTCGGTGTGGCTATATTATTATGTCTGGAATCGCAGATGACATATTGGATGATACTATTAACGAAGACTTCAAAAACACTATAAAATAAAACGATTTTCAAAAGGAGAATAAATATCATGAAATCATATTTGCTTGCTTTGATCGTAATCACGTTGTTACTTGCATCTTGCGCTCCTGCTCCAAAGCCTCAGTCATCACAAAGTGCAATCGAAGTTTCGGCTGCCCAGGTGCGTCTTCCCGGTGGACAAATGCCAGGTATGAACAGCGGCGACTCTCTTGCCGGATATATGGTGATTAAGAATGCTGGATCGACTGATGACAAGTTGGTAGGCGCGCAGGTAGATTTTGCAGATATGTCGATGCTGCATGAAACGGTTATCGACGCGAGTAACGTAGCTTCGATGAAAATGGTTGATGCCATTCCAATTCCGGCTGGGCAGACAGTGGAACTCAAAACAGGCGGTTTTCATATCATGTTCACAGGGGTTAAGGGAGACCTTAAAGTCGGCGATACCGTAAAGATCAGCTTGCAATTCGAAAGTGCTGGAACGATTTCCATTAATGCAAAAGTAACAGATCAATAGGGATTATGAAGCGCCCACCTTTTGTATTGGTGTTGGTCGTGATATGCGCTCTAGCCTTGATCACCTTATATGAAGTTACGCGTCCCCCGGTCTTCTTTGGCTCAGTCATTAATCCGCCCAAACCAATGCCTGATTTTACATTGCAATCGATTGACGGCCAGGTGAGATTAAGTGACTTCCAAAATAAATACATCGTCATTTATTTTGGCTACACTTCCTGTCCTGATCTGTGCCCAACCACACTGGCAGGATTTCGAAAAGTATTGACTATACTGCCAAGCCAACAAGCAGATCAGGTACAGGTAATTTTCGTTTCGGTGGACTATAAACGGGATACGACGGAAAGGGTCAGTGAATATGTCAGGAATTTCAGCAACAGTTTCATAGGATTAAGCGGTACACACGAGCAGATTGATAAGGTCACATCCAGCTATGGCATATCTTACAAACTCAATGATCCTGATCCAGCAACAGGGTTTTATTCTGTAGATCATTCTGCCAGCAGCTTCTTCCTTGATACGCAACACAACCTGCTTGCCACTTGGCCTTACGGTATAACACCAGATCAAATTGCTTCTGATATTATGTTATTCATGCAAAATTAAAACGAATTACCAGAATAAATAATAAAGGATCTGACCTTACTTTCGATGAACCCTCTGTCGGTCTTAATCCGCACAACCAAATCCACATTGGGGGCTGCACCTGAAAGGAATGTTGGGCAAACACGGCGAAGTTGAGGATGGAGTCCAGCACCTCCCATGTGACAATTTATCTGCCATTCGCACAATGACTGGTCATTAGTCGGAGCATACCCCGCGTCGGGTCTCGCTATTGATAGGCAGAGTCATTTCTGTTTTTTCGGGCCAATTAGTTGTCAGGCGCGTGCTAGAAGTCAATTTGGCAATCAATCGTTCCGCATCCATGCGGATCGTCTCGGACGTATGCCAGATAATGGAATCCGCCACGATACAGGATGTGCTCGCATTGCTGATCAGCGAACTGCGGACGTTCACCTGGATCGGCAGCGGTCCGCGCGGATAGTGATACTTCGCGGACTGCACGTAGCAGTAAATCACCAGAGCTAGTCGATCCAGCGCCCAGATCGGATGTGCCTGCTTTCCAGCAATGACCATCGCCTTCAGGATTGGCGAATCGGGCATGGATTTTAGGATGCCGATGGATAAACTGGAACAATCCAGCCCTCCATCGATGTGGGATGTGGCGTATGTGATTGGCATGGTTATCCTATTCTTTTTCCTTGACTATATGGTTTGATGCCACGACGGTATGGTGGCATGTTGATAGAAACGATCTGGCACGTGGAAGAGTCCGACAATTTGTTCCACAAACTGGGATACTGGAGCGCAAAAGCATCAGCATCCAACGCAGACGTCAGCACCGTGGGCTGGTGCATGTTGTAGCGATAATTCAACAGCCCATGAAGCCTGTCCTCCGTCCACGCAGACCCCGCGTTACTTTCCTTCAAATTATCCAGGAGCAACAACGGCGCTGCACGGATTTCCTGAAAGCGTCGGTCAAACGAAACATCAGAACTGGGGTGGAAGGACTGACGCAGGTAATCGAACAGGGCGGATACTTCCACCAAGAGTGCCTGCCCGCCCAGTGCAATGCGATAGTTGCCAATTGCCGCTGCGAGATGCGTCTTGCCGCAAAACGATCCTCCTAAAAAGACCAGCCAGCCATGCGGCTCTTCTGAAAAACGCACCGCCGCGCCGAAGGCATCGCGCAGAGTCTGGATGTCATCCGTGGACACCTTTACACGCGTGACCGTCTTATCTTTGTGAACGCCGCCGAATTTATCCTGCCTCTCGGTGATGGTGGTTGTCAGCGATTCCCTACCCACTTCCTCCTCGCGTGTCTGGAAATTCTGAAAGGTCATCATATTCATCTCAGGCAGAGTCAACATGGAAATGCCTGGATTGCTGGTTTGTTCAGGGCGGCGATAATCGGGCGCACTGATCTTCAAATGCATCACCAACTCGTCATCCTGCAACCGCGAGCGGACACGCCCTTCGAAGGCGTCCAACATCAAATTGGTTGTGATCACCGTTGGCAGTTTGTTGATGTAGCGATAGTTCATGATTTGAAATATTTTCTCCTGCGACCAGGCAGTGGCATTTTGCGTGCCGAAGTCATCGAGCACCAGCAGATCGGCGGTGCGGATTTCAGCAAACCGTTGCTCAAATGTTGTTTCGGGATCATTGAAAGCAAAGCGCAAAGAGTCCAACAGGTCAGGAACGGTGATAAACAAAGTCAGCACACCCTTGCTTACTGCATGGTTTGCAATCGCCGCCGCGAGATGCGTCTTACCACAGCCGTATCCACCTTCGAGTAACAGCCAGCCTGCATGTGAGCGCACAAACTCTTCGCAGACTTCAAAGGCTTGATGCAGACTTTCTCTTTCCTGTGGTGTCATGAACTTTGCTTTCTCGTTGCCCGAAGCGTTGAAGTTTTCAAAACTCAAATTGCCTAGGCGTTCTAGGTTGCTCAATGCAAACAGCCGATTGCGTGCGCTTGCCGCGACATCCTTTGCGCGGCAAACACAGGATTCCAGTTTGCCAAACTTTTCATGTCCAACCGGCACATCGAAGCGCACATAGCCTGCCCCCCTGCACTGCGGGCAATTCGGGTCGCCCAGCGGTTTCACTTCGTGGGATGGCTCCGATTGGCTAACGGTGTTTGCGCGCACTTTTGACAGGATAGTGCTGATGCCAGTCATTCGACCTCGGCGTGGAAAATCGTGTTTATGTTGTTTGTCATTCTATACTCCAATTTCGTAGGTCTGTCCGAGACCTGCCTCAAACATAATGGGGCGGGTGGGGATCATTCTTTTTGGGTGTGTCCAATTTTTGTCGAGAATACTCAAAAAACAGTCTGGCGCCTGGCATATACGCCAGAGGAATGTGTAAGGGGTGCTTGGCGTATTCGGCTGACGCCGTTACTCATAATGCCTCCCGTATGCGGGATACGAACACTATTTTCAAAAGTAAAACGCCAGATGTACGGGTATTCGCTCTCATAATTCGAGGCAGTTTTGCGCGTTTGGTCTTGCTCTGGCGGATCCGCCAGAGAGCCAGGTATTTTGCACGTGTTACACGCCATCAAGCAAACAGATTTTCGATAAAGGCATCCACGCCAACCTCCACGTTGACAAGCGCCTTGCTGTACTTGCGGATAAAAACGGCGATGTCCGCTGTGCGCTGGGCGGATGGTTCGCAGGAAAGATCGCCGTCATATAATTCCGCGAGTTCAACGTCCATCTGGATCAGCACGGGGCATAACTTGCAGACATCTTCGAGGACACGGTTGTAGTCCAGTCCTTCCAGGTTGATGTCAAAATTCATTTCCGTGGCGGCGATCAACTGCACGTGCATCAGACCGCGTTCATTGAGCGAGATGGACACAATGGGTTTGTTCATGGGGTTATGTTCCTTTCGGGGTAGTTGGATTTTTGTCATCGTCAAGGTCGCCAAACAAACGGCGATACAGCTCGCGCTTGTAGATGGTTTGCAAATCGTGAAAATTGAGTTTGTAGATTCCAGCCTCCAGACTCTCGCCAGAATCCATGTCCGCCATGTCCGCGTCAAACAATGCCCGCAGCGCATACGGATGCAGTTTCGCCAGGCGGTTGAAATCGCCGCCTGCTCCCGCGCTGACATTTTCACACAGGCGTTTGATCGCCAGTCCGACAGGGTCAGAAATTTTTGATCCGGCGGGCGAGTAGGCATATAACAGCCAGGAGACAAATCCGCCCGACAGGTCTGAAATGCTTCGTCCAAATTTCTTGTTGGTTTTCAGCAGGTTTCCCTTGCCGCCAGGGTTGACCGAATTATTACTCGTCAAAAAATCAAAATCCCAAAAAGCCATGTTCCCCATCCCCCCGCTCTTGCCTGTCGCAGGCTGGACAGGCTCGGTTTCGGTTTCGACTTCTGGTGACGGTTGGGGATTTCTGGAGTTAGGTCTAGGAGTTTGAGAGTTTGGTTTAAGAGTTAAAGAGCTTTTAACTGTGCAATTTGCGCCAAGTGGGACTGAAAAATCCGCCATGCCGAGACTGAAATTTGCGCCAAGGTGGGCTGAAAACTCCGCCATGTCGTGACTGAAAATTGCGCCATCCGAGACTGAAAATTCCGCCATGCCAATATGGAAAGCCGTATCGTTGGTAAATTGCGCCATGCCAAGACTGAAATTTGCGCCATCTGCAAGCAGTTCAGCAACCAGCCCCTTCCCCGTCGCAAAGGCTTCGAGCATTTCCGTCGCGATCTCTTCGAGCAAAACGTAAAATGTCCTTGAACGATTCTCGAAGTCGCGTTCATTTGCCGATTCGCACACATACAGGCGAAAAACAGAATTGACATACTTTCCGCCTTTCTTCTGGACCAGCCACTCCCAAACTGTCTTGACTCTATTGATTCCCAGCCATGAAGCAATCTCAGCATATCCGCCCTTCACGACCACACGATTGCGGGTTTCATTCTCACTTGCGAAACATCTGTCGCGCAGGAGCGTGACGACCCAGCCAGGTCCCGCTCCCAGATGCGCAAGAATATGCTCCATGAAATATACGGTGATCTTGACCTGGTCAGTCGATGGCATGATATTGTTCTGGATTGCGGACGCAAGCGCATCCAGCAGTTTCGCTTCGAGTTCTCCGCCAAATAAATCACGCACAAGTTGGCGGATTGTGAGGGGTTGTCCCTGCGCTTTCGCTTCAAGCGGGATTAACTCGTCCACAGAAGCAGATACTGCGGCGCGCAGTGCTCCTTCTGCTCCGCCATATTTTTCAGAGTTATTGACCAGCCAATTTCTGAGCGAAGCAGCATCCGTCGGTGTCAGCGGTATGGTCATTGCCACTGTGAACTTGCGCGGCAATTGTTTGGGCGTGGCGGATGAAGTGTCCCATTTTGCGTCTTCTGACACCCGCGTGACCAGCCCTTTGAGTTTCTCCCAAGTGGCAGGATTTGCTGAACGGTTCCAGAATGTGCGCTCGGTGATGCCTGCGCGCTTTGCCAATTCTGCAGCGGAGAAGCGATTGGTGAACTGATCATTGCGCCCGCCATGTCTGTATGCCGCCTGACGGAAACTAACGTACATCCAACCCAGGTCGGGTCCGATACTTCGCAGCCAGCGGCGGAAATAACCTGGCAAATACACCGCTCGATCGGGGCGCACAATCTGTTCATAAACCGAATCATACGCCTCGGGAGAAATCTCCAACGCATCATCGTCATTGAGTTGTTTCTCGTTCTGCAAGCTGTCATCCGTTTCAGGCTCAACCGATTCAGCATCCTCCTGCGCGACCACAAAACTCACGCGCACGTTCGCGCTGTTGAGGATACCCACTAGCATATGGTTGACCGTATCCACCAGGCGGCTTTCCAGCCAGTCGCGTGCATACGCATTGCGCACAGCGACTGTGATCACACCGTCTGCGTATGACAGCGCTTGGGTGTCACGCACCCAGGTTTCAAACGATGCGCGCGGCATATCGGTTTGAAGTTGTTCAAGAACGGATTTCCATGTTTGTTCGATGTTCATATTGACCTGCTTTTTGGAACGGAAATATGTTTATGGCGAATTTGGCAAAACGCACAGGAAGGCTCAGGACAGGCGACTTTTTCAGGACATCCTATGTGACCTGTGACGAATTTCAGGCGGCTTAGATTGCGCTGTGTTACGAGAGCGTGAGCGGCATTGTTAGCGTCAAACGTGAACGGCTGTGAACGGCTGTGAACGTCCATGTGAACGTCACCGCTCACGTTCGTTTTTTCTCTGAAAATTTCTTTCAGATTTGGCGGAAAAGCCGAAGTTCATTTTCAACTTCCCCACGCTGGATTTACTTGATTGGTGACAGTGACCGTCTTTGGGATAAGGTTCAGTTGTCCTTCCTGATATTTTTTGATCGCATAGCTCAGGAGGAATACAACCACCTCCCCGCCGGGCACGCCTGTCTGTTTGGCAATGGCATTGATCTGTCTATCCATGTCTGCGCCCCAGCGATAGCCAAGAAAAACATGGTTCTCCTTTACCAACACACTATCCTTTGACTTTCGTTTGTGCGGCTTGATCTCGCGCGGCCAGCCGTCATCCAATTCTGTCCAGTTGAGCGTCATGGTGCGGCGGTCCGCCTTTGGACGCCCTTCGATCTCCAGTTTTCCGGATCGCAGATGTGATAACGAAAAAGCCATGAGCGCGGCGGCAACACTGGAGATAGTGGTCAAGTACTCGGATGCGATGCTCACCAGACTCGCGCTGATGTCTTTTGCCGCGACGCGCAGATCAGCCGGAATGCGATAGCTATTTGCTGGGTTTCCCTTTTCCCAGGTGCGGTCACGCTTCGCGCGCGATTCTTTTTCCTGCTTTGCGGTAATCAGATCGATCACCTCGACTGGCTTGACCATGCCAGAAACGTCCTGTTGCAGTTCGGTGGGTTGGGAGGGAAGTGCATTTTGTCGGGTCATGTAGAACCTCACGAATATTTGATCAGGTACTCGCTCAATGCGTGATACTCACGCGTGGCGCGGTGCTGGGGGTCGAGTTCGTACACCAGTTTCCCCTCCGCCGGAGCCTCACGCAAAATAGTGGCGCGGTGGATCGGCTCCAGAATGGACTCTTTGAAACGTTCTTTCAGTTCGTTCAGGGTGGTTTTTGACTCGGTGGGGTTCTCGTCGTAGAAGGTTGGCAGGATGCCAAGCAACTTACCAGTCCAGCCGTCCTTCACCATTTGCCCGAGCGTGGTCATGATCTGCGAGAGTCCATTGGAAGACATAAATTCAGTGGCTGTTGGAATCAGGAGTAGATCAGCCGCATAGACTGCGCGCTCTTGGATACCGCCAACAGATGGGGCGGTATCCAGGAAGATGTAGTCGTACTCCGACTTCAACCGGTTGAGCAGTTTTCGGATGGCTTCCATTCCACGGTTCTCGGCATTGATCACGATCTGCGCGGTGGCGGTTGTGCGGTCTCCTGGAATGATGTCCAGCCGTTCCCGCCCAGTCGGGCGAATCCATTGGTGCAGGTCGAAGGAGGTATTGACCAACGCATTGAACGCGCCTGGCTCCTGGGTTAGTCCAAGAGCAATGGCGCATTGTCCTTGCGGGTCAAAATCAATGATCAGGCAGCGCCGCCCGCGCTGGGATAACAGTCCAGCCAGGCTGAGAGTGGTGGATGTCTTTCCAGTCCCACCTTTGTAATTGGCAATCGTAACGATCTTCATGATTTCACTCCTGTAAGTGTTTTCAATATTTCCAATCCATCCTCGGTTAGTTTCCAGATGTTGGTTTGTGCAGTGTCCTGCACTCCTAACGGGTTATCCACCAATCCTTGCTTGAGCAGTTTGTATGCAAATCCCAAGCCAAAGTATTGGATAACGTCCACGTTGCTGCGCTCTGCAAGGAAAAGCCAGCGCAAAAATTTTGCCTCCAAGAGGGTGACGTTCGCGCTACGGCATGACTTCGGGTCAAAGCGGAATGTCTCGTCTTTCAGAAAATTCAGGTTGTTGTTCATTCTTCAACTTTCCTGCAAACCGAGCAGTATAGGTAGCCTTGTGGGTTTATCTTCCACGCCGCTGTGTTGACATGAGCGCAAGCCAGATTTGCTGTTTCATAATTGATTGGGCGATCCACGGTCGCGGTGCGGATACTCTCTGAACCACAACGCGGACAGGATTGATATTCGGCTGGTGAACTGCTCTCGAACAGAGCGGAACATTTCGCGCAATACAAGATGGTGATTACTTTGATTTCTGCCATGTTTATCCTTACTCCGACTTGCATAAATAGCGGGCATTGACCCAGCCCGCGACGGGGAAAGAGATGCGTTTCCACACTTCGTCCTGAATCACCTCGTCCTCTGAATCAATCGCTACTTGGATTGTTTCACCTTCGGTCAGATACCCGCGCACCTCACTGCCATCGCCCGCCGCGAAGCGCACATGCAGCCATCCATCGGGAATGTCGGTGCAGACCTTCATGGCAACGGGCGTTGCCATAAAGGTGGGAGAGATACTTGTCGAGGTACTTGTTGATAGAGATGCCGAAGGGGAAGTCGTTACAGTAGCCTCTGGTTTTGGAGCAGTCCATTGCACGGCAAAAAACATTGCTACTCCACTTGCGACCAGGATCATGATGACCGCCAGC
>DYDH01000054.1:0-2471 GCA_020717985.1 Herpetosiphon sp. | reverse complement strand
TGCGATTGGCACGCTGCGCCGCAAGAATCTCTTCAAGTTCAGCGCGGCTCTTCATTGGACTTCGCCCTCGACGGTCTTCCAATGCCGCGCTCTTGCCTCTTCAAACTCCTGTTGGGTCAGGATACGGGTTGGCTCCACCACGCACAGGATTGCCTTATTCCCACCGAGACATCGTTCGCTGTATGCCCGCACGAGGAAGAATCCTTTCTCGCGTAAGGGTTCGAGGATCACACCATAGATGGTGGGGATGTATTCGGAAACGATCTGGAAGTAACTGCCCTTTTGCAATTTCAACTGCCAGTCGTATGGATACACCTGCACTCCCGTGAAGGCGTTGTGATAAGAGGTTTGACTTTTTGGTTTCGTCATCATTCACCGTTGATAATTTCGTCGAGTGTGGTGTTGCCTTCAGTATCTTCGCCAAACAGCGCGCCTTCGATCATGGCAAGCGCGACTGGTTGACCGTTCATTTCTGTATTGATGGTGCGCACGCCGGACGAGCGGTTAAGTGTTCCCAACGCTCCGAGCACGAGAGCCAGCGCCTCCGATAAATGGGGCAGGCGGCTGACGCCCCGTCGCTGAACCTGGATCGCCCCTGGGCGCACGATCCGTTGCGCCGCATCCAGGTTCAGTTCAAAGGAGCGTTTCGCTGTCCGGCTTAGATAGGGTCCAGTTCCATCTTGCTGTGACCGTTGCCTTTCACGACCGCCGGTTCGGGCATCCAGGGCAGTCCATTGCATAAGGTGTTGAAATCTTCTTCACTCACATTTGCAAATGCGAACGGCGCATTAGGTTTGCCAATGTCATAACGGTCAGCGTTCTTTTTCGCCACCAACTCATCGCCGATATTGATCGCCTGTCCGCTCAGGCTGCAAGCAATTCTGGATGTAAAGCGGATCAACTCGCTGTTGGCATAAGCGGGTGGTATCTGTAATGCTGGAATGATTGATGCCTGCGGCACATCTGGCTGATATGAAACAGGATGATAGGTAGGCTCACGACCTACGATTGGATGAGGCAGATCGCTAATCTTTGTTTGTGCTTGTGTATCCGGCTGAGGCAGACTGGAAGAATCTGGCGGAGTCTGCGACGAAGCAGGAGCAGGAAATGGAGGTTGTTGCGTCGGTGTCTCGTCAGTTTTGGGTTCGATCAATTTCTTTGTCATTTCTGCCAGACGAGCCTTCAATTCGTCAACTTTGTTACTGACACCATCGCTGCCTTTGCTGGCGGCATTACGGATACCGATCTGGTCGCGCAAGCTGTCGCGCGTGGATTTCTCCACTGCGTCCTGTGATTTCTTGATCTCTGCCAGCAGAACAGTCTTGTCAAGGCTGTCTTGCTTTGCCAGCAGGTAGGACTCGGCGTAAAGTAAATCGCGCTCCATCGCGGTGATCTCGATCATCTTCTCTTTATGCGCCGCTTCTGCTTTTCGCTTTTCGCGGCGGGCTTTGGTCTCAGGCGAGGTCATGTGATAAATGAACCCGGCGACCACGTTCCCGACCACCACCAACGGAATTGCCACACTGGTAATTCCCGTCAACATCGCGGTGATTGCACTGCCCTTGTTGCCGTACATCAGGGAGTCGGTGACCGAGGTCAGGATCACACCCGCCAAATCGACGAGGAAGAACGCCATTGAAATCCAGTCCTGATACCTTGAGGAAGAGCCAAAGATCCAGACCAATGACCATGCCACGGCGCCGATGTCCAAACCCCACAGACCGATCAGTCCGAGAATTTCAAAGCCAGTCGGAACCGTGGTGGAGAGGAAGTCATAACTGCGAAAGGCGGTGTAGATCAGCAGCACCGCGTCAAGACCCAGTACGAGCAAGTCGCCGATGCCAATGCCGCCGTGATCCGTTTGAATGCCGGTCCTGCCGGTTAGTTCATCGGTCAGGCTAGTTGTGTTACTCATGAGTTACCTCCAATAGATTTTGAGATTTGACCCAGGCTTTCTGGGGTTTTTGCTGGGAACATTCATACCTCCAAGTTGTGGGGAAACATCTCGGTCTTTTATTTTGATTTGGATGCACCTCTTTTCTTTAAACGCATTTGGAACTCGGAGCGGTAACCTCCAATATCCCATTTCCAAAAAAACCATGCTGCAAGTGACCAACATACGAGTGTCACAAGTACAAGATCCAACATTTGCATACCTCCTTTCAGTTTTATTTTTTATCCGACACATGCCGGTCATTTTTTTATTGAGCAGCGATAGGTTTGGTCGCAGGTAAATCCAATTCGACCTCTTCGTTAATCCCATTGCGGCGCACAGAACGCAAGTGAATCGTTTCATAAATCAATAGGACGGAAAACAAGGCAGGGGGCAATACGCGAAAGAACAGATCGGCATGTTGCCAGTGAGCCAATAACCAAATAGACCCGATGGATACTCCGCCCACGACCAATCCGCCCGCTGCCATGCCGCCCCAAACAAAACTGGTGTTCTTGCTCAACACGATGATTACCCA
>DYDH01000290.1 GCA_020717985.1 Herpetosiphon sp. | reverse complement strand
TCTTCGCCGTTTTCCACTCGGGCCAGCAGTTCGGGAAGATGGGTCTTGGCCTGGTATACGCCAATCTGCATGATAGTGCTCCTTTCTTTCTGGTCTGGTTTTGCTAATCTGGTCAGATAAGACCATAATACTTCATTTCGTATGCGATTAACAAGAGCAATTTCCGACAGCAACACTGGTCACAAGCAACCCCGACCTTGATGACCTGCATGGCCTACCTGGCCAGGGCAAGATAGAGTGCATGGAAGGTGCTTGGCTCTTAAGCCAAGCCGCCATCGCCTGCTGCCTTGGCCAAGTGGTCCCGATCCACAACGGTGTACCACCTTCCTCAAGGGTTACTCCTTGAAAAGCAGCTTTTGGAAACCAGCCTTACGAGTAAAGAAAACGGTCGTTTGGTTGACTATGTGGTAGGGGTGTTTTTGATGGACATTTTTTCTCAAAGTGCTAGGCTTTTTGGGTGGCCCGCATACTGTGTACAATAAGAGAGGCGCCGAGGGGACAGGGGCCTATTTTCGCACGAATCCTTACTGTCACCCTAAAACTGGCTTAAGTCGGTTCACTGTTCCATTGCTCCCCAGACCCCAATAACAGGAGACTTTATGGACATTGTAAAATGTGTAAAGGATGGTATTGCGGGGGGAGCAATGGGCCTTGCGGTCGGAATTGTCCTCTTTATACCATCGTGCATCGTCGGAACTATCGTTAGAGGCAAAGCTCAGCTAGGCGAGAATGTAGCAACAAGCGTTTTATGTCTTTGTGTTATTGGTGGGGCGATAATTCCATTCCTGAAATCGCTAGACGAAGAGAAAAAAAGGAAGCTGAACGTCGTCGCCAAGCAGAAGAACAAGAGCGCCGAACGCAAAAAAAAGAAGCTGAACGTCTCCGCCAAGCAGAAGAACAAGAGCGCCGAACGCAAGAAGCTTATTATTCAGCACTCGTCCATACTGTCGAAACGTCACTCAACGCCTTCGAGATCATGCCCGGATATCTCATAGAGGCCGAAAAGGTACTTGACCAAGCTGAGCGCGATTTCAATGAAGGAGCTTTCTCGCCATTTTGGAGTTTGATCGAAAATGCTACTGTACAACTTGGGGCCTTCGACAACGACGTACGCGAAATTACAACTCAGTCTAAAAAATACGAAAATCTCACGGAGAACTATAAAGGCACTTCGCCACGCTTTCCAATTGTTGTCGATTCAGTTCGCAACATGGCTGCCGCGAACACAACGGCCGATCGACTCAAGTCCATTGTGCGAAAAGCGCAGTGCAATTTTCAGTTTGCCACTATTTATGAGCAACGCAAGACCAATCAATTTCTTGTGGCCGGATTTACTACACTTGCGCAGGCGTTGGATGGTATGGGACAGAGAATTGCCTCATCTATCGGTGATCTGGGCAGCAATATTTCTGAAATGTCCGCTGTGATGGAAAGCTCACTGGGTGCAATTGCAGAACAACTCCTAGCTGTAAATGAATCGTTGACAGAAAGTATCAACGCTACAAATCTATCGTTGATAGAAAGTATCAACGCCTTGCACGACACAACAAAAACAGCGGCGTCTGAATCAAAAGAACGAGCTGATCGTGACTGGGAAGCACTGGATAATATCCAGAGACATCGCAAGCCCAGCGGCTCTAGACCACTTGACATAGGAACTGAGGCGGTCAAGTAAAAAAGTGGAAATGACAACCGAAAATTGACCACCTGTGCTAACCGAATTTTGACCACCCCGAACATTGTGCATATTCCAGACCAAGTCGGCCAGTGATTGCATGCGAAACCGGCCACCTGTTTCAGGGTTATAGCGTCGCAGGATAAACGGTGGTATCCGGCTCATTTCGTCAACGCACGAGAGGAGCCCGAGATGCCAGCTAGAGGTTATCCATGCGCAAGACCCAAGAGATATTACGACTCAAGTTCGGTTGCGGTTTGAGCAACCGGGATATCGCCAAAAGCATTGCAGTCGGCCGCTGCACGATCGCCGACTATCTGCTCCGGGCCAGGGCTGCAGGCCTCACCTGGCCGCTGCCTACGGGCATGGAGAGGTTACCCTGGAGCGGCTGTTATTTCCATCGGTCACCAGGACGAAACCACACGACTGACCGCTGCCGGTTTGGCCGGAGGTCCACACCGAGCTCAGGCGTAAGGGGATGACCCTGGCCCTGCTGTGGCAGGAGTACAAGGCAGGCAATCCGGACGGCTACCAGTACAGGGCCAACGAGAACATAGGTGCGTTTTTACGCAGTAGGACTTCCGTTTCTATTCTGGCACCGGAAGTTATTCGGAATAACTTGTTATCATTAGCAATTAATCGTGATGGCACCAACAAAAATGAGCCGAAACTACAAAATTATGGACGAAAAGCACGCGAAACAGCACCCCAAAAACATCCGCACAAAAGATAGCCTGGCCACCTTTAGAAGTCGAATTCCTAGAAAAAAGCCTTCCTGTCTTGAAGTTGCCGGGAAATGATAAAATATTCCAGTGCTAACTTATAAAAAGGGAACTTCTATTGCGTAAAAAGGCACCTATGTTCTCGTTGGCCCTTCTCCCTGCTGTCACTACTCGCGAAACATCCCATCATCCTTTCGTATCCACGTATTTTTCTTCAGCTCTTTAATATCATTACCGACCCACCCAAAAGAACAGGCATTTAGTGACTTAACATAATGATCTTCCCGGCCTAGTTCTAAAAGATTGAACCCTCGGAGGCTATCTTTTGGTCGTGCCGTCTCTTTTTTAGTAAGAGTCGTAGCGCAGCTGCGCACAATTCGTAAATCGCCACTGCTCACATACGACAAATCATGCTCATGAGTGTGCCCATGCAGAAATAGTCCTGTCTTGGCCCGTCCTCGGAAGAATTTATCAAAATCCTCTGGATTCTCAACTGAGCTGTCAGCACTGGCTGAAACCGGACAGTGATGTCCTAGTCCGATAACTAATGGCGGCATATCTCCACAAGCGGTTACGATTTTGCCAAGCTCAACTCCAATCATAGCTAAGGCATCGGGGTTTACCTGCCTGCGTGGAATGCCGAAGGGGCTCGCTGGTTGCGCTGTATTTACCCCATAGAAAACGACCCCTAGATGACGAAATCGCGATTCCACCCATGTTAGGCTGTGGTCGTTGATAATCGGACTCAGCAACGGGCAATCGGTTATCTTTTTCAAGAAATTTAAAAACGGAGCATAGGCACTCCCGAGCAGGTCCGGTTGCTGAATTTTATCGCCAAGCGTCATTGCCAGCTTTCCTGTTTTCTTGTCAGGTGCTAATTGAATCCGTGTTGCCGCCGCTAGACATAAATTGACATCGTGATTGCCGGGGACATACAAAAGAGTGCGAGTTGGAAGACTATTCAAGCCAAGACGAGCAAAGAAATATGCAATCCATTCATGAGCTGATGAATATTGCGCAGGGTTACCATGCTCGGAAACGTCACCAGTAAATGCGACAAATGTAGGAGGGCATTCACCCCAATGTTGCAAAATGTAGTCAGCGCATCGGCCAGCTTCCAACTTGAGAGTTTTTTCATCGCACCCACCGGTCTGGACGTCAGAAATGTGTAAAATTCTAACTGGATCTCCGGGACCAAGCTTTATGTGGATATCTAGTTTCTCTTGATCAGCTATCATGCTTACAAAAGCCCTGACAGCATAGTCTATTTGTCCATTCCCTTTGGGATCAATATCACGCCAGTGAAGAAAGGTCCTGCAGTTAGGTTTCTTCCAAGCCTCGTCTATTTGCTCTGCATTCGTGAGGTCCCATATCCCACTCAGGAGAGCAATGGGTATTTCGTCTCCTAAGTCATGTAGCGCCTTCGTGATGGTATAACCTGGCCAATTACCATCTAAAACTGCGTCGACAATTGCCGCAGTATAATGTTTCTGTTTAGTCATTAAAAGCAATTGGTTCGGTTCTTCCACGTAATCAAGCTGAATTTCAAACCCTGGCACAAGTTCATTTATTATCTCGGCCAATCTTTTGTATCCTGGCTTGCGCTCACCAACTTGATCATCAATCACTACAATAAAATGTTTCATGCGTTCTCCTTTATGAAGGCAGCGTGGAGAGGAAGGCGCAGAGAAATGAAAGCGATTGCACAACCTGCAGAGTCATTCTTTATTTTTACATCCTCAATGCTGCCACCAGCACGCTCTAGCCCTGCGAAACCAACCGTCTGCTTTAGGCTAATTTTTTGATTGGGGCTTGCATTGGCTGTCTTGAAGATCGCATAATTGTTATCACGTTCGATTCGCCACCAAAGGTGAGCATCCGGACTTTCTGATGCCACTTCTGCATTACTATGGGACCAAGGATCCTTGATTTTTTGGGTTGCATGATAAACATTTGCAAGGGTGTCTTCTAATGCTTGCTTTACAAATGAATCACAATACAACCACAACTCTTCAAGATCGACATTCGTTGAACAAAAGATGTCAGGGGTTACAATTGATTCATCATTGCACAACCACCTACTTGATGAATCATTGTTTTGTTGAGCAGATATCTTGTCTAGTATATTGCCGTGCCATTTTAACTTTATTGATCTCACAGTTTTAGCAACTAGTTTATTGTCAATATCATCAGAATTATCGAAGTGATTAAACAACTGACTTCCCACCTTTTTAACGAGCCCTTCTCGGTCTCCATACAATAACAAATGAAGTGCATTGCTGATTTTGACAATTGAGTTTACGGTATCAATCTTTTTGATATTTCTATCTTCTAGGCATTTTAGCTCAACTTCAAGTTGCATAGCATGTTCAGCTAGTTTGTGTAAAAATGATTCTTCAATTTCTGCAATAAGTTCCTTTCGCACATTGAACAAAATTTGTTCAACCTGCCGCATATCCTGCAATACACCAAAGGTATGGGTGCATATTTTTTGGGTGTCGACCTGATCTGTAATTTCAGTTAGGGTGACAAGTCGCCGTCTAATTTCGGTGGTGTGAGTACTGATCCGGCCATCTGTGGCGGGATTGCGGTAGAGAG
>DYDH01000289.1 GCA_020717985.1 Herpetosiphon sp. | reverse complement strand
ATCAGACTTGCGAGCCACGCTTCCCAACAACGCCTCCGAGTTGGTTCTGACCATGTGACCGAGTTTGCGCGACAGTTTGGGCAGTGAGCCTTTTACATCGCGCAGATTCAATAATAATTTCATCGTCCCCATCACGCTCGCCGAGAAGATGACGTTGTTGGCCTGGACAGTTTGCCTCCGTTTGAAGAGTTTGGTGGAATCCTGATAGGTGACTTCATAGCGAGCATTACTGACAGAGGACGACTGACCGATGACCGAGCTTGGTCTCCCGAAGGGGTCCTCCGTCCTTGGTCTTACATCAACAACGTCAACTTCCGCTTTCACTTCCGCGCCATTCTTTTCAGCAAAATATAAATAATTTTTGGGCAGGGTGTTCTTTGCATTGTAACGGCATCCCACCATGCAGCCGCCGCACTGCTTGCATCCCGCGCGCTCTGGACCTTTGCCGTCGAAAAATGGGTCAGGCACGGTCACGCCTGCTTCGCCAAAATACGCGCCCACATCCGTTGCGCGGAAGGTGTGTCCCATGCCGCGTTCCTCGGCCATTTGTTTGAGCAGGTCGTCCGCTTTCCATAATTGGGGATTACGCGCCGCGCCGAGCATTTTTTTTGCGGTGGCGTAATGCTCCTTGAGCGCTTCGCCCCATTTTACGTTTTGATTCCATGCCGGGGTTGCAAAGGTTTCATTGGTGGGAATTTCCAGCACGTTTGCGTAACCGAGACTTCCGCCGCCCACGCCCGCGCCATGCAGGACCATCACACCTTTGAGGATGCTGATCTGTAAAATCCCATGCGCGCGAATGGCTGGCATCCAAACATATTTCCAGAATTGCCAATTGGATTTGGCAAAGTCTTTATCCGCAAAACGTTTGCCTTTTTCAAGCACCAAAACAGAATAACCTTTTTCAGTTAATCGCATTGCCGAAACACTACCCCCGAAACCACTTCCGATAATTACATAATCATACATCTTTGACATGGCTTTGCCCTCCGCGGCGAATTTGTGCGATTATAACAAGAGTTATCGGAGTTGGTTGGGTATAAATGACACAGAAAGTGAAATATTGGATACGGTATAATTGTGACCATGCGTACAATTGTTTCACTCGATATTGGCGGAACCCAACTGCGTGCCGCGGTATATAAACAAGACCAGCGCGAACCCATTGCCCAGAAGCGGATTAAAACCAAGGCAAACGAACCCGATACCATCGGTCGATTGTTTCAACTTATTGAAGATATTTTACCCGCTGATGGCAGGGTGGATGTGATCGGGGCTTCGTGTCCGGGTCCCGTTGACCCGCACACGGGAATTATCATGTTCACGCCCAATATCAAGGAATGGCATGATTTCCCATTCACGGCAAAGTTGATGAAATATTTTGGCGTTCCCACTTATGTGGATAACGACGCAAACCTGGCGGGACTGGCAGAGTGGAAATTTGGAGCGGGGCGCGGGCATCATCACGTTTTATATTTGACCGTGAGTACAGGCGTGGGTGGCGGCGTGATTGTCAATGATCGTCTTTTGCAGGGCTATCATGGCTTGGCGGCGGAATTGGGACATACCACTGTGCAGGTGGATGGTCCGCTTTGCGGCTGTGGACAACGCGGGCATCTGGAGTCGTTCTCCTCCGGGACTGGGATCGAGCGCTTCGTGACTGACCAACTCAAGGCGGGGCGGGTTTCGGTTCTTCATCCAGACAAAAAGAATTCGGCGTATGACATCTCCGAAGCGGCAAAACAAGGCGATGAGTTATCCATCGAGGCTTACCAGATTGCGGGGAAATATTTGGGAATCGGCGTCGCAAATTTCCTGCATGTGTTCGATCCATCCATTATTATTTTTGGCGGAGGGGTTTCGCAAAGCGGACCGCTGCTGTTCGATTCGTTTGAAACCAGTTTGAAGGAACATGTAATTCATCCGCGCTACCTGGAGGGGCTGGTGATCGCCAGGGCGGAACTGGGTGATAACTCGGGGCTGCTCGGCGCGCGCGCGTTGGCTGAGTTGAAATTGGATTTGTAATGTCATTGTGATAGCGTTGTTATTTTTCCCTCACTTGTTGGGGGATTATTTTTCTCTCACGTTGACTAAAAAATAAAGGAGCCAATATGATAATACCCAATTTACCCGGACCAAAAGCAAAGGCAATGATCGAACGGGATGGCAAGGTGATCTCGCCTTCGTATCCGCGCGGCTATCCGTTCGTGATGGATCACGGCAAAGGCAGCGAAGTATGGGATGTGGACGGCAATCGGTTTTTGGATTTCATGGGCGGCATTGCGGTGATCTCGACGGGATACTCGCATCCCAAAGTGGTGAAGGCAATTCAGGAACAGGCGGAAAGGTTCATTCATATTTCATCCGATTTTTATCACGAGAACTGGATCAAACTCGCCGAGAAGTTGGACGAGATCGCGCCGTTCAAGGAGGATGCGCTTTCGTTCATGACCAACTCTGGCACCGAGGCGGTTGAGACGGCAATCAAATTGGCGCGTTACCATACCAAACGTTCGAACTTCATCGGATTCACCGGCGCGTTCCACGGGCGCACGATGGGTGCGGTGACGTTTACGGCGAGCAAGGCAAAATATCATGGCGGCTTTTATCCGCTGATGAACGGCGTGACTCATGCGCCGTTCCCGAACCCATATCGTCCGGTGGTATACCGACGCACTGGGGAAGATGACGGTGAAGCGGTTGTGCGTTACATCGAAACTGAAATTCTCAATCAGATCCTGCCGCCAAAAGATGTGGCAGGGATTTTGGTCGAGACGATTCAAGGCGAAGGCGGATATATTGTTCCTCCCGATGGCTTCTATCCCGCACTAAGGAAGTTGTGTGACAATTACGGCATCTTGATGATCCTTGACGAAGTGCAATGTGGCATGGGTCGCACTGGCAAGTGGTGGGCGATCGAGCATTTTGGTGTGGAGCCTGATATGATCACCTCCGCGAAGGGCATCGCTTCGGGTCTGCCGCTTGGCGCGTGCATTGCGCGCAAGTCTGTGATGGATTGGGCGGCTGGCACACACGGCAACACCTATGGCGGGAATCCCATATCGTGCGCGGCTTCGCTGGCGACGATTGATTTGATCGAAAATGGATTCATGCAGAATGCGGCAGAGGTCGGCGCGTATGCAATGGATGCGTTGGAGGAAATCAAGGCGCGTCATCCGAGCATTGGCGATGTGCGCGGCAAGGGATTAATGATCGGCGTGGAATTTGTGAAAGACCGTGAGACAAAGGAACCCGCAACTGATCTCACCGAGCGTGTTGTGAATCTTGGCTATGAACGCGGCTTGCTGATGCTTTCCTGCGGCAAGAGTGTCATCCGTATTGCGCCTCCGCTTTCGATGAGCAAGTCCGAGATGGACGAAGGCTTGAAGATTTTCGAGGAGGCGTTGACGGCGGCGGAAGGAGAAGGGAAGTAAAAAGTTAGAAGTAAAAGCAGCCCCCCGAGATTTTCAAAATCTCGGGGGGCTTTTTGGTGCGCCCAGCAAGGGTGTTGTCGTGAGGCAGGGTCTTTGATGAAGGCAGAAACTCTCGGAAAGAGACTGATGGACAAACGCAACAGGTGAAGCCTGTGGGCGAGGTACAGAGCTTGAAAGTATTACCGAACGATACAACCAATTACGTTATTCTCATTGAACCGTCCGCGAAGCGTGCGGACCCGCATGTCCGGTGGCGTGAGAGGGAGAGCGGTTGGCCGCCGCTCCCTACTCGTTTAAGCCTGAAATGTCAGCCCTATTTGGATAAACCAGAAATCTTTTGCTTGAGAATTGGATTAAGAGTCAACCCGGTCAACAGCAAACCGACGAATATTCCCGTGCCAAACAATATTTGTGCCAGCCCGATCACCGTCATGGACGTGTTGAACGCGTCCGCGTAATTCACGCCGCCCCAGGTGTGTGTCGATCCCATCGTGTATTGGATGGTCAGCGTGAACAAGCCCATTGCAATAGCCGCCGCGCCGCCTGCTTTTTTACTGTCGCTGGCTTTGGCTTTTGTAAAGTTCACGCCCTGCCAGATGGCGGGAATTTTGAAGAGCATAAAGATAAGTAGCGTGAAGATCGTGGTGTACACCACCGCGTCAACAGGCATGGATTTGCCCCGCAGTGCGCGTGAGACAATGATGTGGATGATTCCCACAACAACACCCGCGACCAAAGCGTCAAACGCGTTTTGATAGGACTTGTCCGCACCTTTGACGAGCATAATGGTTGCCCGCACGCCCATGATGCCAATGACAATTCCTGAAAGTACAAAGAGTATATACAGCCATTGGAAATGAGCAAGCGGCGCCATGCTGTCCCATTTGGTTGGGAACAAAGCCGCGCAAGTTGTGCCAATTCCGCCGAGCAGGGTGAATCCGCCTGTAAGCGCCATCAGCACGATGCCGGTGAAACGCAAAAATTTTGCGAAGAAACTATTTGAAGACATGTGAGACTCCTGTGAATAAAAAGTCACGCTAAAAGCGTGACCTGTGAAGTTAACCTTTCCACGAAGCGATTGCGAGCAATATCCAGCCGAGGACGAAGGCCACGCCGCCGGCGGGGGTGATGTATCCCAGCCGCAGATCGGTGAAAGCCATGATGTACAAACTGCCTGAGAAGAGCGCCACGCCTGCCACGAAAGACCAGCCGGCGAAGTTCAGCAAGCCAGCCTGCGAAGCCCAGCGGATGAGCGCCCAGGCGACGGCAAATAAAGCCAGCGCGTGATACATGTTGTAGCGGGCTGCTTTTTCCATCCAGCCAAGTTGTTGTTCGGTCATGAATTTTGTCGCGCCGTGAGCGGCGAATGAGCCCATCGCCACTGAAATTGCGGCGAGGATAGACCCAATGAAGAAGAAGTTATTGGTCATATTTTTTGTTTTTCCATGAAGTTATGTTGAATTTTGAGTTTGCGTACCCGCAGT
>DYDH01000053.1:5265-24337 GCA_020717985.1 Herpetosiphon sp. | reverse complement strand
ATACACGTGAGTGTCATGCGACCCAATCAGTTAAGACTATAAATTCCCCTAATGCCCCCTACTTACCGGCAGGGGGCATCATAATTCGTGAAGACTGGCGCGGACACCTGACAAAACGCAGGTGTCCGCGGATTATTTTTTGCGTGAGCGAAAGCCCCTGTAAATTTACTTCACCTCCACCAGCACGGCACGGACCACGCGGCGCAGACGGTAGGAGTTTGTGGCTGGGTCGTAACTCTGGCAGGTGATGAGCGTCAGATAGGAATGATCTTCGAGATGTTCAAAGGCGAAGGCGGTCGCTTCCGGGCGAACCAAGCGCGTGTTACGGATTTCATAGACATATTGCTGTCCCCGCAGGTGGATGATAAATTGGTCGCCATATTTCAAATCCTTGAGGTTCGCAAACGGACCCGGCAAACCGTTTGAATCGGTGAGATGCGCAGTGAGCACCGAATTTCCCTCCCAGGATGGGAAGGCGGTGCCGTTGAGCCAGCCTGTATCCTTGCCGAGCCATTTCACATCCCACACATCGTCAGATTGCGGCACGCCGACGATATTGGATTTGACGTTCTGCGAAGGGATTTCGATCCACAGGTCGCTCAATTGGGTGTATGCCAATTCAGCAGGCTGCGGCGGGAGGATCGTTGTCACATTCGGTGCAAAGCCTGTGCGCGGCATGGAACGGGCATTGGTTTTGTCGTTGTCTCCATCTTCACCACCTGTTTCAGGTGTTGCGGTTATCGTAAATTCAAAAGTGGAATCCGCGCCATTGTTGAGCGGATTGAGTCCAAGGTCAACAATGGAGGTGGTACCGCAGACAAACAGGCGGTAACTCCCAATGGGCAATGGAGCGGCAAGGGTGACCACCGCGGTATTGGGGATGTAGATCACACTGCTGACAGCCGCCTGTGTGTCGTCACCGGCAAGACCGAGTCTACAGGAAATAGTGTCCACGATTCCGTTCGCGCCTTTGTTGACGATGAAATAGTTGGCTGGATTGGTGACATCGTCTGTATCGGTGTCGCCGACCGGGTTGTTCACATCTTCACTAAATGTGACCGTGAAGGAACTCAATCCGCCGGATGTGTAGGTTAATAAGAGGCTTGTAGCTCCAACAGTGGGGGAGGTGGTATCGTAGATGCGCCTAAACTGTGGAGCGGCGGTGTTACCATTGTTTTGTGAATCCAAGGCCGCGCCTGCCGCAATATCGGCGGTGACCAGTCCCTGGCTGGCGGGAATCAAATCAAAGGTGTAGAGCGCGCCGGAGCCGGAGAAGTTGCTGACCGCGCCGTTGGCGACGGTGATGTCGGCGGCGATGAAACCGGTGGCGGCGTCGCTAAAGGTGACAGTGACCGGGATGGGCGAAACGCTGGTTGTGTTTGCCGAAAGCGAAGTCATCTCGACCGACAGGGAATCGTCGTTTGTGATCGCGCCCTGACCCGATCCGCCGGTCAGGATGGCGTTGGTGATATTGGTGATATTGACATCGAAGGTTTCATCCGCTTCGATGCTGGTATCGCCGTTGACGAGGACATCGAAGGTATAGGCGCTCTGTCCTGCTGGAATGGTCGCGCCGGTGACTGCCTTGGCGGTGTAATCGTTGTTGGCAGTGGTGGCGGTGTTATCGGCGGTGGCAATGTCAAAGGTCACACCGCCGATGGATGCAGGGGCAGAGAGACTGACGGTGAAGGAGAAAGTGGTGGTTCCACTGTTGCCTTCGTTTAAGGTGATGTTGTTGATGGATAAGCCGACAGCCCACTGCGCAGTCAGCGTGACGTTGTTGGCTCCCATGGTGTAGGTTGCGCCCGCCAGGTAAGTGTTGGTTCCGTCGTTCCAGCCGCCGAAGATGTAACCGGCTTTGGTGGGGGCAGTCCCCGAATAGATGGTGAAGGTTCCTCCGGTTGCGACATCCGCTTGTGTGGGCAATGGGACGAGGATGCCGCCATCGAGATTGTAGGTCACGGTCTGCGATGTGGCGTTCCAGACCGCAGTCAGCGTGACGTTGCTGGCTCCCATGGTGTAGGTTGCGCCCGCCAGGTAAGTGTTGTTTCCATCATTCCAGCCGCCGAAGTTGTAACCGGCTTTGGTGGGGGCAGTTCCCGAATAAATGGTGAAGGTTCCGCCGGTTGCGACATCCGCTTGTATGGGCAATGGGACGAGGATGCCGCCATCGAGATTGTAGGTCACGGTCTGCGATGTGGCGTTCCAGACTGCGGTGAGGGTGACGTTGTTGGCTCCCATAGTGTAGGTTGCGCCCGCCAGGTAAGTGTTGTTTCCGTCATTCCAGCCGCCGAAGTTGTAACCGGCTTTGGTGGGGGCAGTCCCCGAATAAATGGTGAAGGTTCCGCCGGTGACGACATCTGCCTGCGTGGGCAATGGGACGAGGATGCCGCCATCGAGATTGTAGGTTACGGTCTGCGAAGTGGCGCTCCAGACCGCAGTCAGCGTGACGTTGCTGGCTCCCATGGTGTAGGTTGCGTTCGCCGCGTAGGTGTTGGTTCCGTCGTTCCAGCCGCCGAAGGTGTAACCGGATTTCGTCGGTTCCGTCCCCGAATAGACGGTGAAGGTTCCGCCGGTGGCGACATCTGCCTGCGTGGGCAATGGGACGAGGACGCCGCCGTCCAAGGCGTAAGTAACTGTGTGGATGGGGGTCCACTGGGCAAAGAGAGTTAAATCTGACAGGAAGTCATAGGTCGCGCCGTTGGCATAGGATGTGCCGCCGCCAACATCAACGGTATTCCAACCGGAGAAGGTGTAGCCGGTGCGCGAGAAAGTATTTGAAGTGAGGGCAGTGGGAACATTGGCAACCTGATTCGCCATTGAGCCGCTGCCGCCGTTGGCGTTGAAGGTCACTGTTTGGTTGGGACAATTCCTGCCGCCGTCGGTAATCGCCCATCCGTAGGTGGACATCATGTGCGTGCGCGTCGCTTCACCGAGACAATACTGGCTATTCCCACCGCTAAAGGTCACGCCAGTACGCAAGGCTTGCGCGTCCCAGCCTTGAAGCAGGGCATCGTAATTGGCGGTTGAAAGCGTTGCGCCGCGGAACATGCCGTTCGCCATGCCCAATGCGCTGACATCCCAACTGCCCAAGTTTTGGTTGAAGGCGCTGGCATTTTGGAACATCCAAGCCATGTTGCCTACTCCGCTTGTATTCCAACCGCTGATGTTCTGGTTGAAGACGGTGGCGCCTTGGAACATGTAGTTCATGCTGCCTACGCTACTGGTATTCCAAGTGCGGATATTCCCATTGAAAGCAGAAGCGCCATTGAACGTGCGGTCCATCTTGGTTATGCGGCTGGTGTCCCAACTGCTGAGGTCCGGCGCTGTAAGGCTGACGTCATTCGAGAACATACCAGTCATATCGGACACACCGGAAAGGTCTGGAACATCCGTGGCGGTTATGTCCATGTTGGTACAGTCCGCAAACGCATAGAGCATCGAAGTCCATTTGCCCGTGCCCCATTGCTGAATGGTTTTTAGTTTTACCGCATCGGGCGCTGAAAGGAAGTAGATGGCCGGAAAGCCCGTGCCTGCGCCGATATTATCTTCGATGCGGACAGTATACTCGCCGGGACCGGTATTCAAGCCGGTGACGCCGTACTCGCAGATGTAGTCACCGGTCACGCCTGTTACTTCATTGATTCCATCGCTGTTGCAGTCCACATTATAGTTGTAGGTCATCCAGCCACTAGTGTCGGTGGGAATGATAAATTGTGTATTCGGTGAAGTTCCCGTATCTACCCAGGAGGTATTAACCGTGATCACGAAATCATTCAATGGATTGGTCGTGGTGAAGGTTTGGTCGCCGCCATCGGTTGTGCCTTGACCGTTGACCGCCACCACACGATAGTGATAGAGCGTATTGGCTGTTAATCCCGTGATGGCTTTGCTGACGGCTGTATCCGTTGTGCCGGTGACCGGACTCTGAGTAGCGGTATCGGTTGAACCGTAACTCGTATCCAAGCCATACTCGAACGTGACCGTTGTGCTGAATCCGCTGGCGTTGACCGTGCCGTTCAGAACCGCGCCGCTCGAAGTGATGGAAGTCGCGGCGCTTGTCGTGGCGCTGGGACAGCCTCCGCCATCGGTGATCGTCCAATGATCCGCAGACGATATATGAGCATGTGCCACAGCGCCCGCGCAATATTTGCTGTTCCCGCCGCTAAAGGTCACGCCAGTACGCAAGGCTTGCGCGTCCCAGCCTTGAAGCAGGGCATCGTAATTGGCGGTTGAAAGCGTTGCGCCGCGGAACATGCCGTTCGCCATGCCCAATGCGCTGACATCCCAACTGCCCAAGTTTTGGTTGAAGGCGCTGGCATTTTGGAACATCCAAGCCATGTTGCCTACTCCGCTTGTATTCCAACCGCTGATGTTCTGGTTGAAGACGGTGGCGCCTTGGAACATGTAGTTCATGCTGCCTACGCTACTGGTATTCCAAGTGCGGATATTCCCATTGAAAGCAGAAGCGCCATTGAACGTGCGGTCCATCTTGGTTATGCGGCTGGTGTCCCAACTGCTGAGGTCCGGCGCTGTAAGGCTGACGTCATTCGAGAACATACCAGTCATATCGGACACACCGGAAAGGTCTGGAACATCCGTGGCGGTTATGTCCATGTTGGTACAGTCCGCAAACGCATAGAGCATCGAAGTCCATTTGCCCGTGCCCCATTGCTGAATGGTTTTTAGTTTTACCGCATCGGGCGCTGAAAGGAAGTAGATGGCCGGAAAGCCCGTGCCTGCGCCGGTATTATCCTTGATGCGGAGGGTATAGGTTCCAGCAGAGCCGTAATTGCAGGTATAGTTCCCCGTCTGCGCGGTGGCTTCATTCGTCCCGTCGTCGTTACAGTCCACGTTGAAGTTGTATGTGCTGACGCCATCGGTGGGGATTGTAAACGTGGTACTGCCTAGGGTGACTTGGTCCGTTTTGACGGTGATGACGAAGTCGGCGGGGTCTGTCGTATTCGTCAAACTGAAATCGAGGTTGGGCGTGGCGCCCTTTGCGCTGGCGGTGACGGTGTATGCGCCGACCGTGCCATTCGCCGTTGCCGTGACTTTGGCTTTGCCGCTGGTCGCTGCGCCAATGGTGGCCGGGCTGGTGGTGATGCTGGCATTGGCAGTGGTTCCGTTGGGCGTGAAGGTCACTTGTCCGCCGTCCACCGGTTCGCCGACGTTATTCGCGGTGACGGTCAAGCCAAGTGCGGTTCCAAACGCGGTATTGATTACCGTACTTTGCGGTGTGCCGGTTTGACTGCCTAGTGTAAAGCCCTGCGACTCGAAGGCGCCGATGTCGCACGTGCCGACACGACTCTTGCCGCGTTGATCGGTGGTGAGGATACAGGAGGTGCTCGTGTCAATCGCGGAGGAACCCGGCAGCAGCGGGAAGGTATTCGTATTGCCGCCATAATTGCCGAGCGTCCCAAGCAGCGGGTCAAAGCCGACGATATTGTTATTTCCATCGCCATTCACCATCCCACAGGCGTTGCCAGAGTCTTCGATTAGGTTGTACACGGCACTGGAAACCACGCTTGTATTAACACAATCCCCGCCGGTTGTGCTATTGGCAATGACCGTACTCGAAAGAAGCAACCAGTTGTCGTTGCGGATGCCGCCGCCGGAGGTTGCGGAATTTCCCGAAAAGGTATCATTCCTCAAGGTCAGGTAGCCATTGTTGTAGACGCCGCCGCCATTGGTAGTAGTAGCGGAGTTGCCTGAGAAGGTACTGTTCCTCAAGGTCAGGTGTCCATTGTTGTAGACGCCGCCACCATTGGTAGTAGCGGAGTTGCCTGAGAAGGTACTGTCCGTCACGGTCATATTGCCATAAGAGCTGTAGACGCCGCCGCCGGAGGCAGCAGTAGCTTTATTGTCCGAGAAGGTACTGTCCGTCACGGTCACACTGCCATAATCGTTGTAGACGCCGCCGCCGGAGGCAGTAGTAGCTTTATTGTCCGAGAAGGTACTATCCGTCACGGTCACACTGCCATGATAGTTGTAGACGCCGCCGCCGGAAGCAGCGGAATTATCTAAAAAGGCGCTACTATCTGTCACGGTCACTATGTGATTGCTGTAGATGCCGCCACCTAACCCATGAGCAGAATTGCCAGAGAAGACGCTGTTCTTCACGGTCACTATGCCATAGCTAAAGATGCCGCCGCCGTCGCTAGTAGCAGCGTAATTGCCCGAGAAGGTACTACTCGTAACTGTCAGGCTGCCGCCGTAGTCGTAGATTCCGCCGCCATCGCCATTAGTAACGTAATTGCCGGAAACGGCGCTATCCGTTATAGTCAGCGCGCCACCATTGTAGATGCCGCCACCGTCCATAGTGGTGGAATTGCCTGACAAGGTACTATTTGTCATGGTCACTATGCCATAGCTAAAGATGCCGCTACCAGAATTGTCCGAGATGGCGCTGTTCTTCACGGTCAGTGTGCCAGAGTTGATAACGCCGCCGCCTGCAACGGAACTAACACCGTTGCGCACGGTCAGCCCATCGATGGTCAGGTTGCCCGCGTTGCCCACTTCAAAAACGCGGTAGGTGGCGGGAGTGCAAGTATTACCACCATCGTCTTTTCCGGTCACAGGGTTACATGTGGATGCCTGAATGATGGTGTTTGCCGCGCCCTTTCCGGTGATGGTCATGGTCTTGCTGACCGCCGGAAGTTGGCTGCCCAGCGTAATGGTGTAATTGTTGTCGAAGTCAATCGTGCCGCCGCTGCACACATCTGCCATTGCCTGGCGCAGGGAGCCTTGTCCGCTGTCCGCGTTGTTGGTGACGGTGATGGCGTTTATGCAATTCACTTGTTGGTTTGGCGAAAGCGTCCCCATTGAGCCGATGTAAGTGGCGTTGCCACTGTACTCGGCAGTGATGGAATGAGCACCGATTGTCAGGGTTGAGATGGCACAGGTGGCCTGTCCCGCACTCAGGCTGACGCCGACGCAGCCTGGGACGTTCGCGCCGCCATCCTTGAAGGTGACCGTGCCGGTCGCTGCCGATGGTGAGACCGTGGCCGTGAAGGTTACCGACTGGTTGACGAGGGAGGGGTTCGCGGAGGAAGCTAGGCTGGTAAGGGTGTTCGTATTGGTCAAGGCAAAGTCCACGCTGGTTGCGCCCGCTGCGCTGGCGGTGACGGCGTAGCTGTCAGGCGTGCCATTTGCCGTAACGCTTTGCGAAACCATGCCGTTGGCGGGGATGGGGAGCGTGTACTGGATCGTTACAAGGCTAGCGCCGCTAACGGGAGCGCTCAGTTTGACTTGTCCGCCGTCCACCGGCTCGTTGTGGGAACTGGTGACGGTCAACCCAAGCGGGGTCGCAAACGCGGTGTTGATGAATGCACTTTGCGGTGTGCCGGTTTGACTGCCTAGCGTAAAGCCCCGCGACTCGAACGCGCCGATATCGCAATGCGCGCCTTGCGGACGGGTAATGCCGCGCTGGTCAAAGTTATCTGCGGGGTTGCTATCACAGATGGAAACCGTGTCATTCCCCGCATCAATGGCGGGCGAGCCGGGCAGGAGCGGAAAGGTTGAGGTGGAACCACCGTAACTTCCCAGCTCGCCAAGCAGTGGGTCGAAACCAACGATGCTTCCCTTGCCATCACCATTGCTCAAGCCGCAGGCGTTGGCTCCGGTGGATTCAATCAAGTTATTGGCAGAGGCGGCATTCAGCGTGGAAGAAGAATTGCAATCCCCGCCGCTGGTTGAATTGGCGATGATCACATTCTTCAGCGTTGGGCTGCTGCTGTTGCTGTACATCCCGCCGCCGTACTGAGTTGCCGAGTTGCCGCTGAAGGTGACGTTGGTGACCGTCGGGCTGCTGGAGGAGTTGTACATCCCGCCGCCGGTAGTTGCCGAGTTGTCGCTGAAGGTGACGTTCGCGACCGTCGGGCTGCTGGAGGAGTTGTACATCCCGCCGCCGTACTGAGTTGCCGAGTTGCCGCTGAAGGTGACGTTGGTGAGAGTCGGGTTGGCGATGGCGTTGTACATCCCGCCGCCGGTAGTTGCCGAGTTGCCGCTGAAG
The DNA here is from genome assembly GCA_020717985.1 of Herpetosiphon sp. Taxonomy (GTDB): domain Bacteria; phylum Chloroflexota; class Anaerolineae; order Anaerolineales; family Villigracilaceae; genus Villigracilis. Next base: position 16,323 of record DYDH01000053.1, on the reverse strand, counting down.
GTGACGTTCGTGACCGTCGGGCTGCTGGAGTAGTTGAACATCCCGCCGCCGGTAGTTGCCGAGTTGCCGCTGAAGGTGACGTTCGTGACCGTCGAGCTGCTGCCGTAGTCGTTGTACATCCCGCCGCCGCCGGAGTCATTTGGATTTGATCCGTTGGCGTTGCCACCGGTGACGGTGAATCCATCCAGTGTCGCGCCGCTTGCGCCGGTGACCACATGATAGGAGTTATTCCCTGCGATATCGGTGTGCGTTTCATCAATATTGTTGCCATCCGTATTGATGTCGTTGGTGTCAATATCCCCGCTCAAGATGGCGACATGGGTGAGCGGGTCACGGTCGGCAAGAACAGGATCACCCGTGTTGGGGAACCCACCGTATACAGTCACGCCGCTTTTGAGTTGGAATGTTGCTGCTCGATCAGCGGTCGTCGTTGGAGTGTAAACACCCTGGGCCACCCAAATCTCTTGATTATTCATCGCCAGCAACAGGGCGTTTTGCAAGGTACATGCATTTGTCCAGGTAATGCATGTACCATTTCCGCTTGCAGATGGTTTAACATGGTACACACTACCTGGACTACCTGGATTGTATTCAAACGCACCGGCGTCGTCATGCGCGCCCTGTGGACGATAGAGTCCGCGCTGATCAGAATGAACGATCCTGTCATAATCCGAGGCATAATCAATTGCCGAGGAGCCAGCCAGGATGGGAACGGTTTCGGTGGCCCCCCCATAATTACCAAGCGTGCCAAGTTTGGGGTCTGCCGCTGTTGTAGTAGCGGGGTCACAATCCAACCACCCTGATGTGGGACAGCCGCCTTGCACGACACTGTAATTTACATAGCTATACTGCATAGCTAGCCAGTAAATGTCTATCTGTGCAGTATCAGTATGATTGGGGGCAGTATTGCCGTAAGCAATACTGCTGTGCAAACCCAGAATGCCTCCATAAATGGATATGGCGCCACCATAGCCGCTGGTACTGTTTTTATTGAAAGTTGCATGCCGTATGCCCACATTGCCGGCAACCGTCCGCAAGCCGCCGCCGGCGGAAGTTGCTATGTTGTTGTAAAAAGTAACATTCAGGAGTGTGACACTATTATTGTTGTATATGCCGCCGCCCTCGGCTGCCTGGTTATCTTTAAAGGTCACGTTCGTGGCATTCAACGTCCCTGCATTATTGATACCCCCGCCGTTACAACTGTTACACCTGCCATTTGCCACAGTGATGTTTTGCAGGGTGAACGTAACCCCGGCATTGACGGAGAAGACACGCACAGCGTTATTACCACTGACCGTAACCCCGTTCGTTCCACCGTCAATGGTGACGTTCCTGGAAAGAGTTAATGTTCCAGATGTTAGCGTGATGGTGGTACCGGAGAGACCGGAGGCAAAGTCGATCGTGTCGCCTGCCGCCGCAGCCGCAATCGCGTCGCGCAAACGACAATTGGGGCCGGGACAGTTGGCTGGTGTCGCCACGCCATCTGCGCTGGATTGCACTGTCCACGTATTTGCCGCGTGCGCGGGCGTAACGCCCAGCGCGCTGAAGAAGGTCAGCGTTAGAATTAGCGCGACCATTCCCAGACGCGTAAGGTTGGTAAAAATAAAAATTCGGTTGCTGGCAGGTTTTTGGTTCATGGTACTATCCCTCACCCAAAACTGAAACGTGGTTACTTCTCAAGCAAGTGCGGACTGATTCTTTTACACAATAAAAACCAGTTCTTTACCGGTCAATCTCCACTCTATCGCGATAGCCATTCCCCCAGGCAACGAAGGCTGTAATTTATGATTGTGCAATTATAGACAAAATAAAAGTAGTGTCAAGAAAAAGCGAATGCCAAAATATGGTTTTCTCAAAGTCTTTTTATATCCGCCAATCTACACGAATTGTCGCTAATCTTTTTTAAAATTCGCAGAGATTGGAGTAGACACCTACACTGCGCGCAGGCGCAAGTGTTAGCGGATTATTTTTTACTTCTATAGAACTTCCACGTTTAACTGTGGTGTTAGCTTACATCGTGAATATCGCAAAAAAGTAAATTGTTTGCACAGCCCACACATTCCAGTTGCAGGGTCGCGTGTTGGATATTGTATTTGTGCGCGAGGATTTTGTTCAAGTCTTGTTGAATGGATGCGCCCGCACTGATCAAAATATCATCCGTGATGATATGGGCGGAGAGCGCCCGCAGGTTTTCGTTGATGCTCCACACATGCAGGTCGTGGACTCCGCGCACGCCGTCCACTTTGAGCAGGGCGGATACCATTGAGTCCATGTCAATGCTTTCGGGGGTGCTTTCGAGCAGGATGTGAATTGACTGGCGCAGGATGCCCCATGCGTTCCACAAAATGAACACGCCGATCAAGACACTGACGAGCGGGTCGAGCCAGTTCCAATTGGTGAAGGCGATGATGACTCCCGCAATGACCGCGCCAAGTGTGGAGAGGACATCACCCATCAAATGTAAAAATGTGCTGCGCAGGTTGAGGTCATGGTCACTGCCGCTTTTGACCAGCAAAGCGGTGCCGAGGTTGATGAAAAATGCCAGGGCGCCGACTCCGATCAGGATCGTTGAATCCACTTCGGGCGGGGAGAGGAAGCGGTGCCAGGCTTCGTAGAAAATCCCCAGCGCGATCAATATCAAGGTCGTGGAATTAACCAACGCGACCAAAATTCCCGCACGATGATAGCCGAATGTTTTTCCTGCGTGGGCGGGTTGTGTGGCGAGTTTGACCGCGTACCAACTCAAACCGAGTGCGATGACATCGGTAAAGTTGTGCGCGGCATCGGTGAGCAATGCGAGGCTGTTGCCGAAGATGCCCGCGATGATCTCGATGACGACGAAGGCGGCAGTTAATATCAGCGAGAGGGCGAGTCGTTTTGTGGTTTGGCTGGCGAGGTCGCCGAAATGGGAGTGGGCATGATCAGACATGGGGCTTTTCTAAATCCAGCGGCGGACTTGTTTTTGGTAGGCGAGATAATTTTCGCCGTGTGTGCGCGTGAGGAATTCTTCTTCAAGCCGAACTTGAATTTGAATCAGCAATTCACCCACGACCAAAATTGTAAATGTAATTGCGCTTGGTAAGGTTAGGAAAAGACCCAACAGCATGACGCGCATTCCCAAAAAGATCGGGTTGCGGGAAAATTTGAATAATCCAATTTGAACAAGCTCGGTTTTTACGTCTTCGTCAAGTCCGATGCGCCATGATTTTTGCATGTGAACCTGGGCTATTAGTACCCAGATCAATGCGGCGAATAACAGGATTTGTCCGATGAGTGCCAGAAAGTTATTCGCCAGATATGGAATTGGCAGAAAGAATTGATACGTGTTGGGCAGAAATGCGAACACGATCACAACCAGCGCGCATCCAATCATGACCAGACGAAAATTCCTGTCAATATAATCGTGCGCTGAGTCAGATGTTCCGAAATTGTAGGGATTAACGCCTGTGGTTTTCCAGACGCGGTAACTGGGCAGGAAGAGCGCCAGCCCAAAGAACAGCGTGAAATAAATCGGCAGGCTGAATTTAGAGAAAGTTTCCATGATGAGTTTATCCATGCGTTACATGATCGAACCCCATGCGGTAGAGCTTTTGGACATGCTCGTCTTCGAGTGTGTAAAAGACCTGTCGTCCTTCTTTGCGCGCGCGGACGATGCGCATTTGGCGCAATCCGCGCAGTTGATGGGATACGGCAGACTCGGTCATTTTGAGTCCTTCGGCCAGGGCGCTGACGCTCATCTCGCCTTCGATCAGCAGGGAGATGATTCGCACGCGGCTGGCGTCGCTGAGGGCGCTGAATAGTTCAGCAAGTTGAATGGCTTTAAGTTCGGTGAGTTTCATAATATATGAATAGTTGAACAAGTATTCATATATTACCGCGAAAGAAAAAGGTTGTCAAGGAAAAAAGTGACAGTCATCTTAAAGATGACTGTCACTTTTTTCCTACGCCCAGCCCAACAACCTTGCGATACTTGCCGTGAGGAATGTGACTAAAAACGCCGTTCCCAAAGTCATCACCACGCTCAAGGTTGCCCATTTATAACTTTTGGTTTCCTTGTAAATGGTCATGATCGTTGTGGCACATGGATTATGAAGCAGAGCGAACAACATCAAGTTGACCGCTGTCAGCATGGTCCAGCCGTTGCCGTTGACCAGCAGGTCAAAAATTGCATGGTTCGATGCCGGTCCGTTGACCATCATGCCTGTGCCCATGTAAACCATCATCATGGTTGGCACGACGATCTCATTTGCGGGAATGGCAATGATGTAAGCCAAAATGATGACGCCGTCCAATCCAAGCAACAGCCCGAAGGGATTTAGCCAGTCTGCAATTACGCGCGCTAAATTCGAATCGCCTATTGTGATATTCGCCAAAACCCAAATGATCGCGCCTGCGGGGGCGGCGGTTTGCATGGCGCGCCACAGCACAAAGATGGTGCGGTCAATGATGGAGGTATATAAAATGCGGCTGACATTCGGTCTGCGGTAGGGGGGCAGTTCCAATGTGAATGCGGACGCTTCGCCTTTCAAGAACGTTCTGGATAATACCCACGATGCGAGGAATGTGAACGCGACGCCGATCAAGACCACGCCGACAACTGTTCCAGCCGCGATGAAGGATGTCAAGGCTGGAGGAAAGGATGCCGCCACAAAGACCGTCGCCAGCATGATCAAGGTTGGAAAACGTCCGTTGCATGGGACAAAGTTATTCGTCAGAATGGCGATCAACCGTTCGCGCGGAGAATCGATCACGCGGGTTGCGATCACGCCCGCCGCGTTGCATCCGAATCCCATGGCCATCGTCAGCGATTGTTTTCCATGCGCGCCGGTCTTCTTGAACATCCAATCCATGTTGAACGCCACACGCGGCAGGTATCCGAGGTCTTCCAAAAATGTGAAAGCAGGGAAGAAGATCATCATCGGCGGCAGCATCACACTGATGACCCATGCCAGACCCAGATACACGCCGTCCCAGATAAAGCCCGTGATCCACCACGGTATTCCAATTTGATTGAAGAGCGCGCGCCCATAATCGCCGATGCCAAACAATACCACGGCGATCCAGCCTGAAACCACGTTTGCGCCCGAAACCGTCAGCCAGATGATCAAGCCGAGCAATGCAAGCATAATCGGCAGTCCCGCATACGGCGATGTGACGAGACGATCTATTTTTTGATCGAAATCATATTTTTTATCTGTTGCGGTTTTTACAGCACGCTTCGCGATATTTTCTGCTTCTGTATAAAGTGATTTCACGATCTCATCGCGAAAACCTGTGGAAAGACCATTTCGTAAAGATTCTGCCTTTGCTAAAATTTCATTCGCTTCCATAATTTACCTCATTCATCCTTCATCCTTTCTTTACTGCCTTCCCTCAACCGACATCTTCCCGCTGAACTGCACATCCTCACGCTGTTGACGTGAAACAATGTCGCCCAACTCGCCAGTGGAAAGGGCTTTCTGCACGCGCGCATCGCCATCCAGCAAACGGATCGCAAGCCAGCGCGCATTTGGAATGCCAGGCGCCATTTGCTCGATCATCGGCACGAGTTCTTTCACGGCTTTTTGGAATTCAGGCGTGCCGCCCACGCGCAAAGGCTTGGTGATGATTTTGCCTTCGATCACATCCGCTACCGCACTCAACAAAGTGTGAATGCCTTCGCCGCTGCGCGCAGTAATTGGAATGGCTGGAATGCCCAGGTCGCGGCTCAACGAACGTGCATCCACTTCGATTCCTTTTCGTTTTGCCTCGTCCATCAGGTTGATCGCCACCACCACATTTTCGGTGATCTCCATCACTTGCAGGACGAGATTCAAATTTCTTTCCAGCGCAGTCGCATCTGTTACCACGATGGTACAGCTTGGCTGTCCGAATAAAATAAAATCACGCGCCACTTCCTCATCCTGCGAAGCGGAAAGCAGTGAATACGTTCCGGGCAGGTCAACCAGTTTGTAGCGCATCTTGTTGAATTCAAATCCGCCCTCGGCGCGTGTCACGGTTTTGCCTGGCCAGTTGCCTGTGTGTTGCTTCAATCCGGTCAGCGTGTTGAACAGCGTGGACTTGCCCGTGTTGGGATTCCCAGCCAGCGCGATCACGCGGTCAAAATCCCCGACCTTGATTCCCATCTGCTCCAACTGCGTGAACGCAGGGCAGGTTTCGCAATGCTCGGTTGGTAATGCTATTTTTGTGTTTGACATTTTTTCTCCATGTTACGTGGTTACAGGTTTAAGGTTGAAGGTTCAAGGTTTGACATCCAACCTGCAACTTGCAACCTGTAACCGTTATGAAATGGGCTTTACCCAAATCTGCGCCGCCTGGTCTTTTCGCAAGGCGATCAATGTTCCACGCACACGATACGCGCGCGGGTCACCAAAAAAGTTTTGCAGTTCGGGGTAAATTGTTGTGCCGGGCGTCAGTCCTAAATCCAAGAATCGCCTGCGCGTAAAACCTTGTACGGCATCATCCAAAGTTACAATTTCGCCGCGCTGGTCATGGGTCAACTCTGCAAGCGGAATGGCACTCGCTTTCGCAACTTCACTTTCGGGGAGCGCCGCAACGCTTACATTCGCCGCCACTGCAGGCGCAAGCCGATATTCAGTCTCGCCATCGGTCAATAAAATTCTCTGCGGATTTCGATCCAAAACACGGATGGTTTGCCCCAGGCGGAGTCCTGCCGCCAGAATTTGTTCGAACGCCAGAGCGGGTTCATCCTCAAGATGCACGATTCGCATCGGACCTTCGGACTGCCACGCCGTCAGCGGCATTCCCTCCGCCTTGAGCAGAGTCCCCTCGCGAGTGGGGATGGGGTCGCCATGCGGGTCGCGGGTGGGGTATCCCATTGCCGCATCCATTTCATCGAGTTGCGCATCCGTGATGGTGTGTTCGCGGCGATGCGCCTCGGTGTGGACTTTCTCCAACGGCATCCGCGCTTCATCAGTCAGATAGCGTTCCCATAAACGGTGCGCGCGGACAACATGCATCGCCCAGCGTTCTCCCTGCGTGGTGAGGTGTAAATTTGTGCCGTGCGTTTCGAGCAGACCCTGTGTTTCCATCTGTTCGATCAGCCGCATCACATTGCTGCGTTGAATATCCAGTGTGCCAGCCAGTGACTCAGGCGAAGCATGGCGTCCCTGTTGTTCGCGGTCGAGCAGGTGCTTGAGGGCATCTTCCATTCGTTCGCGCTGCTGCGCTTCGCGATAGGTTTTATAAACTGCAAATAACCCAATGCGCGGTAGAAAAATTATTGCAAGCAATGTAACGGATATGATGATCCAGAGTGTTGTGTTCATATTTACCTGTTTCCCAGCCGGGGAAAAAACCGGCCTGTGTGTTTCATGTATTCACGATATTCATCGCCGAATTTTTCGATGAGATTAAACTCTTCCTTCGGCGTACGGATTGCCATTCCAATAAATGCCAATGCGCCCAACATGGCGATAAACCAATTATCTGCCATCATCCCAAAGGCCATGAAAAGGGATGATCCAATCGTGTAAAGCGGGTGGCGTATCCAGCGATACGGTCCGCTGGTGACGAGCTTGTGTTCCTGCCGTGTGGCGCTGGTGGGGGTGATTCCACTGCCGATACTGCTAAACAGCCAGTAAATTCCAAATATGCAGAGGGCGCCAGTCCCAACTCCCAGCCAGCGAATTGACTCGGGTAATCCAATTTTTGACCAATTCATCCAGACCGGATTGATCAAATAAACGAGCGGACTAAACCAAAGGATCAGTCCGCCGAGTTTGATGGCGGTCATCATTGCGGAGCCATCCACTTTGCGGGGGATTTTCTCGCCCGTGTCTTTATCTGCCTTGCGGCGATAGTAGCTGGAGATGCCAATGCAGGTAAAAAAGATGGCAGCAGCTAAAATACGAAAAACGTTTTCGTTCATGTTATTTCTCTTTTATTTATCCACAAATACCTGGGTTGTCACTGCCGTTCCCAGCACCACATTTGACTTTTGACCTTCGACCTGTAACGTAAGATTGCCGTCGAATTCGGAATAGTCTTTGACTTTGATCTTTACTTCGGGCACAACGCCGATCTTGCGCAAGTGGCGGAGCAATGCCGGGTCGTCGTCTGATACTCTTCGGACAGTGGCAGTTTCATCGGTCCGCAGGGATGCGAGCGGACAGGATTTATCGGCCGGCATGACCAGATCCGCAGTGGGGATTAATTCGCCGTGCGGGTCGCGGGTGGGATGTCCCAGGGCTTCAGCCATTCGCGCTTCGAAATCCTCCGAGATCACATGCTCAAGTTTATCGGCCTCGCAATGAACCTCGTCCCATGAATAGCCAAGCGTGTTGACCAGAAAAGTTTCCAGCAGGCGATGGTGACGAATGACTTCAAGCGCGGCTTTCTCTCCATTTTGGGTGAGGGTGGCTCCTTGATGTTTTTTGTAAACAACCAACGGCGGTTTTGAATTGGCAAGTTTTTGCAACATGCCAGTTACCGATGCCGGCGCGATGTTAAGCCGCAGTGCAAGATCATTTGTGCTGGCAGCATTGCCGTTTTCGTTGAGCTCATAAATATGTTTGAGATAATCCTGAATGGATTGGGTGATGGTATCTGTCATAAGATTCCTTTGCTATTTGATTAAAAGCCCTGTAACCCAGAGCATTAACATACCAGTCAGGACTCCGCTAAAAACGGTCATCGGCATGGATTCGCGCGCAGTGTCTTTTTGAATGAGCTTGGCGATTTCATAGATCACTTCAAAGATCGCGCCCGCGCCGATGGCAAGGAATAAAACCGCAAGGAAAGGCGATGGTGCATAGCCGCCAATCCATGCGCCGATGATCGCAGGCCCGCCGCCGATCAAGCCCATGATGGCAAGCCTGCCGAGGCTGGGTCTATCACGCAGAACGGGCGCAATGATGCCCAACCCTTCGGTGATGTTTTGGATGATGAAGCCGACGACGAGAAACGTGCCTAGCGCGATCTCGCCGACATTATATGCCGCGCCGATGGCAAGTCCTTCGCCGAGATTGTGGAATCCGATTCCGACTGCGATCATGAACGCCACGGCAAGTCTGCGGTCTGTTTCGTTGCCTGTGACTTCGGTTTGTTGTTTTGATATGGCATCCAATAACATAAACGTGGACACGGAACCGATGCCGATCAGACCAATGCCTTGAAATGCGGAAGGGATTTTGCTTGCAAATTCAAGCGCTTCGGCAAGCGTATCCAAACCAAGAAACACGAGCAGTCCCGCCGTGACCGCCATGAGAAAGGTCATGGTGCGGCGTCCGAGCTGGCGCAGGGCAGGAAACCAGAAGATGCCAAGAAAAACAGGGATAACGCCCACGTACAAGCCGATCAGCGTGAAGGCCCAAAATGTGCTGCTCGAAGGCTGCGGTGTTTCAAACGCAACTGGTATTTCAACATTGAACGGGACAGCGTTGCTGGTGAATATTGTAATTGCGTACGCTTCGCCATACGACCACGGATAATCAAAAATAATTACGGCACGCCCAAGCCGCTGAATGGTCGCGCTCGGTTCCACGTGAAAAGGCATTACAGCCGAGTTGATGATGATATTTGCGATCGTGATCTCTTCAGGTCCCGTATTGCGGACGTTGAGTTCGATGCTGTTTTCTTTGAGGATATAACGTTCCACATCCAAGCCTTCAACGGGTGCGGCGGTGCTGAGGCTTAATCCGCCGCCTGTAGAGAGGAAGAGCGCGATCACTCCGGCGAGGAGAATGATCGGGGTTAGAAGCAGGATCAGGCTTTGGAAAGTGAAGCGAGTGGTTTTCGTTGTATTTTCAGTCATGATGCACCTGTAAAATTAATCCATCACTTCGAACATGCCGTTCCAGCCAAGTTCAGCAAACTCTGTTACATGGGCGTGGAACATGTACATGCCGGGGTATTTGTAACTGAATTCCAGAATGCCGCGTTGCGCCTGTCCTTGAATAACGGTGTCGGTAAATTCAGAGGGCGTGAGGCTTGTGCCGGTTGGGTAGTACTGGAAGAAATTGGCGTGCAGATGAAAAGAGTTGATCAGGTCAAACTCAAGAATATTCACAAGGTAAATGCGGACCGTTTCGCCAACCTTGATCTGAATGGGGTTGTTTTGATAATGAAACGGAATCGCGTTGATCGCATAAAAATCGTTTGCGTCGTCGAAGTCAATATCGAAGCCGCTCATCACCATCACCATTTCATGGTCAACTGCGGGACGACCTACCTTTGGGTCGATGATGAATGCGCCATACAGTCCTTTGGCAATGTGACGCGCCAGCGGGAAAACATGGCAGTGATAAAGGTGCAGCCCGAAAGGTTCTGCATCGAACTCGTAGGTAAAAGTTTCGCCAGGTTGAACGTTGCCGCCCGGCCCGGTTCCGGGGACGCCATCCATTGTGCCTGCGTGGAAACCATGAAAGTGCATCGTGTGCGGGTGGTCGCTGCCATTCTGGAAGATGATGCGAATATGATCTCCCTCAGTGCAGCGCAGGGTCGGCCCGGGGATGCGTCCGTTATATGTCCATGCGGCAAATTTTATGCCGGGCATGATCTCAATTTCCTTGTTGTATGCGATGATCTTGTATTCGCGCAGTATTCTGCCGCCAGGCAGGGTAGATACTTCGCCGTAGTCAAAGTCGGTCAAAATATCTGTGGGATTGAAACCGTTTGCTTCGTGATCCACTTCGCCCACGGTGCCAGGCATGATGCCGTCTCCGTGTTGCATTTGGGCGATGGGTGAGTCTTCCGGGCTTGGCCTTACGCCACAAATAGTATCTGTCAGAATGGGTTGGGGAACACTGTTTTGTGACCAGGCTGCTCCGCTGACCGTGCCAACCATTGCGAGTCCGCTAACTTTAAGAAAATCTCGTCGGGATATGGGTTTCATTTTTACTCCTGCATGTATACCAATAAAATTTAGTCTAACCTAAATTTTATTTTAGCGCATATTTTTATTTTGTCAAGAATGGTACTTGACTTTTGATGGTGGAATCTGTAAAATATGTTTGTTAGTCCAGTGAATTTACAAAGTCTCAAATCAGCGATTTGACCGGCAGACTACAAGAGGAAGCAAGGAAATGGCCAAGATTT
>DYDH01000053.1:0-5217 GCA_020717985.1 Herpetosiphon sp. | reverse complement strand
CTTCGTTCAACCATACTCCCAAAGGGCTGGATATGATCAACTACGGCAAATGGCTGGTATCGGCTGTCCAATCCAGCGGGCGGCATGAGATCGTGAGCGTGCCGACTTGGGATTTTTACAACATGCCTCCCGGCGAGTATGAAAAAGTCCTTGCGGATTATGACATCATCGTTTTCTCCGATGTCGAAGCCAAGAACTTCCAACTTCATCCCCAATTCTTCAACCGACATTTGTTCGGAACAAAAATTTTGACCTTCCCCGACCGCATCCGCCTGACTGTGGATGCCATTCACGCCGGCACGCATGTGATGTTCCTCGGCGGCTGGTTGAGCTTTAACGGCGAAATGGGCAAGGGCGGCTGGGGGCGGACTCAGTTGCGCGAAGTGCTTCCGTGCGAGTGTTTGGACGTGGAAGATTTGCGCGAGAGCACCGAAGGCTTTGTCGCGGAAGCAGCGCTTCCAAACCATCCCGTGTTGAATGGCGTTGACCTTTCAACCATGCCTCCGATTCTCGGCTTCAATATTGTCAAGCCACGCGCCGGTTGTGATGTGATCGCCAATTGGAAAGGCGAAGGGTCGCCGGCGATTGCGGTGGGTCAATTTGGAAAGGGGCGGGTGCTGGCGTACACATCCGATCCCGCGCCGCATTGGGGATGTAATTTCGTGTTCTGGGATGCTTACGCAAAACTATGGACGAACGCGTGTGACTGGCTTGTCACAGGCTGACCAATTAAGTAATTCATGGAAAAAAACTTTACAACCAATTCCTGCTCTTTCGGGGGCTAAGCCCCCGAAAAGCCAAAAGTATGTATAAAAATTTTCGACCGACTACTTAAAACAGGCGACCCTATGAATCTTGAAATTTGCGTTGACAATTACGAATCGTTTTCCACTGCGCTCAAGCATGGCGCAGACCGCATTGAACTGTGCTCCAGTTTGCGCGAGGGCGGACTGACGCCATCGTACGCATTTATGGAAGCGGCGCTGAAAGTAAGCCAGCCCGTTTTCATGATGATCCGTCCGCGCAGTTGCGACTTCTTATACACCGACAACGAAATCGAGATCATGCATCGGGACATCCACGCCGCCAAAAAACTTGGCGCCCCGGGCGTTGTTTTTGGCGTGCTCACCGCAGATGGGAATATTAATTCCCCTGTCATGAAATCGCTGGTCAAGGAAGCCTCTGGCATGGACGTTACCTGTCATCGGGCATTTGATCAGGTCGAAGATGTTTTTGAAGCAGTTGATTCATTGATCGAACTGGGAGTGAAAAGGATATTGACTTCTGGTCAGGCGGAAAATCCCTATGATGGCGTGGATATGCTTCAAAAGGTTGTCGCGCACGCTCAGAAACGAGTCATGATCATGGCGGCTGGTGTCACGCCTGCCACGGTAAAGGAAATCATTATCAAGGCTGGCGTGGATGAAGTCCACTCTGCCGCCGCAACATCCCGTAAAAGCAATATGTCCTACGTGAAATCGGATGCCCAAATGGGGCATGGTGAAGACTTTCGTATGAATGTCGTTGATGGTGAAGTTGTGAGAGCAATAAAATTAAACATGTCAGGTATTTGATTCACAGGATTTTCCCAATTTACCCATGACCACAAAAAAAGCCACCCACCAGCTTACCAAGCAACATAACCGCGACCTGGTTTTGAGGACGATCTTTTCCCACGAATCGATCAGCCGCGCGGAAGTGGCGCGCGTGACTCACCTCACGCGCACGACCGTTTCCGATGTTGTCACTGGCTTGCTCGCCGAAGGGCTGGTGGAGGAAATTGGGCGGGGAGAATCAATTGGTGGAAAATCGCCGATCTTATTAAGCATTGTGGCAGATTCGCGGTATTTGATCGGTTTGAATCTCGCGCAGGATAAATTCACCGGGGCAATTGTCAATTTGCGTGGGGAGATCAAGGAACTCGTGGAAATCCCTGTCCATGATGATAATGGTGAGAATGCGCTTCACCTTGTTTATCAAATTTTAGATCAACTTACCCGCAAAAAATTAAAGCCGATTGTGGGAATTGGCGTCGGCACGCCGGGACTTGTCAATACGCGCGAAGGCGTTGTGATCAATGCGGTCAATTTGGAGTGGCAGGACCTTCCACTTAGCCGGTTACTTAAGAGGAAATATAAACTCCCTGTTCTGGTTGTGAATGATAGTCAGGCGGCTGCGATTGGTGAATTTGTATATGGCAGTGACCATGCCCCCGATGAAAATCTGATCGTGGTTAACGTCATTCATGGTATTGGCGCGGGGATTTTGATCAACGGACGGCTGTTCCAGGGCGATGGCGGCGGCGCGGGCGAGATCGGTCATGTGGTTGTACAGGAAAACGGGGAGCTTTGCCGATGTGGTCAGCGCGGCTGTTTGGAGACCGTTTCCAGCGCCAGGGCGGTTGTGAAGAAAGTGAAGATGAGTTCGCTTGATGAAGTTTTCTCGTCCTTTAATGAGGGCAATTCAAAGACAAAAGCGGTGGTCGAAAAAGCGGGCTTTTACCTTGGTACATCCCTTTCGAATTTAATTGGCACGCTTAATATTCGAAAAATTGTACTTACAGGCGATATGACTCGCTTTGGTGTGGAGTGGTTGAATGCTGTCAGCGCAGCCATGCAGACTGGCGCGTTTAGCCGCATGACTGAAGATACAAAACTTGAAATTGGAAAATTGAATCGCGCCTGTATTCTTGGCGCTTCCGCGTTTTTATTGCTCGATAATTATTCACTTTTGTTCAACGAGGATAATTGATGTCTTTGCAATTGATTTCCCCCCGTGTAGTTCCTCCGCTGGATGAGGGCTTTCGTCCTGCGATTTTGGCAGATCAAAATTTTCGGCGTCTGACCCAGTCCATTGGTGTGCGGACAGTGATCGGCTTGGAAAGGGGCGCTGGAGAAATCTCCCGTTTCGAGACTGTTGTTTATCCCGAAGGTCATCCGAATTTTGCCGCCAATTATCAATACGTTGAGCGCATTGTAAAATTTTTGCTTTGGCAGCGTGGCGGACATACGCTCTACGTGGGCGGGTCGTCCAAGATTGCAGACCATCTGAAAAAGATGTATTCTAAGAACGGCGAACGAAGTTTCGATTACAACTTTATGGGCAGGCAGGTTTACGAGAAGGATTTTTCGGTCATCTCCTGCGCGGCGGACGAAGTGCCTGCTTCGTGTGAGGCCGGCAAACTGCTTGGGCGTAACCTGAACGGCAACCGCATCGGCTTTGATCTGGGTGCTTCTGACCGCAAGGTGAGCGCGGTGGTGGATGGAAATCCCATCTACAGCGAGGAAGTAGTTTGGGAGCCGCGCAAAAATGACGACCCCGAATATCACTACCGCGAGATCATGGCTGCGCTCAAAACTGCCGCAAGCAAAATGCCGCGAGTGGACGCGATTGGTGGAAGTTCCGCGGGCATTTACATTGATAACCGCCCGATGGTGGCTTCGCTGTTTCGCGGCATTCCGTCGGAAAAATTTGGCGAGATCAAAAACGTGTTCCTGCGTATTCGAGAAGAACTTGGCGTGCCGCTGGAAGTGATCAACGACGGCGATGTGACCGCGCTGGCGGGTTCCATGTCGATTGAAGATACCGCCATTTTGGGCATTGCTCTGGGCTCAAGCGAAGCCGCGGGCTATGTCAATAGCGAAGGGCATATTATGGGCTGGTTGAATGAACTGGCTTTTGCGCCGGTGGATTACAGCCCGAACGCGCCCGACGAAGAATGGTCTGGTGATAAAGGCTGCGGTGCTAACTATTTTTCACAGCAATGTGTTTTCAGGCTTGCGCCGAAAGCTGGGATTGAAATTCCCGAAGGCGTGACGGATGCCGAGAAGTTGAAAGTTGTGCAGGAAAAACTGGAAGCAGGTCACGAAGGCGCGTTGAAGATCTGGCAAAGCATGGGCATTTATCTTGGATACGGTATCGCGCATTATGCGGATTTCTACGACATCAAGCATGTGTTGATCTTGGGTCGCTGCACATCCGGCCGTGGCGGTGACTTGCTGCTCGAAGGAGCGCAGAAAGTATTTGAAACAGAATTTCCTGAAGTGTTGAAGAAGATCGAGTTGCATTTGCCCGATGAGAAAGTGCGCCGCGTTGGCCAGTCTGTTGCGGCGGCGAGTTTGCCGGTGATTTAGTGGATGTGAGAGAGAGCATTATGAAATTTTATTTGGATACAGCCGAAGTTTATGTCCCAGATCAAGAGCCTGAGCAAAAGGCGTTTTCGCGCACGACTCATTTGTGTTTCGCCGCGCATCAGGATGATATCGAGATCATGGCCTCACAGCCGATCCTTGAATGTTTTCAGCAAAAGGATAAATGGTTCACCGGCGTAGTTGTGACTGATGGACGAGGTTCTCCGCGTGACGATCTGTATAAAAATTACAGCGATGATGACATGCGCGTTGTCCGCTTTAAGGAACAACGCAAGGCGGCTTTTGTGGGGGAGTATTCCGCGCAGGTGATGTTGGACCTGCCAAGCAAGATCGTCAAGGATGCTGCGCGAAAAGAAACCGTGGAAGATATGCTCACGATTTTACGCGCAACCCGGCCGCAGGTTGTCTACACCCACAACCTCGCGGATAAACACGATACTCATGTGGGCGTGGCTCTCAGGGTGATCGAAGCCATCCGAAGACTGGACCAGCCCGAACGTCCGGCGCGGCTCGTGGGGTGTGAAGTCTGGCGCGCACTGGATTGGATGTCGGATTCAGATAAAGTCCAAATGGATGTATCTGCTCATGAGAATTTACAGTTTGCATTACTGGGTGTTTTTGATTCACAAATTGCTGGCGGCAAACGTTATGACTTGGCTTCGATGGGTCGCCGCCGCGCCAACGCCACGTATTTTGAAAGCCATGGTGTTGACGCTTCTACCGCGCTGTCTTACGCGATGGATATGAGTCCGCTGATGAGCGACACAACGAAGGACCCTGTTGTGTTCGCCCAGGACTTTATCCAACGCTTTGCACAGGATGTAAATGATCGTATTCGCAGGATGAGCTAGGATATATGTAAAATCCAAAACATCCATTAGAAAGGAGGCTGATAAGAACTCTTATATTTCAAAGTCAAAACTGTGACTGTATAATATTCAAAATATAAAAACTTAAGGAGAAGAACTAATGAAGAAACTGTTTGCTTTGTTATCAGTACTGGTACTGGCCAGCATGTTGCTTGCGGCTTGCGGAACCCCCGCTCCCGTTGCGACTGAAGCGCCTG
>DYDH01000288.1 GCA_020717985.1 Herpetosiphon sp. | reverse complement strand
CCTCGCCATCCCGCGCCGCACCTACACCCAAAGCCACATGGATTACGTCGCCGACTGCGCCGCAAGAATCAAGTCACGGGCAGATAAGGTTCGCGGCTATAAATTCACTTATGCGCCCGAATTGCTGAGGCATTTCACGGCGAGGTTTGAACCGTTGTAATTTTTTTGTAGGGGCGACCCAATGGGTCGCCCCTACGCATGACATGGTTAATAAATGATTCCCAATCAATGGTACGGCATTCTCGAATCGAAAGAAGTCAAAAAAGGGAAACCTATCGGCTTCACACGCATGGGCGAGAAGATGGTCGCATGGCGGGACCGCAGCGGACAGGTGACGGTGATGAGCGACCTTTGTCCGCACCGAGGCGTGGCGTTGAGTGCAGGAAAATTGGTGGACGACTGCATCCAATGTCCCTTTCACGGATTTGAATACGATACTTCGGGAGACTGCCGCTTCATCCCAGCGAATGGAAAAAACTCCCAGCTACCCAAAGCCATGCATGTCAAGACCTATGTAACTCGCGAAGCCCACGACATTATTTTCATTTGGTGGGGCGAGCCGCAAGAGGAATACCCGCCTTTGCCGTGGTTCGAAAACATCGGCGATGACATGGTCTACTCGACCATCAAAACCCATTGGGCAAATCATTACGCGCGCGCCATCGAAAATCAACTCGATGTCGTTCACCTGCCCTTTGTCCACTACAACACCATCGGCAGCGGAAATCGCGCGCTGGTCAATGGACCCGTTGCGAAGGAAATACAACTCGCCGCTGGCAGTTATCGTCTCGATATGTGGGTAGATAATAAATCTGATCAGGGTCAGAAACCGATCAAGCCTTCTGAAATGCCAGAACCCACGCGGCGACCATTGATCCAGTTTTATTTTCCAAACTTGTGGCAAAACTGGCTCTCGGATGATTTTCTCGTCTTCCTCGTC
This sequence comes from Herpetosiphon sp., assembly GCA_020717985.1. GTDB lineage: Bacteria > Chloroflexota > Anaerolineae > Anaerolineales > Villigracilaceae > Villigracilis. The sequence continues at coordinate 4,087 of DYDH01000288.1, read as the reverse complement.
TTCGCCCCAATTGACAACGAAAACACGATGATGTACCTGCGTCAATATCACAAAATGCGGATTCCCATTTTGCGCCAGTTGTTTGAATTTTTCGGCGGACTTGGCAACCTGTATATTCTCAATCAAGATAAACGTGTGGTCGTCACCCAGCGTCCGCCGCGCCCCGATCTGGATATCGGCGAAATCCTCATCCCTGGCGATCATCCCATCGTGATGTATCGCAAACGACGAAGGAAATTGACCGAGAAGATTGCTTCGTCCCAATAAGAGCATTCGGGATGGTATCGGGAAGTACACCCTCCTCGCAATGACATGGATTCGTCAGCAGCCCAACTGCTGACGAATTTTTTATTTATCGAGAGATAAAGAGAAGTAACTGCTACAATAGAGCGAAGTTTTATCAATAGCCCCGACCTTATCAGTAAAATTTGGAGGAACCATGTTATCGAACCTTTCCCGCTGGCTTACCTATACCTGTGCTTTATTGTATGCAATTCTGGGGGCACTTTTATTTCTGTTTCCCGAACAACTCGCGCCTGTCTTTGCCTGGAAAGTAACCGCCTTTATGACGATCACCATCGGCGGCTGGTGCCTTGGCAATGCATGGCTGGCATACATCACCGCCCGCCGCTGGGAATGGAAACTGGTCTACACATCGCTGATCTATTTATGGTTGTTTGGCATCGGCGAATTGATCGTGCTGTTCGTCTTCCGCGACAAGTTGAAACTCGAACATCCGATTGCATGGTTATATTTCATCACGCTGATCGTCAATGCTCTCGCGGCATTTATCGGCGTGCTTGATTATCTCCGCCTTCGTCCATCCAACGAGTTGAGCGGCACAGCCGTCACAAAAATTCAAAGCCTGCTCGCAGTTGCATTTATGCTATTCGTCGGCTTTCTCGGCTTGTATGGATTAACCGCGCAGATAGGTGACATCGGCACAAATGCGGGTATCTTTCCAGAAGTGATGTCTCTGTTTACCTTGCGCAGTTTTGGGGTTTTCTATTTTTCGCTCGCGTTGGCGGTCGTCCCCTACATTTGGGATAGAAGCCTGAACGCAATCCTACATCAATCCTTCGCCGCATACGGATTGATCGTCTTCATCACCGCCGCCGCATTTATCTACATCCATCTCTTCGACTTTACCGAACGCCCAGGCGGACTGGCATATTTCGGCGTGTATCTTGCAGTGGGCATTCCATTGACCTTTGTCTTCATCAAATACGGAACAGGAGTCAGCAGGAATTAAATGACACGACTCGTCGCCCTCGGAAGCCTTGCGGCATTATTCTTTAGCAGTACCTTCGTCTTGAACCGCGCCATGAGCCTGCAAGGCGGTCACTGGGCATGGACATCCAGTCTGCGCTTCGGCTTCATGTTAATTTTCCTCGTTATCTTGCTACTCGTTACACAAGGCTGGAAGGCGCTGGCTGACGTTAAAAATATTTTCCTCAAACACTGGCTCTTCTGGATTTTCGCAGGCAGTATCGGCTTCGGCGTGTTTTATTCTCTCATCACTTTCTCTTCGCAATATGCGGCAGGCTGGGTCGTGGCAACCACATGGCAGACGACCATCCTTGCCACGCCCATCGTGCTGATTCTATTTGGGCGTAAAGTCCCAGCCAAAGGGTTGATCTTCACGGGCATCATCTTCGCTGGCATCATCCTCGTCAACATCGAACATGCCGCGCTCACCAGTCTGCACGAAGTCCTGTTCAGCGCGTTGCCTGTTTTGGTTGCCGCTTTCGCCTACCCAATCGGCAATCAACTTGTCTGGGAAGCGCGCATGGGACATAACCCCCAAATCCCGAAAATTGACCACCCTATTTTGGAGAATGGCTTCGCCCGCGTCCTGCTCCTGACAGTTGGGTCACTCCCCTTTTGGCTGATCCTGCTCCTGGTCAGTTCCCCGCCACCGCCCACCAGCGGACAATTGCTCAGCACCGCATTAGTCGCCCTGCTGTCGGGAGTCATCGCCACCACGCTTTTTCTATATGCACGTCACCTTTGCACCCAACCCTACGAAATCGCCGCCGTGGATGCGACTCAATCCATGGAAGTGGTTTTCTCCTTGATCGGGGAAATCATCTTTTTAGGAACCGCATTGCCAGGTCTGTTGGGGATGGCAGGAGTTACGCTGACCATCATCGGGCTGGTTGCTTATATGCGGGTGCAAGTCAATTAGAAAACTTGACACCCAACACCTGACACGTGATACTTACATCAATGACCCGCTGGCTTGACCCAATCCCCCTCCCCGTCGAATCGCTAGATTCGCTTGCTTCGCTCAACCTGCCCCCGCTCGTCGCGCAGACTCTGCTCCGACGCGGGATCAACTCACCCGAAGAAGCGGAAGCGTTTTTACATCCCGATGCGACTCCCTCCACGCCATTCCCGGAAATTGAAAAAGCAACGGACATTATCAATTTGGCTATCCGCAACAAAGAGATGATCTGCGTTTGGGGTGATTTCGATGTGGACGGGCAAACATCCACGGCACTGCTAGTACAAACACTACAATCTCTTGGTGCGAATGTCATTTATTACATCCCGGTTCGTGGCAAGGAAAGTCACGGCGTTCATGTTGATTCGCTTAAACCGATCATTGACAACGGGACAACTTTGATCGTGACATGCGATACAGGCATCACCGCCCACGAAGCCGTTGATTACGCCAACTCGCGCGGCGTGGATGTGGTCATCACCGATCATCACGATTTAGGTGAGACATTGCCGAATGCAGTTGCGATTGTCAACCCGAAATTATTGCCGAAAGAACATCCGCTTGCAAATTTGGCTGGCGTGGGGGTCGCGTATAAATTGGCTGAAGCGCTTTTGAGTAATGAGAGACAAGAAATGAGAAACGAGCCACTCGGTACTCATCACTCGTTACTCGATTTAGTCGCCCTCGGACTCATTGCCGATGTTGCCCTGCTCAAAGGTGAAACCCGCTCGCTGGCGCAAAAAGGGATTGAAACCTTACGGAACACGAAGCGACTCGGGTTGAAAGTGATTGCTGAATTATCGGCTACCAATCTCGAAACGCTGACGGAAGAAACCATCGGCTTTACATTCGCGCCGCGATTGAATGCAATGGGCAGATTGGGTGACGCCAACCCTGCGGTGGAGTTATTGCTGACAGAAGACCCAGCGCGGGCGCGTGTGCTTGCCGCGCAAATCGAAGGGTTAAACGCGCAACGGCGATTATTGACAAGCCAGGTTTACAAAGCGGCGGAAGCGCAACTGTGTGAGAATCCAGATTTGCTGACTGAACCTGTCATTGTGTTGTCAAATCGCGGCTGGCCCGGAGGCGTGGTGGGAATTGTGGCAAACAAACTCGTTGACCGCTATCACAAGCCCGCCATTTTGCTAAACGAATCCGATGACGGAATCCTGCGCGGGTCGGCGCGTTCGATCGAGGGATTGCATATCACCGAAGCTATCGCCACGCAAAGAGAAATTCTGCGCGGATTCGGCGGGCATCCCATGGCGGCGGGCATGGCATTCGATGCAGATAAATTAGCAGAGTTCCGCAAAGGACTCGGCAGGGCAATCGAAAAACAACTCGGCGAAATTGTGCGCGAAGAACCCACCCTGCAAATTGACGCATGGCTTGAATTAAATGAGATCAACCTTGAACTGGCGGAATCCCTCGAAATGCTGGCTCCGTTTGGGGCGGGGAATCCATCGTTGACTTTGGCTTCGCGCGGCGTGACATTGAAATCCGTTTCAACGATTGGAAAGACAAAGGAACATCTGCGTTTGAATGTTGAAGATAAAAACGGGATAACCCAGAGCATCCTATGGTGGGGCGGTGCAGGCGAAGAAATTCCCGAAACGGGCAGCACATTCGATATTGCATATTCCCTGCGCGCCAATAGTTATCGCGGACAAAAACAAGTTACCCTTCAATTTGAAGAATTCAGGATTATCGAAGAGAAGCAGGTTGAGATCAAGAAGGCAAAACTTGAAGTCATTGACCATCGTTTGGAGTACGCCAACTTGCTGGCGAAACTGCGGGAGCAAGCTCCCGCACTCCAAATCTGGTCCGAAGGCGCCGATAAATCAAAAGGCAAATCGCGCT
>DYDH01000287.1 GCA_020717985.1 Herpetosiphon sp. | reverse complement strand
ATGAATCCCTTGATCCCATTTTTACAGAACTGGCAAAAATATCAGCCGTGAAACAAACCTAAATCATTAGAAAATTGGAGAAAAACATGTCCGATAAACTCAATAATTACCGTCAAGCCCTTGATACCCTGCCAGCCAGCTATCACCTCTGGCCCCTGTACGGTGCAGGGCTTGAAAATATGGGCAAGGATGGAAAGCCCATTGACGTCCCGGTGCCCGCTTATGGTCCCGATGAACTGCTTATCCGTCACGATGCCTGCGGACTTTGCTTTTCCGATATCAAGGTTATCACTCAGGGACAAAATCATCCGCGCATCCTGCGCGATATGCAAAAGGAACCCATCGTGCTTGGTCACGAAATTGCGATGACCGTCATCGGTGTAGGCAAAGACTTGCAAGGTCAATATCAGGTGGGCGACCGCCTCACTCTCGAAACCGATATTCTAATCAGGGGAAAAACCCTGGCTTATGGCTACTGGTTTCAGGGCGGGCTTTCGCAATTCTCCGTCATTGGGCCTGATATTTACGCCAGCGACCTTGGTAATAACCTCATCAAAGTCCGCAACGACAAAGGTTATGCAGAGATCGCCCTGACCGAGCCGTGGGCTTGCGTGGTTGCGGCCTATGCGCTCGAATACCGCAATGGATTGAAGAACGGCGGGACAACGTGGATCATCGGTGCAGGCGACGATAAACCATACACGATCAGCGCCGGATTTGATTCCGCATCTCATCCCGCCCGCCTGCTGTTGACGAAAGTTCCCGAACAGTTTTCTGGCTGGTTAAAAGAACGCGCCAAAGAATTAAATATCGAAGTGATTGATGTCCCAGATGTTAACGCATCTCCTGTCGAATTTGCAGACGATATCATTCTCCTCGGAGCAGATGTTGACCTCGTGGAAAAGGTCAGCCCCCATTTGGATCAATTCGGTATCATGGCAATCATGGCAGATGCGCTATTATCCCGCAAAGTCAGCGTGGATGTTGGGCGGGTTCATTATCACCGCTGGGTATATGTCGGCAGTCAGAGTAATGATATTGCAGGCGCGTACAAGGATGTGCCAATACGCTCCAATCTCAAGTCCGGCGGAAAGACCTGGTTTGTGGGTGCGGGCGGCCCGATGGGACGGATGCACGTCCAGCGCGCGATTGAATTCTCCAGTCCACCCGCCACCATTGTCTGCACCGATGTCAGCGACATGCGCTTGACTGAATTATGTGATGCATTCGCCGCTGATGCGAAAGCAAAGGGAATCGAATTCATCTGCCTCAACCCCATGAACAAAGCCGACTACGAAGCGAAAATGTCCGCTTTAAAACAAACTGGTTTTGATGACATCGTCGTGCTTGCGCCAGTTGCGCCCGTCATTGCAGATGCCGCGACCTATCTCGCTCCTAACGGCGTGATGAATGTCTTCGCGGGCGTTCCGCGCGGCACAATGGCTGTGCTTGACCTGAGCGATACCTACCTGAAAAATACGCGTGTCATCGGACACTCGGCATCATTGATGAGCGACTTTGAGTTGGTGCTGAACAAAACCAACAGCGGCGAATTATCACCTAACCGTTCACTGGCTGCCATCGGTTCACTCACCGCCGCCAAGGATGGGCTGAAAGCCGTCAAGGAGGCCACGTTGGCCGGGAAAGTAGTCATTTATCCCAACATCAAAGAAATGCCCCTCACCCGACTGGATGAACTCAAGGAAAAAATGCCCTCTGTCCACTCCAAACTCAACCAACACGGCGAGTGGACGAACGAAGCCGAAGAAGAATTTTTACGTTTGATGCTACCGTAATGAATGTAACGTGTTGCGTGTTCCGTTAGAAAAGTTTATGGAACACGTAACACGCAATATGAATTTTTCTCAACTCGAATGGAGTCGTTATTCATGGAAAAAGTTTTACAAGATCGTATCGCGCTGGTGACTGGCGGCGCACAGGGATTGGGACAAGCTCTCTGCCAGCGTTTAGCCAAAGAAGGCTGCCATGTCATCGTCGCGGACTTGAATGAAGAAAAGGCAATCCAGACAGCCGAAAGCATCACCGCCTCCACAGACCGCCGCGCAATCGCAGTCAAAGTGGACGTGAGCGACGAAGCCCAAGTAGAAGCCATGGTCAATCGTTGTGTGCAGGAATTTGGGCGGCTTGACATCATGGTTGCAAATGCCGGGATACTCATCGCCGAAGAGATTACCGAGTTCCCCGCCGAGAAATGGCGCGCCGTGATGAATGTCAACCTGTTTGGCTACTTCCTGTGCGCCAAACATGCCGCACGGGTGATGAAAGCGCAGAAGAGCGGCGCGATCATCGAGATCAACTCGAAATCAGGCAAGAAAGGCAGCTTCAAGAACTCAGCTTATGCAGCCTCCAAGTTTGGCGGCATAGGACTGACACAAAGCATTGCCCTCGAACTTGCAGAGTACGGTGTGCGCGTCAACGCAGTCCTCCCCGGCAACATGCTCGACTCTCCGCTGTGGACGGAAGGTCCCAACGCGTTATTTAAGCAATATGCCCGCAACCGCGGAATCACCGAAGAACAGGTGCGCCAAATTTATATTGACCAGGTCCCGATGAAACGCGGCTGTTCCTACGACGATGTAAGCAATGTAGTCGTTTTTCTTGCATCCGACCAATCCAGTTACATGACCGGACAGGCGATCAACGTCACCGGCGGACAGGAAATGCGCTAAATACATCCGTTTTCGGTAGGGGTGGATCGCGATCCGCCCCTACCTCAATCATCCCAACGCCCTTTTACGGGCTTTTATTTAGTGTTATAATGAAAGCATTCGAAAGTATTCACAAGGATTGGCAACCACCAGAATATGGAATCAAACTTTGATCTCTACCCTGCCGAGCGACAACAGCGAATTCTGACCCTGCTCAACCAGAATGGACGTGCCAGTGTTTCTGAGTTGAGTCAGATTTTCAAAGTCTCTGAAGTCACAGTGCGCGCCGATTTGCAGACATTGTCTGCTCAAAATCTCATCGTCCGCACACATGGGGGCGCTGTTTTGGCTCCAAGGGCGCCCGAACTTTCACTCATGTTGCGCCGTCAACAGCAGGTGCAGGAGAAAAAACGCATCGGTGCCGCCGCTGCTGGATTCGTGTCCAATGGCGATGCTATTTTCCTCGACGCTTCCAGTACATCCCTTGCTCTGGCTCACCATCTTCACAAATACCGCGACCTCACTATACTTACAAATAGCCTGGTCGTTGCTCAAGCCATGCTTGAGGCGCCCGGCGTGACCGTGGTCATGACTGGCGGCATCGTGCAGCGTGATACTGTATCCTTGATGGGCACCGAAGGGTTGGCTATTTTACGGAAATACAATCTCAAAAGTGGTTTCTTTGGCGCACACGGCTTGAGCTTCCCTGAAGGACTCACCGACGTCAGCGCCAGTGAAGCAGAAGTAAAACATGAAGTCGTGTCCATGTGTCATCAGGTCATCGCTGTTATTGACGCAAGCAAGTGGGGGCGTGTCGGTCCCGCGTCATTTGCCCATCCCCAGGATATTCACATCATCATCACCGATGAACAAGCCCCCGCCGGGCTTGTCGAACAGGCGCGCGCCCTTGGGACGCGTGTTATTCAGATTTAAGAAAAGTAATTACATCCAATTTCCAATCAATAAAAATACCATCCCCCATTTTCCATTGAAGGAGTATCACACTAAATGACCACCAAAACCAAATCCGTCCCGCACTCCCGCCTTGAAGTTGTTTCTGCCATGATCGAGGAGCAGGGACTGACCAAAGAGCAACTGATTGGCTACCTGCGCCAGTCCATCGAAATCCGCGCCCTTGAAAATAATATCGCCAACTTGTTGAGCAAAGCCGTGCTCAAAGGTGCATCTCATTTATATGCCGGACAGGAAGCTGTGGCTGTCGGCGCAGTGGCTGCTTTGCGTGATGACGATATGATCACCAGCACACACCGCGGTCATGGACACGCTCATGCACATGGCGACAAATATGCCCAGACTCCGCAAGCCAAGCAGGACCACTATAACAAGATGATGGCGGAAGTGTTGGGCAAATCAGGCGGATATTGCAAAGGCAAGGGCGGCTCCATGCACATCGCTGACGTGGAGCATGGTAACCTGGGCGCCACTGGCATTGTCGGCGGAAATATCGCTGTGGCAGTTGGCGCTGCATTGGCTCAAAAAATGAAGGGAACAGATCGCGTGGTCGTTTGCTTTTTTGGCGATGGAGCGTCCAATGAAGGCGCCTTCCATGAATCGTTGAATATGGCAAGCTTATGGAATCTTCCGGTCATTTTTGTTTGTGAAAATAATTTGTATGGCATGTCGGTACCGTGGGCAAATGTCAGCAAACTGCCGGATGTTGCCAGCCGCGCTAGTGCATATGGCATACCCGGAGAAGTCGTGGACGGCATGGATGTTCTCGCAGTGCGAGGCAGTGTTGCCAAAGCGGCTCAACGCGCCCGCAACGGCGAAGGTCCCACCCTGATCGAAGCCAAGACCTACCGCTGGTACGGTCACTCACATTCAGATCCACGCGCGTACCGCACCCGCGAAGAGGAAGCCGAATGGAAGAAACGCGATCCAATCACCGTGTTAAAGGAAAATCTCGAATCGGTCAAAATGCTGACCGAAGCCGAATTCGAAAAAATGGAAGAAGCGGTGGATGCCAAGCTGGATAAATCAATGGAATTCAGCAACGCCTCCCCCGAGCCGCTGGCAGTTGAGGTGGACACTGACGTCTTTGCCCCGTCGAAATTCACCGCTGCCGATTACGAAACCGACCGCCGCTTGCGCTCAGACATCAGCAAAGGTTTGGTCAAGAATGAGATATCCTATGCTCAGGCGCTGGTGGAAGCCGCCCGCGAAGAAATGCTGCGCGACCCGAATGTCTTCATCATGGGTGAGGACGTGGGCTTGTACGGCGGCGCATACGGCGCCACACGTGACCTGTTCAAAGAATTCGGACAATGGCGCGTGCTGGATACGCCCATCTCTGAAGCCACCATCGGCGGCGCGGCAGTCGGCGCGGCAATGGCTGGGATGCGCCCCAT
>DYDH01000052.1 GCA_020717985.1 Herpetosiphon sp. | reverse complement strand
ACTTATCCTTCCATTCGGTACTCAATCCTTCATTTTTTGAAATTGATTACGAGTAAGTAGCGGCAATCTTATGGTTCCAGGCGCGGCAAACTTATGGGTATAGTCACAATTGTGTAACTAAACTCATAGTTTTGCCGCTTAGGCAGAACTACGGAGTGTCCCCCCAGGGAAATCTTCGCCGTGGATTTCTTTGGGGTCGAGGATGTAAGCACTGTTCATCACGGGTGAGACCGTAGAGACAGGCGTAGAGACGGGCGTAGTAGGGCATCCAATTCCGCGCGGATTTGGATTAACCAAGCCCTATTTTCAAAGCCCGAATTAACTCAAATGTGGAAATACACTTAACTCCAAAATGACCGCATACATTTGGAATTTTTACTTTTCCGTGAAATCTTTTGGTTTGTGGATTAATTTCTTCACTACCTTTACTTCCCTCCATTGTGACTACGATTAAATCATGCGCTTTTGCGTGAGCAATAACCCAAGGGTCAGCGCCATCAAGAAAGAGTCTGACCCATTGTCCAGCCTCGTATCGCGTATTAATAAAATCGGCAATTTGACGAAATGACTCTATAACTTTAGCATCGGGTTCGGAAAATAATAAACCTTTATTTTCCTTAGCCCATTTTGCCAATTCATCATTACCCTTTGCGAGTTCGGTAAAGACAGCGGCAGGACTAACTAACACCTCATTTTCGGCGCGAACTATTAATGACTTCCAAAATCCTGGCGCTAAGTCAAAAGCATAATATTGACGGTGTGCCTGGGCGTAGACGCTGGTGTCAATGCAATATTCCATGTATCTTCCCTTATTTTATTTTATCCAAGGCATTGACCAATTTACTTGGGCGTGTATTCAGCAATCGAGCGCCGTCCAAATAAGATAATCTGCCGCTGGAAACCGCAGAGAGTAACTCAGTTGTAAAGCGGCGGCTATTTCTACTGAACAAGGTGTTGTAAAAATCGCCCCCCCCTCCTTTTGCACGCGGCTTGCTGGCTTTAATCGCTTCTTGAATGGACTTCCGATACACATCAAAACTAATGAAACCAGCGTCAAAAGCGCGACGCAAAATAACTTGGCTGCTTACACGGAAACGGACGGCTAATTGTTGGGCATTTTCAAGCGCATCTTGATGTGCATTCCATCGCTTCAAGAACATATCATTAGGAACAAGAAACTCTGCCGCGACTTGATTACACAGCATTTCTGCTCTCTGTGTTTTATCTCCATTGGATTCAAAATCTGGATTGGAAATTCCACTTGTGCCAGTCCAAATGTGAGCAAGTTCATGCGCCAGGGTGAAAATACGCGCGGCTGTAGAATCTTGCGCGTTGATAAAAACAAGGGGCGCAAACTCATCTGCTAAGGCAAAGCCGCGAAATTCTTGTACGGAAAGTTTTCGGCTTGTGTTGTTTCCGACAATCCCGCTTTGCAAAACTAAAATTCCCGCTGCCTCTACCTTTTGAACCAATTGACGTAAATGTAAATCCCAAGTTCCAATTTTCTCAGCAAAACCTTGAGGTATATCCAAAAGCTGCCGCATATCATGGACAATATTCTCAGGCTTACTACGCAGAGTATATTTACCGACAAATTCAAAGGGGTCAATATCTTCCTGTTGACGCCATTCTTTATACCAGTCACTTTTTCTTAGGGCGTCATCCAAAACATCCTGTAGATTTGGGCTTAGATTAGCGCCTTCTTTTCCAGGCAAGGTACGAAAATCAGCGACGGGATTTGTGATTTGTGGAGGTTGGGAAAGAAAAAGGTACCCCAAAGGAATACTCAACGCAGATGCGAGTTTTTGCGCTTGTTGAAAGTTGGGATATTCTTTACCTGTTTCCCAGGCACGGATTTTTTCAAGTTTGGCACTGACGGTTTTCGCCAGTTTCTCGTTAGAGACACCAGCGCGTTCGCGCGCCCAACGAAAAACCTCACCTGTTATCGCTACGGATGTCATGGGTTTTAACCTTTTTATGCCGATTTTGGAAGGACTGTTTTCAATTTAGCACGTTTTTTCTAGATTGTCAAAGAATACGAAATTTCTTTTTGACTATTCAACTACTCCGCTATCAACTATCCTTACATCCCATCCCACGCCTCGAGCACGAGATGTCGAGTCCGATACTCCCCATACAAGCGGACTTCCTTCTCCTTCAGCACGCGGAAGGTTTCCCAGGGAAATCTTCGCCGTGGATTTCATTGGGGTCAAGAATATAGCACAGTTATCGCGGGTGAGACCGTAGAGACGGGCGTAGTTGGGCATCCAGTTCGGCGCGGATTTGGGTGCGGCGGGCTTCATCCCAGCGAAAGGGTTTATTGTGTAAATACCAGAAGCCAGACAATGCTTTCATTTTTCAGCCTTTAGCAAGCCAAGCAAGATCTTTCCCGCCTGCCCAATTCGTATGGCGATTAATAATGTCCTCAAGAGTATATTCGCAAAGATTGACTTGTCCATTTGTTTCAACAGACCATATTGTTCTCACAACACGGTCGTCAATGTAGATGATTGGCATGATGTGCCAACTACCATTGGGGTTTAGGGTAAGTGATAACAAACAAGGAATGCCATTTTCCACAAGATGTTTGATAAATTCTACTTTTTCTATGCCGTTCTGAAAATCTTTATGAACAATCTTCACAACGGGATATTTGTTTTGAACTGCCTGAGCAATCGTGTCAAAATTATTCTCAGCAATTCCTGCTGCTTGAAGGTTAAATTCATCCTGAAACCGATCAAGATTTATCTCTAGAAAATCACTAACTCGAAGCATCCACTCATAACCTGTAGGGATACACCCCAAGACAGGATCGCGTTGGACAGGCAAAGCTTTATTCCAATTCAGTAATTCTGGCATGGTGCAGAACTCCTCATTCCAACTTATCCCACGCCGCCAACACCAGCCGTGACTTCCGACGCGGAGCGTCCCCATCCAAGCGGACTTCCCTCTCATTCAGCACGCCAGAGGTTTCGCCAGGGAAATCCTCGCCGTAAACATGACACTATTTACGCATTATTCGCCAACCTGTTCTTTCAGTGTATTTACAATATTGCTAAAGGCATGATGTTGGCTGTCAATTTTTAGATCTACTATTTTCCCGCTTGACTCGGTTGGTAATTCTGACAAGGGGTAATGCGTTGAAATTCTGCTACTGCTGATTTCAAGCCAGAATTCATTTGGAGGAGTAGTGGTTCTGTTTTCCCAATCGCCATGCTGGATAAAACAGCCACTGGCAATTGGGTTATCTCCCACAAATGCTAACCCGAAAGGCATTTGATCTACTGCATTATCGTTAAAATCTACCCGATTTCCATTCGCCATGTAGTAAACATTACCTGACGATGTTCCAGAAGCCATGATAAAGAAGTTGGCAAATTTATTAATCAAAGGTTCAGGTAAAATGCCAGACAAGGCTTCTCTAGGCAGTATTCGATATTCACCTGGCGGGCATAAAGATTCCCATTTACGTCGGTCCTCATTTTTGACGTTGAACCAATCATAACGTTGACGATTCTTGGATTTATGCCGAAATCCTTTCATAATTCATCCAGTACGAAAAATATCTACTTTCGTTTCCAGACATTTCCTTAATGCCAAATCGTTGGTACCGATCTCGAACCAACTTGCTGGCTTTTGGAAGAAGTCTAATCCCCTGCCGATTTTGATCACCCAGCCATTGTCAATGCGGATTTCCCGGTCGTGGATGTTGGGATTGAAGTCAAAATCGAGGGCGATATCCGTTTCAAGTAGACTTTGTTTCAGTTCACCTAGTTTTTGTTCCAACTCATGCTTTTGAACATCGTCATCGTAACCAGTAATCAATTCAATGCGTTTGATTGTGGAAAGCTTGACTATGGATTCGCACAAACGAACGAAATTCTGGATTTGATGCGGCATGCGGACAAATGGATCTTCAATTTCAATGGACTTTGCTCCATACAAATACGGTCCGATAATTGACTCGTAGCTGTGCCCGGTATCGCCATAAAAAATTGTGAAGTGCTTTTCTTTCAGATCTGGAACGCTCTCAGTGACCTCTGCTGCTCCAGAAATTTCTGTTGAGGTCAAGGGTTCTTGTTTTATAGCAGGTGAAACAACTGATTGCGAAACAGGCGAAGTCGCCGATTCTGCTATCAAAGATGCTTTCATGGATCGACGTGAAGGTTGTTGGGTAGCGTTCGCGTTCTTGGATTCGGGACAGTAAACCACAACCTCTTTTCCATCTGCTGCGAAGTAGGAAAGATTAATGCGCGCAAATTCATCATCTGGTTTGCGTTTGTTCATCTGCTCTTTTACGCGGCGGCGGGATTCGATTGCATAGGCTACGTATTCTTCAAATTCCGCATCGCTGGGAGGACCGTCAGGGTGGAGGACTTTGAGAAAAGCACACATGGTTTTCTTAATGCCCTTTTCATCGCGACCTTCCACATTTTGACCCAGTCGAATGCGTTTGGTGACTTCTTCATATCGATTTGTGTGAGCAAATTGATGGTGGAACGCCTCAGCCAAATAATCGGTGATAAATCCATAGTCGTTTGTTAAGAACTCGCTGCTATTTTTTGGCATCTCCCAGCCGGGGAGATAACAGGCAAAGCGATCCATGATTGCCAGGTCGAATTCTTTTGGCAACGGAATGAATAAATCATGTTCGGCGGAATTCACCAATTGTTCGATTGAATGATCGATATTTCCGTTGAACGCAAAGCTGGCATCTGCGATGATCTCCGCACCGCGTGAGAAGCGCCCATTTGCCATGAAGTCTTTCATGATTTGGATAGTATCTGAGTCTTTGATGTTAATGCCTGCAACTTCATCAAAGGCAACGGTATCCCAAAAACCAACAAGCCCCACTTTTTTACGTTGGTTGTGATAAAACAAAACAGCCTTCGTAGCCTGACCGCCGCTTACTAATGTGGAGTACGGAGTAAACTCGCTAAAGAAATAGGACTTGCCCGTACCGCGTGGTCCCAACTCGATAAAGTTATAGTTTGGTTCAACCAAAGAGGCTAAGCGGGAAATGTAATGAAACTTTAGACGCGTAGAAAGTTTGCTAGGTTCCAACCCAACCGAACGCATAATGACATCCAACCATTCATCGCGTGTAAATTTTTTGCGTCCCTGCATGTATCCATCGAAATCAAAACGACTTAACTGGATCGGGCGCAAATCCTCCACGTAGAAGGTGTAATCATCATCTTCGATTTCGTTGTAACCGAGTGTGATCTCCGCCCAAATACCGCCTTCCAACAAACGTTGATTGTCGCGGTAAAACTTTTCAGAGATGGCGACACGTTGGGAGTTGAAATTCTCCAAAGATGCCCAATGGCGTTTTTCTCTTTCTACATAGTTAACGTGCACCTTGTCAATAAAACGGTGTTTCCCCTGAGTTGCCACCTTTGATTGGGCTGAGTTTGCCTCATCCGGGCGGACGTAATTATCCTGCAGCGTAGCAAGCACTGCTTCCAAGCCTGCCTGGATCTCGGCGGGGTCATCGCTTGCACAGTAACGCGCAAGCAGGAATTCCAATACAAAGGTTGGGACATTGGTTCCTTTTTTTATCCGGTGCAATAAATCTTTGCGCACCACTTTGCCGGGAAAGATCTCAACGAGTTTTTGATCTAAGGTATCCATAGCTACACAGTATAATCCGTTTCCAAATCCAAAGATTTACCCAACTCACGAGAGGTGGCGGGGTCAAGCGCCTTGATCGAGAACTTACCTTCAAACTCCATGCTCATCTTCATTGCTATTTGAACCATTTGATCTGGTTTCAAACTTATAATGCCTGTTGAAGGATTGACGAATCCGCCTAATTTTGCTTCTCCGATCACATTTCCTTTTGAGTCGCGTGCTTCCAACAATAGATCGATCATCTCTTCGGATGATGCGAACAAGCTGCTTTGACCCGAAATGGAGACCTCTATGACCGGCAGGCGGGTGGTGATCTTCTTGCCGCCGCGTTTGTAAGTCAATGTGACAGAGTATTGCGCGCTGGGTTTCTTTTCCTTGTTTTGAATGCGAATTGAGATGATCGGGACTAGGGCTTCTTGAAGAGAAACGCCACCATGAAAATAGGTCATACCAGCTTGATAGGTGACCAATGCGCGTGGAACAGAAATTTGATTGAAGTCTCCACGAATCCCCAAAGCATCTTTGCTCATTACCAAATTAGACGAATCGCCTGTGCCATCTCCCAGCAACATGCGTCCATGGACGTTGACCCAATTGCCTGCGGGTTTGGTGCAAGTATCACCAGCCTCCAATGCTGTATTTAGGAAGAAACCATGATCAGTGAGAATGATCGCGTCCTGAAATCCTAATTCTGCCAATTTACGAATCGCACTACGAATACGCTGGAAGGTGCGGCTGATCAAGCTGGGAGCACTTTCGGGGTTTGATTCAAAATCCTGATCCATTTCATTTGTGCGCAAGACCAACAATTCAACGGTCTGAGCGATCTTAGCATTTCCGCTTACAAATTTTGCCAGTTCGGTCTCTGCAAAGCGCTGACCATAGCGTTTGCGCAATATATCCATGCGTTGAGTTACAGAGGTGAGGAGCTGGTCATCCAGATTTACAATTACCTTATCTTCTTTGCGGGTGAGACGTAAACCCTGCCCAGCGCCTGGGAGCAGACTTGCCATGCCTACAGGTGTGATGGTAGGTAATTGAGCGCAGGCGGGCTGAACTTCCACCTGACCTTCCTCTCCCAAATCCTTGGATAGTTCCACGCCTAATTCATAACGAAGGGCATCCACCAAAAATACCGCCACGCGCCGCCCGCTTTCAATTAGTTTGGGAGCGATGAATTTATCGAAGGCATCTGCATTGGATGATTTTCCCGCAAGCGGCCAGCCGTTTTTTTCGAGATGACGAATAAATATACTTTGGATCTTTTCAGCTAATTTACGGTAAGCAATTCGCGTGTGATGTACAACACTTTCCATGCTGTTCTCAATGCCAATTGCATCGCCAACGGTTTGCTCAAATTCGCGTTGCAGGCGATCCACTTCACGCAGATTGCTGACATAGTAATTTACCAAAGCATCCATGCTGCGGCTGTTTTCGGAAAGTTGATCTTCCACATCGGCACATGCCTGCACCAACTCAAAAGCGGACTTGACCAGCGCCCATTGCACCTGATTTTCACCGCGGCCAGTCCAAACCGAATTTGTATGGCGCTGCAGCACCTCACGAAGTTTGTCAAAATTATCCCTTTGGAGTGCATTGACTGCCTGCGCAAAGAAGGAGCGTTCTTCAAATGGAAACGTGTCGCGTGTTCCCAAATCCTCAATGGATTGACATATAGCCGATAAATTCAAATCCTGTTGAATGGTCTCGGCTCGTTCGATATAGTTGGCTTGTGTGCGGCGATCGTTGCGTAGACGTTCGCATATATCTTCAATTAGAAAAAGCGCTTCCCTAGGAGCACACGGAACATTGCCGAGAGAATTGGGCAATTCGACAGGGAGATCAAAAACAAATTCACTGAATAACAAATAGCGCCAAAGTTCATCCGCAATATCTGACCAGTATTTCTTTTTTGTTTTCAAGGTCAGATCGAGGGTAGTTTTTAGTAGGGCGTGGCATTCGCCCACCCAGGCTGCCTGACCCTTGAAAGCGTCTTTTTGTGGATCGGACGGCGCCAGGAGGGCAAATAATATATCCCGCGCAGAATCAACCTTCAAGAGAGATTGCAGGTTGGGCCAATTATTGCCACCACCGACTGCATCGATGACATCAAACCCAGGATTTGGATCCTCGTTAAAGATGCGGCGAATATCTGTAGCGTAATCGGCGCGTGCAGTGAGACACAGGCTTTGATATTCATCGCCATCACTTTCCGGGAAAATCGCACCCACCGCACCATATGCTGAAAATGGGTCGCGCTGTTTTTCTTCATCATTGCGCGGCGCTTTGGCTGGGACGTAAATAAGGATGCCTTCGATGGATGGATTGGGCTGACCAAATATCTGCAACACCTTTGACGCTTCTGCACGGCTGGTGATACTGCTTTCGGAGGCGTCTATCACTTTGAGCTTTGCGCTCGATAACTCGAGACAAAGTTCACGGTAGCGACGCTGGGGGTCATAGACCACAAGCACGTTGTGCTTTTTCAGGCGGGGAAGTAAAACTTCACGTTGGATATATTCTTTAATCTTCATTGAACAACTCTTCCGTCTCGGCTTTGGATTTTTTCTTGCTTGCCGCTTTTTTCTTTAGCGGTATTTTTGTTTCCACATACAAATGCTCAAGATCATGCGCAATTGCCAGGGACTTATCGGACTTGCATTTCTCGCGGACGCGTTCGGACCAGATGCTGTAGGCGAGATGCGCCCAGTCGTATTCGCCTGCTTCGAGGCTTTCCCAGGTTTCCCTGAGTTTTTTCTGCCAGGGCTTGTGTTGAAATAACTTCCAGAGCGGAGCGGCGGTGATCTGTACGCCGTCGTTCAGATTGGGTCTCCAGAATTTTGCCACGCGCAACAATTCATCTCGGAAGTCTTTTAGTTCGTGCTCGAAATCGGTCAGGCGTTCTAGTTCTTTTTCTTCTGCGGAACTGCGGCTTTTCTTTTGGCGTAAATTCTTGACTTCTTCTGAAACTTGTTTGATCTTTGGGTCAACAAAATCATTGACGCAGGTGAAGAGGGTTTGGTCATTTAGGCGGTGATAATATAACCAAAGCGTGTATGAACTAGAAGGAGTAGAAAGCAGCCAATAGATTGGTGATTGGTGATGTCCCTTTGTATAGCGTTTAAGATGGTCTGCAAAAAAACCAGACGGCTTGCGATAATATTCGCGCAACGAACGCATATTTAATAATTGACAAGCTTCCTGCTCTATTGATTCAAATTTTTCACGCCAAATAATACGGAGTACATCCTGTAATCGCGCTCCAATGTCTTCACGTTGACTCTCATCATCCACTAAAATACCTGACCATGTAATTGGGATAGGATATTCTCCTAATAACTCCTTCTGTTGACTAGCTGGCATACCTTCACCATTCTGTAGCATGCCTGGTGAAGATATAGGAGGAGCTGCAAAAGGATCAAAATTAGCGGAAATAGTTTTTTCTCCAATCGCAACCCGTATATCCCAACGGCCAAATATTAATCCAACTAAATAAGAAAAGTGACTTTGCGCGATAACAGAGCCTGAAGATGATAGTATGTCCTGATCCCCAGGTAAAGGCTTTGCTGTAGATGGACCAATTCGTTTTGACAGTAGTTGTAAATCAGTCGAATCTATTCCGTATACTTCACAAACAACCGAATTAATTTTTTCTTTTAGATCTTGTAAGACATCTGCTCTGTCTTGGGCAAGGTTTTTTGTTTCTTTGCCAAGGCTACGAGCCTCAGTAGCCCAATCTCTAATAAAAATGCGCCCACATTCATCTCCCACAAGATGTTTTTTGCATTCTTGAATAGCGAAGTGAGCATATTCAGAAACTTTCACTTTTATTGCTGAATAATCAGGAATAGGCAAGGATTTTACATAAGCAGATTGGAAAAATCTGTTTGGGTTAATTACTTTTAGTAGCAACCTTACAGCCTCGCTATTTAAGAAACCTATAAAAAATAATAAATCATCATTGTCTTTTGGGAAAAGCCCGTGTGCGGCAGCCGTGAAAATTGAGCCTTGCTCTAAGACTTGTATAGAATATGTTGTTTGAGCTGTATAGATGTAACTTAATCCTTTCATAAAATAATTATCATGGCCAATAAAAGTTCCACCACTTATAGTTTCTGCATGTGCATGCAAAACTAGAGCATTATTTTCCCAATTAACTACATAATAACTGTTCTTGTAAAAATGTTCTGGATCACCACCTAACTTTACTACAGGCCAATTTTCCCTCATTCTACTTGTTTGATTAACTTCCCACCAAGTCCTAAATAACTGCTCATCCATTCCATGGGAGTGAAGTCCAAATGTACAATGGGCAAAATTTTCTAAGCGGGGCAATTTTGACATCAGCGATATTAAATTTTTGCTTAGCCAGTAAGCAAAAATACTTTGTGGTAAATTATTGATAATTTCAGTTGTTATTATATGACTACCAGAATCCAGTCGCCCATTTTTCAGTGAAACGGGGAGCGCTTTTAATGTAACCTCTCGTTCTTTTTTACAATCAACAAACAAAATCTGTGAAGTCCGATTGTGAGTGCCAATAATTGAACCTGCTGCAGATACAGCAGCGTCGTCCATGACCCCATTTCCAAAATCTGCAATTGTTATTATTTGGTTGTCGGTTATTAAAGAATGTCTAAATTGCTCAAATGTAGATAAATTCAAAAAAGTGCTAGATGTAATGCAGCCGAGAAATCCCCTATTAAGTCTTAACATTCCAATACTTCTGTAAATAAAGACTGCATATATATCAGTCCATTTTGATGGATATTCTTTCATGGCATAGGGTTTTATAGACGCTACCAAGGAACCAAAAGGCGGATTCATTAGTACTATATCGTATTGATTTCGACATATATCTATAAATGCAAACCCTTGGGCGGCATCCCCTGCAAATAATCGCTTTTGATAACTCCCATCATATTCTGATTGTTCAGCATATTCCTGCAATGCTTCCAATACCAGTGTCTCTGCCCAACTCCAGAAATTGCCATCCATGCCTAGTGAAGCAGGTTGAGATGAATTATCAGTACCGAATTCCAACACACTAAAAAGTGGAGCCTTTTCTTTAGAATCACTACTGGCTTTCTCGATCGCATCGCGCAGTGTTACTTCAATCTTGAGCAAACTGCCTGCCTCGCCCGCCAGTTCCATTTCCTGCCAGACAGTACGCACTAAATTTGCCAGCGCTTCCGCCATTGCTTTCGTTGCCCGAATCTTTTGCCCGTCGGACACATTCAACACTCGGCGCATGAGCGCTTCCAGACGGTCTTCTTTGAAGGTTTGTAAAAATTCTTCCAATAACGCACGGTCGCCTGGCATGGGCTCGGCGCAAACAATATTCGAGCGGCGTATCTGCGGGCGATCCTGCGGCTTTACTCCTTGGGCGTGCCAACTCTTCTGCGCTCGCAGCCAGAGCGAAAGCCCGGCAATCTGCACGGCGCGCGGGTCAATATCCACGCCGTGAATGTTGCGTTCAATGATTAGGCGCGGCACATCGCGCAAATAGGCTTCGCGGGTTTGGTAGGTAGTGTGTAAAGATTCCAAATCCCCCAAGCGCATGTGGGCGTCACCCTGGGTTTCTTCCAAGTCCCAAGCTTCAGCGTATATCTGCTCGAAGAGGTCGAAGGCATACAGCCCAAAGTGCATCGAACCGCAGGCGGGGTCAAGCATTTTGATCTCGCGCGGGTCTTTGAGCGGGCGATGGGGAATGTAAACAGGCTGCTTTAGTAATTCTTCCTGTGAAAGGCTTTCGTCACTTTCCTGAGCAGGCGCAACTTCGCCATCTTTCAAAAATATTTCAGTTTGGCGGCGCACTAAATAATGACACGAATCCTTCAAGGATGTTTCGCCCTTGGTCATCTCATACCAGATGCGTCCCAAAGTATTATCCGTCAGGAATTCCACGACATAGCGCGGCGTAAAAAATTGATTGCGAACCGCCAACTCACGGCTGTTGCGCGGCGCTTGTGAGGCGTCACGCATTTCCTTGCGCTCTTCCTTGGTGTTGAAATACTGATACATCCATCCGATGGTTTCGTCTTCCGCCCATAGTTGTTCAATTTCGAGATCGTTGATCAAATCCAACAGCTTGACCAAAGTCGTTTGGCGCGGGAACAAACGTCCCTGTGGGTTGAAGCGGTCAAAGAGAACGGCTAGGTCAACAGCAAATTCATCGAACAAGCTGAACAAATAAGAACTGTAAGCGTCGCCAGTTTCCCCTAATCCATTCCCTGCCAGGCGCGCGTAAAGTTGGAAACCTTTGGATTGATAGCCTTTGGCAATCGATTCGATCAATATCCCGCGGCTCTCCGCCATGCGCAAGGCGCACAGCCGATTCAAAACCGTGAACGCCTGCTCGCGCACGATGCGCTGTAAAACATCCTGACGATTTTTCTTGTCATCCGTTTTTCCAGCGAGATAATAGTCCATTGTCTCGCGCAGAATGCGGGCGGTTTCGCGCTTTGTGTCATCCTGGGCGGTCAGTTTCTCCAACCCGGTAACTGTCCCGCTTTCGGGATCCAGCCCATATTCGTTCTGCAACTGGCGGGTGAATTCATCAGTTAATAAATTGCGAACGTCGCCAACAAAACGCGCAAGCCGGTTGCGGGTACTTTGATCGAAAGCCATCTGGTTTTAATCCTTGATCTCAAGCGTGATCTCAATATCGGGGTGCAGCATTAATTCATCTTTCAACGCCTGGAGCTGTTGAATCAAATTATCCAAATGGGCAGCGCTGGTCATACGCACAGGAACATGCACAGTGCGCTTGATTTTTTCGCCTTCCTTAACTTCCTGCATCCGTTCAGCCCGCCGCTGGCGTCCTAATTCTTTGACTTTTCCTTTCAGGATTTCCACCTGATTATTGATGGTGTAATACTGGCTGAGAAGGCGCTTCAAACCGTTCAAGTCCGCGCCTGCTTCAATGGAAGATAGTTTTTCAATATCTGCAAGTAATTGGAACTGTTCTTCACGGGTTAGTTCCTGCCATTCATACAAGCCTTGAACTTCCTTCAGTGCGTTCCGAACCGTTTCCTGCTGTTCATTTGCAATTTGAAGATTGGCATTCTGTACCAGTGATCTTACTGTGGTCAACGCAGAATTTAAGTCAGGCGCGCGCTTGTAAAAATCATTCTGTCCGAGGCGTTCAGAAACCTGGGTTAAAGATTCTTCTACATTTGATTTTAGAGAGCCGGGCGTGCCAGTATCCGGCAGAGATTTAATTTCATGCCAGTGGTCACGCAGATTGCGGATCGTGATCTCCAAGCCATTACTGAGCGCCGCACTGACTTCTGCCGCCCACTTCAGATTCGTGTACAAAGGAGAGTCTGCGCCTCCCAGCCGTTGAGGGACATCGGAGCCATCCGTTTCCATGACATCTGTCAGATCCTTGTTCAAGTCACGGATCGCTTCCACGCCGGGCAAGCCCAAATTTTTTAATTTCTCTTCAAGAGGACCGTATTGCTGTTGGAACTTCGGGAAATTCTTTACAGCCAGTTTGCTGATCTCCTGCTCAAGCGGAACGACAGTTTCGCCCACAAGGTCGGTGAGACGCTGCGCTGATTTTGCCAATAATTCCGGAGGAAGTTGCCCATCACGAAGCGAAACTCCAATGGTCTTGAAAGCATTATTCGTCCGCAAATTTTCAATTGCCTGCTGACCATTAACCTTAACCTCACGCCCCGAGATCTTTAATTTGATCTCACCGTTGATCAACAAGGCGGCAACCAGATAACGCAGTGTATCTGGCGACCATCCAAAAGGCGCATCGCTGAAATGTTCTGTTAGGCGTTTGCCCTCTGCCGAGCCAATTTGCCCAATATAATCACGAATACTGACCAGTGCCTTATGGCTTGAATTAATTCGCGGCGTTCCACCTACGATTTGCACAAGTTCGAGAGGGTCAGTTTCAGCAGTGATCGCTTTCAAGTTGCCTGTCTTTAGAAATTTTTCAGCCAGGGTGGTGTCTGCACGAACAGGCGCTTCGTTGTATCGGTCAAAAACTTCTTCCGCAACGTTTGCCAGCAATTTTTTGGCTGCCTCTGCTAAATTCTGATCCAGGCTGTTTACGGCAGTCACCTGGCCACGGAAGATAAACGATCCCTGACTTAAGCAACTTGTCAACACACGTTCTAATTCCCCTGCAAGTGTTTTGGCGCGGTCTGTTTGCGCATTGCAATATTCTTTAACTTCCTGGTCGGGGTCATTGCGATTGCGTGTGACGATTTCTTCACTTCGATATATTTCCGCTACAAGTTCATTGATCTCTCTGACCACTCGTCCGACACCGTAAATGATGTGTTGTGAGCTGCGCTGTCTGGATTCATCCGCCAGGCGGGTGCGCGCTGTTTCGTAATCTTCTGAAAGGACGAGTTCCACCACCATTTGAATGGTCTCTTTGTCGCCCGCCAGGCTGGAAACCATTCCGCTTGTATTAGATTTGAGTCCCGCAGTCACAGACAGTGTGCCATGCAAGCGTGTGGAAGGAAGCGGGTCGAACACCTCGCGCAAGGCTGTATTTTGTATGCGGCGAGTCTCGATGGAGCGCAAAGGGATCTGCGCGCGATCCTGGTCAATATTATTGATCTTCTCGCTGAAGAAACACAGGTTGCCTTCTTTTTCACCAAAAGGTACAAAGCCATTCGACTTCAACTCTTCAATTGCGGCTTTTACTTCATCGAAGCGGGAGGCGACATCCAAAGCGGGGTGAATCAGGCTCGCGACATTTTGTACGGTGACGGGCATGTTCGCCAGAACTTGAAGAACAGCAACCGTTTTTGCCACTTCCTGATGGATGGCTGAATCTGGAAACTGAATCAACGCCTTTTCGACAGCCTTATGAATTGAAGGTTGGGCACGGCGGATATCTTTTTCAAGCGCATCGTACAAGGTGACGGTCGTTGCCAGCCAACCGATAGACTGATCCGCAACCGGCTTTTGTCCATTCATACCTTCGATCAAAATATCTTGAATGACCTTGATCGCCGAGCGCAGCCCGACGCCACCAGTCGATTTGGCGAGTGCCCCCAACAAGTGTAGCAAAATATCAAAGTGCGCTGGCAGGAACGGGTACAGGTTAACAAAATTGGTTTTGTCAAAATCCGCATCGTAATATTTTGCGTCCTGCAACTTGGTGTTATAGCGAAGTTCCTGTCCGTGCTTGTCAAAGAGATCACCTAGTTTCTTGTTGCCCTCGTTAGATTTGCCAAGCAAGCGCCGGTAACAAATTTCCTTGATGTCATGCGATTCGAGGTCAATTTGAATAGGGAAACGATCCTTGAGCTTGTATAACTCCGGCGAATTAAGTGAGGCGCGTGGATCATCCTCGGTCAATGTCTGTTGGGCTGTTCCGATGATCCATACTTTTCCATTACCAATATTTTTCAGGTTCTTCGATAGACCGTCCAAATTTAGAATCAAGTTGGGACGCGAACCGACATATTGTCCGACTTCGTCGATGATGAAAATAATATTTTCCTTGCCGCTTTTCATTCGAACAATTTCGATCATTTCCTCAACGCGTTCATTTTCAAAGCGAACAAAATCCGTCGCTTCGGTATTGAAGGAAGTGGAAGTCTTAAATAATGCGGGATACATTTCATGCGCAATTTCAGGGATCAGGCTGTCAATTGCCAATGGATCATTTTGAATTTCAGTCCATGAAACGCCCAACTCAGATTGAATACGCGTGGTGAATTCGTCGTAGCGACCATCTTTCTGCAAGCGGCGTTCAAAAGCAGCCACCTTCAGGTTGCGCGAATAACCTGCCCATTGAAGCACCTTGTAATAGAGCACAGTGGACACTTCCTCCATTGTAGCTCCCGCAACCATATCGCTCGCCAGATCCAACAGAACGACAGCAGCAGGGAATTTGCTGGCGAGAGTTGCCAGCAAAGCCTTGGTCTGCGGCTTGTTCATGCGATCTTGCAGGTATTTCAGGAATCGCACCCCATCAATTTGAACACTTTCATCCAAAGCCAGTCCAAGATATTTTGTAAACGAAGATTTACCAGAACCATAGAAGCCAGAGACCCAAACGCCAACTTCGTTTTGTCCGCCAGCTTCCATTGCCGCTTGCATTTTAGAGAGCAATCTTTCGAACTGCTCTTCGATGCTATTCGTGGCGATGTATTCGGTGATCTCTGCCTTTAAGCGCGTTTCTTGCGATGCGCTGTAAGTGATCACCTTCTCAATGGTGCGATAAATATCTTTGGACGAGTCGAATAATTTCTTTATTTGCATAGTTCAAATCCTTCTTTGAGGTTATCCACCAACATGAACTGAACGATAATTTCCATCTTCGGGGTAAAAACCGAGAAACTTTAGGCGAGTCTTTCCGGTGCGTTCGCCGGGGTAAAAGAAAGCGGTTGGCACATAAAACTTTCCATACAGTTGACTTTCAATTGCGCCAATGCGCGTGTAGGGATGAAGCGCTTCCAAATCTGTAACAAGCAAGATGGTATTTTTCTTATCCTTCAAAGATTCCAACTTGCTTTGAAGACGATCTTTTAAAGAACCGTTTGTGATCACATTCGCCAAAGCCTGGTTGGTCTTATCCCAGGAAAGCGGTGATTTCCCATCAGCAGCCAGCCAAATTTTCATCATGGGCGCACTGGCTAATATTTCTTCGATCTCATGGGAAATCGAAAGTTGATGAACATCCCATCCATCATTACGCAGTTTTGCTGTCCAGGCAGGCAGGTTACGTTTAACATCCAAAATTTCCTTTGGATGAAAAATTAGATAATAGATTGGTTCAAAACTTGCATGTCCCATTTCACGCCCAGCCCGAACACGCTGGACGAGCTCGCTAAAATTATCCGCTAACGATGACATTGATCAGTTCCTCCTTGTTTTTAGCCTGCCAGCCAATTCGAACGATATCGCCTGCTGATTGAACAATGAACCAACTCTTGCGGGCGTGTCGTTTGAATTCATTTAACACATCATCGCGATCCATTCCAAACAGCTTCCAGTCCGAGTGGTTTAGTACGCTGTTATCGCCGAGTCCTTCAAAATGAAAGCCGTAGGCAAGTATCGCCAAAACACGCGCCTCAATTTGGAATGAAAGAATATTTCGACCATTATTCTCACCCGATTCCAACAAACCAAAATCGGCACAACACGCGCCTAAGTATCTTGACGCCCGAGTTAACGTACTTTCAGACCATGGCTTAAATGTTTTGCCGTCCTCATTTGCTCTCTGAACAAACCTGCGCGCATCTTCTATGCTCAGAGTCCCTTTTCCTGAACTGTACGCGCTCCAATAGACTTCACGCACAAAGTCTTCCAAAATCAAATGCGCGCGACAAGTGTAAACAAACAATAGCTGGTTGAATTCACGATTGCTTAATTTGCCTGACAAGTCTTTCAATAGCGCGGCTGGCGCTCCACTGTTCACCATATACCGCGGCTTAAATCCATCAGTCACAATATTCTTTAATCTTCTGGATGTGACATTGGGAAACTGACCCGATTCGAGCGCTAGGCGGGTTAGTTCCACAGCGCTTATTCCTGGAGACCAAAGATCCAACAATTTCCTGGTCTCTTCAATCAAACCAAGACCGGCAGATAATTTCACTGTATAGAATCTTTTGCTCATGCAGTATCCGAAAAATAAGGGAATATCTCAAGACTTTTTTCGACCGCGCTTAAATACAATCCGGAAATGGACTGCCAGGTCTTTGGGTTGCGTAGTTGTTTTGCATTCCCTACGCGGATTGGTCCAACACCTTTGCTTGCAGTATCTTTCGATTGTTCGCGCAAATAATTTATTGCTGCCTCTTTACTGGTAATTATTTCCCGTATTCTTTTTTCCAGTTCTGAAGAATGCAATATCTGATGTAGTCCCTGCTCGATGTCTTCGGGTAAACGAAATAAATGGTATACGTTGCCCACGCCGATCCTTTCATCATGAACCAGTGCTGCCGAACGGCTCACTCCATTGTATTGAGCCAATAATTGTGTCCGTCCAAACAGAGGGGAAAGAAAACTGTTACTTCCCTGGGTGAAAAACGAGCTCTGCCACCAGCCAAATTGCTCGCGTTCACCAAGATAGCCGATGACCAATCGTTTTGTCGCCAGGTTTTCGAGTTGTTCAGCTTCCATATTGTTACCTTTTAGTATCAAAAATTTGTCACGATGAACTGAAAACAAAAAACCGCCCACGCGATTTGCGCAGGCGGTAGGATTGTGCTATCATCACCCTATCTCCTACGCGCCCGAATCGCGTAGTTCACTTCAAAGCCTCGTGGGATTCCAGTCCTGCGGGGCTTGTTTGTTAAGTATAGACGAGAGAGGCGGATTTGTCGATTAAATGCTGCGCCAAATATATGTCATTTTTCAATTCTGCAACTTTTGTGTAACAGCCTGCAGTTTATTTTCCCACATTCCCTATATTCAACCTCCAGTCCAGCGCAGAGAAGCGATGTGCCACCTTATTATTGCGCACAGCCATGCTGATTGCACGCGGACTTCCTGCCAGCACACACAGTTTGCGGGCACGGGTAATGGCGGTGTAGAGCAGGTTGCGTTGCAGCATGGTGTAGTGCTGGATCACGATCGGCATCACCACCACAGGAAATTCTGATCCCTGTGCCTTGTGGATCGAAACGACATAGGCAAGGGTCAACTGGTCTGCGTCACTCCACTCATAATTCGCGGTGCGCCCATCGAAGTCCACGACCAGCGTTTGCTCCACAATATCCAGCGAACAAACAAAGCCAATGTCCCCGTTGTAGACATCCTTGTCGTAGTTGTTCTGTGTCTGCATCACCTTGTCGCCAAGGCGAAAGACCGTTCCATATAACTTGCGCTCTGGCTTGCTCCCCGACGGCAGATTGAGTTTCTCCTGCAAGCGTTCGTTCAATGCAATGACTCCAGCGGGACCACGATAAATAGGCGCTAACACTTGGATGTCTCGTACTGCATCAAAACCAAATTTCTGCGGAATTCTTTCCGAGACGATATCCACGATCCAGTCTGCGGCGGCTGTAGCATCCTCGGCAGGGAAAAGGAAGAAATCGCCATCCCCCTTGGAAAATACTGGGAACTTGCCTTGATTGATCAGATGCGCATTGGTGATGATTTTCGAATCAGCAGCCTGACGGAAAATACTGTTTAGGCGCGTGACCGGAGCCATCCCGCTATGAATGATGTCTCGCAACACGTCGCCAGCTCCCACCGATGGCAGTTGATCCACGTCCCCGACGAACAGGACATGCGTGCCAGGTCGCACCGCCTTGAGCAAATGGTTCATCAACAATAGGTCGAGCATCGAGGCTTCATCCACCACCAGAAAATCGAGGTCGAGCGGATTGGCTTCATCGTGCTTGAAGCCCTCAACTGGAGAAAATTCCAACAGGCGATGGATGGTGCTGGCGGGATGTCCTGTCGCTTCGGAGAGACGCTTTGCCGCCCGTCCTGTTGGTGAAGCCAATGCAAAACTTTTATGCTGTTCAGCGAGTGTGGAAATCAGCGCTTTCAAGCAGGTGGTCTTGCCCGTGCCCGGTCCGCCAGTCAAAATACTGAGCGGATGGGTCAGCGCCATGTTCACCGCAGCTTGTTGTTCCTCGGATAGTTTCTCAACGGGAAAGAGGCTGTGGTTCATCGTCCCAACCTGGGAGGCGGCACCTGCCAGAGTCCGCAGCCGCTCTGCCACCCCTTTCTCGCCGAAGTACAGGGGGGTCAAATAGATGACGGGTGTGCCGTACATCGCCTGCGCTTCGGATACCTTCCCACCTTGCGCCTTTTTCTCGTTCAGAGGAATCAATTCCGGGCGGATGCGCTCATCCTGCGCCAGGCGGTCGAGCGCTGGAGTGATCAATTCCTGCGATACTGCCAACAACTCGATGGCTTTCTGCGCCAGCAGTTCCCTAGGGACGTAGACATGTCCTTCGTTGATCATCTCGTTCAGGGCGAAGACGATCCCCGCCTCAATGCGTGAGGGATGTTCGGCGGGAAGTCCCAACGCCTGCGCGATGCGGTCTGCAGTCTTGAAGCCCACGCCATAGATATCACGTTCAAGTTGATACGGATTCTTCTGGACAGTCTCAAGTGAAGCATCCCCATACGTCTTGTATATTTTGACTGCTAAATTGGTGCTGACTCCGTGACCATGTAAAAAGACCATGATCTCCTTGACCTGTTTTTGCTCTTTCCAGGCAGTGGTAATCTTCTGCTTGCGGTCCTCGCCAATACCAGATACTTCAAGCAACCGTTCCGGAGTTGACTCGATCACATTGAAAGTTTCTTCTTTGAAGAGTTCGACGATGCGTTCGGCAAAGCGCGGACCGATCCCTTTGATCATACCCGAACCAAGATAACCCTGGATCCCCGCCACTGTTGCGGGCAGGGTTTGTTCGCAAACTTCAGCCTTGAATTGTGGTCCGTGTTTTGGATGGTTATCCCATTGACCTTGCAGACGTAAATGTTCCCCTGGTGAAAGTTCGGGCAAACTCCCCACGACTGTAGCCAACCCATCCGCATTCAGGCTGGACTTATTGGTGAAGCGATTTGCCATTTTCGCGCCTTTCGCGTCAGGGCGCAGACGCAGGACGGTATACCCGTTTTCAGGGTTGTAATAGGTGATGCGCTCCACCGCGCCGGAGAGGGTGTCCATATTGGCAAGTATACACGGGGGAACGTGTTGGAACTGTATCCATAATTTTCAACTCGCAGCGCGTTTGAGCGAAAATTATTGAAACAAAGCATATATTCCCGCGCCGATCGCATAAGATCAGGGCGGGTTCATGTACTATATCCAAATTACTTCCCTTTGTTTGTGGACTTACATCAAAAGATTTCTGCGACGAGGATTATGGTCATACCATTGATAAGCAATCATCGTTGCCAATGCAATCTTGACCTCCTCTGGAGGACTTGACTCAATCAGACTGCAAATCGCCGTCACCAATCTTGTACTATTATGCAATAGCAGCGGGACATCCTGGGTCAGGTTACTTGCACGGTCTGCTGGATCCAGAAGCTCGATGGTTTTTTTGTAGTCCAATCCATACAGATTGATCGCAAGCGTAGCTATCTCTTTGGGGGATTCGAGCCCGGGCTTTGTCCGGTATGCCCGGACGAACCGCAGGAAATTCTCTCGTGAGATGGGGTGCTTCTTGAAATCACCGCGCAGCCAGGACATGGGCGCACTGCGGTCAATTTGAAGCAAGGCAGCCAAAGCCTGGGCTGCCTCCGTCCTGTTAATCGTGTTTTTTAATTCAGGTTTTGTGTTTAGCGCAACTACGGAATAAAGTGTGATGGAAGCTTGTTTGTGATCTTGTTCAAAAGGGGGCATTCTAAAGTGTGGTCTCCTATAAAATGTTGGCAGGCATTTTGCATACCAATATTCACTTGATTTATAGGAGAAATCTCCACTAGATTTGAGAAGAGGATATTGATATGCTTGTGCGCAGTCGCATGTAAAATTTTACTTTGGTGCGCGGCGCGCTGCGCAAATTCCACAGCAGGAGTTTGCAAAATGAAAAACGAATCGTTATCCCCCTCTGAACGCGTAGAAGCCTTTATCCATCAACTGGGATTGGCTTTGCGCCGTATCGCGGGACGCACGGTCGAACTTGACCTGCCGCCTGTAGTTCAACCCGTCAAAGATCAGGAGGAACCCGCCTCGGACGCGGATGCTCAGGATGAGTAAGCATACCAACCTTATTGATCCTCCCAGTTCATTTGAAGAACTCAAGTTGTTGATTCACTCAGAGATTCAACAGATCGAACAAGGAAAGCAGGTTGATACCTGGGCAATCTACACCCGTCTATCGCGTGAAGAGACGCACGGCTACAGTTATTCTTTGGAAATCCAACCTGACCGTGCAGAAGCCTACGCGCGTGAAAAGGGTGCGACACAGATCAAACTCTACAGCGACCCATACAAAACGGGCAGGAACAGCCGCCGCAAAGAACTGCAAAGGCTGGTAGCGGATATCAAAGCCAGACGCGTCAAAACGGTCGTGGTGCATCGGCTGGACCGCCTATATCGCAACCTTGAATCTCAATTGGAGTTTGTGCGTTTGTGTAAAAAGTATCATGTTCAATTCATCAGTGTCACCGAACAAATTGACCCTGAAACCTGGTGGGGGCGGCTCGTCTTATACGTACTGGGCGCGATGGCAGAGATGTATGTGCGCCAAACCAGCGAACGCACGCGCGAAGCGAAAGCTGAACGCATCCGCCGCGGACTTCCCAATGGGAATATCCCGCTCGGATATTGCAATGGACTTTGTTCGACCTGCGCTGACGCGCACGGACCCGATTATTGTCCCCGCGTAGGCAACATAGATCGCGCTGACAGCCAGCGCGGACGAATTGCCGTCGCTCATCCAATTGATCGGCATGTGATTCCACTTGTTGCCAATCTCTACCTGCAACATTGGAGTTATCGTGAGATTGCCAGCCACCTCAATTGCAACAGGTTCACACTGCCTGACGGATCAGTGGTCAAGTTTCGACCCAGGAGTATTTCTACTGAAAAAAATACAGGCAACGAATTCACGGCAGACAGTATCCGCGCGCTGATTGCGACACCTTTTCATGCAGGACTGGTAGCGCGATATCCGCGCCCCGCATTGGACATGGAAGATGATTTGGAGAATCCGCACAAGGTCAAATCACCGCGACCCGAGATCAGCGCACGGCAAATTCTCGAAATTCAACAGGGACAGCACGAGGCTTTGATCTCAGTCGAAACGTGGCAGCGCTTGCAGCAAATTCGCAAGGGAAAAAGTAGGACTCCCACCAAAAGTTCACGTCCGCGAAATGAATCTCTGCTCACAGGAATAGCACAGTGCTGGGAGTGTTATCAGCACGATGGGCGTGTGTCTCCGTTACGTGGATCAACAGGCAGCACGAAAGCCACTCGTTATTATCGCTGTGCGACCTTGCAGAACCGCTACGTGAAAAAATCCAAGCGGACGGCTTCTGCCCTGAGTCCGCAAGCCGATGGACTGACAGGTGAACTGCTTGCCAGGCACACGCGCAGTTGCCTGCGCGCAGAGCAGATGGAAGCGCAACTGCAAGACCTAATCGAAAAGTTGGTCATTCCAGCCAAGTGGTATGAAGCCATCATGGCATACTATTTGAGCGGAGAAGGATTGAGTGAATTTGAACGCGAGGGTCACAATCTGCGGGCGTCATTGGCGCGCTATCGGCAGTTATATCTCAATGATCACATAGGTCAAGCGGAATTCGATACCCAGGCGCTTCACCTTGGTCGTCAGTTGCAGGGCTTGAAACCCTCTGCCCGAACTGAAGCGCAGGGGATACTTCCGCAATTGCGGGATTTTCCTGAGTTATGGGCACAACTGACCAACGGAGAAAAACGAAACTTGCTGGGCAGGATGTTTCAAGTCATTTACTTTGACTCGCAAGGCAAGATGCAGGAGGTTGTGGCGCACGCACCATTCAAGGAATTGCTCGGATTGTAATAACTGGCATATAGAAGCAAAGAGACTCCGCTAACAATGGGCGGAGTCTCTTTGCTTAATTGTCTAAATTACGGAATATCTTTATTTACTGAAATACTTCTTCAACAATGTTCTGACCGCCTTTGCCACTTCCTTGCGTGTGCCAGGATCGGGAATTTTCGCAATATCAAGCGCCACATCCACAGCTTCTGGGGGCAGGTTCTCGGCGCTGGCACGCTGAATATCAAACGCCTTCAAGATGGGCCAGTCCGCCAGTTGCAGGAATTCATTGGGGTTGATATCGAAGTAATCCGCCAGCAAAATACAATACGTCATATCAGGTCGATCCCCATTTTTTATTCGCCGAATAGTTTCATGATCCAACCCAGACTCCACGCCTGACTTGCGCATACTGATATTCTTTTCATTCATCAATTGATCAATACGAGCGGCGAGAGGTTTTGGATTAAATGTTTTTGCCCTGGCTCTACGACGCCCAGCTGCGAGAGATTCCATGCGTGCCTCCGAAAGATTGGACTAAAATGTAAAACTGTCCAAAACAGATTATACCCATGAAAGGAGAAAATAAAAAATGGACAATATTTCATTGCGCGCTGTGGGCTACCGGCGCGTCTCCTCGCGCGAGCAGCTGGACGGATTCAGCCTGGATGCGCAGGAGAACAATATTCGCAGATACGCTGAAGATCATGGTTGGGAGTTGACAGGCATGTACACCGATGCAGGTATCTCCGCCAAGCGTGATAGTAAGCGTCCGCAGTTCATACAAATGATGGAGGACGCCGAGGCGCATCAGTTTGATGTTGTGATCGCGGATAAGATCGACCGCTTCTATCGTCACCTGAGCGGTCTGCTCAACACCCTTGACCGTCTCAAAGAGGCTGACGTCTTCTTTGTATCGGTTCAGGAGCGGTTGGACTTCACGACACCCTGGGGCAAACTGACCTTGACCGTGTTGGGCATGCTGGCTGAGATATACATTGACAACCTGCGCCAGGAGACCACCAAAGGCAAAGTCCAGCGTGCCCGCGATGGCTATTGGAACGGCAATGTCCCGTATGCCTTTTGCAAAGGCTTGTGTTCTGATTGCAAAGATGCCAATGGGGCAGGCTACTGCCCTGAGTTTGGGACACCCGATAAAGGTAATGGCAAAACGTTGATCCTGCATCCGGTGGATCAACATGCCGTCGATTTAATCTTTGAACTTTATATGACTGGAAAATATTCAACGCTGCAAGTTGCTGAATTCGTCAACAAGAGCAGCCTCACTTTGGCAGATGGTTCTGAAATCCTCTATCGTCAACGGGGGAAACGCGGCAAGCCAAATGCGAAGCGCGAGTTTACAAAGGAATTTGTGCGCAGTGTGCTTAACAATGTTTTCTATA
>DYDH01000286.1 GCA_020717985.1 Herpetosiphon sp. | reverse complement strand
CATACGGAATGGCAACCGCCTGCGCCTGTTCGAGAGCGCGGGCAATGTCTGTTGCGTCAATAATTCCACCCGGCACACCGGTGGCGCCACGGCTATTGACTGATGAAACATGCGCGCCCGCGAGGCTGACCAATGCAGTGGTAATTTCCAAACCAGATGTGCTCTCGGCTTTTTCCACCGAGCGTTTAATGGCTTTTGATGCCGCAGCCAGATCCACAATAATTCCCTTGCGGATGCCGTCCGAAGGTTCAATGCCCACGCCAAGAATGCGAATGGACCTGGCTTCGTCCATCCGTCCAACGAGGGTGCAAACCTTCGTAGTGCCTACATCAATACCAACTACAATTTCATCCATCTTTTTATTGTCCGCTATCCACTGGTAACTCTTGTAATTCAACTTTAACCGCTCGATAAAAAGGCGCATCGGGATACATCACGCTGATAAACGAAGGAATAATTCCGCGCTTGTTGAGCGAATCCACCAGGGATTGATAGACGCGCACTTTCAAAGGCATGTCATGCGCGCTTGTGCCGAAGAATGATTTCCAGCCGCGGTTGTCGGTCCACCCAAGCCCAAAGCTGGGATCAAAGATCATTATCGAGTCAGCAGGCACGGCCGGCGCGAGAGCGAGAACTGCATCCACCAACTCTTTTTGCATAAATGGCGGTGGACTAAATGGGTCATCCAGTGAAGGAGTGCCCACGGGCGGAACTGTCAAGCCGGTCACTGGCACAAGTCCCGCAACCAATCCACGCGGACGGAATGCCACTCCCGTTGCGTCAATCCAGGTATAACCTTCACCCTGCTGCCAGGCGATAACAGGCTGACGCTCAACGACTGTGACATAAACATGGTTCGGCAAATAAACATCCACATGCGCCGAAAGCAATTCGGGATAATTCATGCGCAAGCGCGCTGCCACTTCATCCGGCTGAACTGTGAAAATGGATTGACCCAGCACGCCAAGCACCGCTTCAATTTCTTCGCGGCTGAGGCGGTTGTTACCAAACACAGTGGCGCTGGGAACATGGAAATATGAAAGGGTCAGTGCAAGGTAGATCGCAACACTGAACAGGATTGCAATAAAAACAGAAGCAAGCCGCCAACTGGCATGAACACGCTGGAGAGTGATGCGCGGCTTGTGTAAATGAATCTCTGGCATACCAAGCGCAATGTTAAAACGTCGCTGGTTTGCGGCACGCTTGCGATTGATTACGGCACGCGGAGTTGCGCGCGAAACCACCGCAACCGGCTTTAACGCGCGTTTGCTGGTTTGCGCCAACTCTTTCACAGCACGGCTGGCACGGCGCTGTCGCGCAATTTCGGAGCGGGTGAGTTCCTGCTTATCGCTCAATCCGTCCTCCGATGCTCGGTGTGATCGCGCTGGGCCTTGCGCTCAAGCGCGAGTTCGATCAATCGGTCAACAAGCTGCGGATAAGTCAGCCCGCTGGCTTGCCATAACTTCGGGTACATACTGATCGAAGTAAAACCTGGCAAAGTATTTAATTCATTCAAATAGATTTGATTCGTATCGCCGTTCAGGAAGAAATCAGCGCGCGCCATACCGGCGCAATCAATGGCTTTGTATGCGCGCACAGCATACTCGCGGATCTTGTCACTCACTTCAATTGGCAATTGCGACGGGATGATTAATCCCGATGTGCCGTCAATGTATTTTGATTCATAGGAATAAAACTCGCGGCTCGGCAAAACTTCGCCGCAAACGGAAGTCTGCGGGTCTTCATTGCCCAGCACGCTGACTTCGATCTCGCGCACATTGCCCACGCCGCGTTCAACGACAATGCGGCGGTCGAAACGCGCGGCTTCCATCAAGCCTTCGCCGAGATCGGAGCGTGAATTGCATTTGCTGATACCGACCGAAGAACCCAGATTGGCAGGCTTCGCAAAAAACGGATACGCGCCCATCTTCTCAACTTTTTCAATGACCGCATTGATGTCATTTTCGATCTCGATCCGCAGGACAAGCAACGAATCCACAATCGGAATTCCATTTGCGCGCATCACATCCTTGAAAATACCTTTGTCCATGCCAACTGAAGAACCTGCTACGCCTGCGCCTACATAGGCCGCATCCGCCAGTTCGAGCAAGCCTTGCATCGTGCCATCTTCACCAAAAGGACCATGCAAAACAGGGAAGAACACATCCACCTCTGCCAGCAGTTCAAGTTTGCCGCCCGCCTTCGTGACGCGCACAACATACAAGGATCGAAGAGCCGCGGGTTCTGTTGGGGGAATCACAGAAACGAGTTCAGAAAAATCCCTCTTCTCAAATGCTTCCAACGTATTCGCGCCTGTCAACCAGTTGCCGTCCAGCGTAATGCCAACTTGAAACACCTCATACCGCGCCGCATCCAATGCGGCGAGCACGGAGCGCGCAGACATAAGTGAAACATCATGTTCACCTGAACGACCGCCAAATAAAACTGCAACGCGAAGCTTCTTCAAACTACCATTCTCCTACGAGTTCAACTTCCAATTCAAGATCAATGCAGAATTTTTCACTTACAGTTTTTTGCACCAAATAAATCAAGGCGCGAACATCTTCCGCCTTGGTCTCACCGTGATTGATAAAAAAATTACCGTGCTTCGTGCTGATCTCAGCGCTGCCGATGCGAGTCCCTTTAAGACCCGCGGCTTCGATCAAGCGTCCCGCATGGTCGCCCGCAGGGTTTTTGAACATGGAACCCATGCTCGCACCAGGCGGCTGCGTGGACTTTCGGCGCTCACTGAATTCATTGATTTTAACAGACACTTCCTCTTTGCTTGAATTTTTTAATCTCAACATAGCCGAAAGTACTATTGCCTTAATTTCACCGCGTTTCAAAACACTTGTACGATAACCATACTCCATTTGTTCAACAGATAATTTCTCGCGCCCGTTCTTCGTCAACACATCAGCCCAAATCAAATTGTTGGACATGTCGCCGCCGAACGCGCCGGCATTCCCATACACCGCGCCGCCCACTGTGCCGGGAACTGTCGCCGCCCATTCCAAACCTGACAAGCCTTTGGATGCGCAGCGATTGGCCAGATTACTGAAGACGACGCCCGCTTCACACCAAACTGTGGGCTGGTCGCTGTTTTCGAAAAGCACTTCCTTCGCCCGATCCAGTACCACCACGCCGCGCACACCTTTATCGCTGACCAACGCATTCGAGCCGCCGCCCAGAATGTAATAAGGCATCGCATAATCCCAAATGATCTTCATCGCATCCGCCAACTCATCCGCAGATGTGACTGTGACCAAAATATCGGCGGGACCGCCGATCCGCGCGGATGTATACGGCGCAAGGGAAATTTTCTCTTGCACTGCAGCGCCAAAGCGAAGGCGCAACACATCAACGGGGCGGGCGGGTGTAGTCATATATTTCTCTTCTTACAGTTTCTTTTCCAAATGTTCGATGATCTTTATCAACGATTTCGATTTGATCTGTTCTTCCTGCGCTGCGGGGTCAACTGCAACCTTGCCAAGTGCAGCCTGCAAAGCTTCCTTCTTCAAACGTTCGTCTTTTGCGTGGACAAGCGCCATCTTCAACGGAGGCAGTGCAATGATCCCAGATTGGATCGGTTGCTTATCATCCTCTTCCGGCATGGCTTCCTCACAGCCTCTTCAACACTTCCGTGCTGATCTGGTCCGCATCACCAGCGGAAAGGACAAGCAGGACATCACCCGAACGAAGATGCTTCAACAAATATTTTGTCGTATCTTCAAGCGAACCCGTGTACCGCGCAGACGAATGAGGCATGGAGCCCACCACTTCAGCGGAAGAGAAATCCTGTTTGGCTTCGCGCGAGGCATAAATTTCAGTGACAAGTACTTCATCGGCATCGCCAAACGCGCGTGAGAATTCAAAAAATAAAGTTTGCGTACGCGAATAGGTGTGAGGCTGCCAGACTGCCCAAATGCGATGGTTTGGATAACGCGCCTTTGCGCCCGCAAGTGTGGCGCTGATCTCGGTGGGATGGTGGGCATAATCATCAATCACAATCACACCTTTGCGTTCTCCGCGCACTTCAAAACGGCGACCCGTGCCAGTAAATTCGCTCAACGCATCTGCGGCTTCTTGAAGTGGAAGCCCCAGCGTGGCGATCACAGATAACGCGGCAAGCGCATTGCGGACGTTATGCTCGCCCGGCACTTGCAAGGAGACATTCACAATGGAAGCGGCTGCTATGCCCATATTGGTCATCGCGGAAAAATCAAAACCTCCACGATGGTTGGGCTTGGGCGTGCGAGCCTGCATCCATTGCGGGCTGTTGATGGTCATCTCGCTTTGTACGCTGTAGGAGATCACGCTCAACCCCTTGCGGCGCGCATGTGATAACAATGAGACAGCGCCTTGATCTTCCGCACATACGATCAACGTGCCGTCAGGCGGAAGCAGGTCTACAAAACTTTGGAAGGCGGAATACATATCGTCAAACGTCGGGTAACAATCAGGGTGGTCATGCTCCAAATTGGTAACCACTTCGATGTGCGGCTTGAGTCCCAGGAACATGCGGTCATATTCATCCGCTTCGATCACAAAGGGACCGCCCTTGCCCGCGCGCGCATTGACTTTCAAATTGTTCAACGTGCCGCCCACGATAAAGGACGGGTCGCGCTTCATGGCATATAAGGTCCATGCGATCATGGCAGTAGTGGTGGTCTTACCGTGTGTGCCGGCCACCGCAATACCTGTCTTATCAGCCATCAACTGACCGAGAAAATCAGAACGCTTATAAACAGGGATTCCGGCCTGCTTTGCAGCCACCACTTCGGGATTGTCCTCCGCTATGGCAGAGGAACGAATGACCATGTCTGCCCCCGCCACATTGCGCGGATGATGTCCAATGTAAATGGTCACTCCGGCACTTTGCAGATCAATCGCGAACTGCGAAAGCGCGCGGTCAGAACCTGTCACCTCATACCCGCTCTCCTTGAGCAGGCGCGCAATGGCAGAAAGCCCTGATCCTCCGATGCCGATAAAGTGAACGCGTGTCATAGTTAGTTTGATAGTTTGGCAGTTTGGTAGTCTTATAG
>DYDH01000285.1 GCA_020717985.1 Herpetosiphon sp. | reverse complement strand
ATGGTATTAAAGTGAAACTAATCCTTTTTTCAATTTATATAACGCAGACTATGTTCGAATTTGCCTCGCGCGACCTGTAAATGCAAGGAGGATTAATACGATGGAAAATGGGATGAAAAATTCGGGACGTCCATTTCCATGGGATCCTATGTAATCCAACGCCATAAGTTTGTTCAAGGGACCGAGATACCAGATCAGCATATATAGGATCTCAAAGAGTTTACTGGTTCCACTCCACACACCAGAGGCTAATGCCAGAGATGGGATGAAAAAAGCACCTGAAAGCAATGCCAGCAAGCCAGCCGTATCACCATCCACTATCAGGCGGATGATCGCGCCGATGCTGACCAGCAAGGTGACGATAAATCCAGCCAGCCATTGCGCAGGGAGTTGCCTTAGCAGCGGGGATGCGGAGGAAAATGTCATCTGCTGGACGTTATTATGAATTTCACGGTTGCCAATCGCAGACCAGATCAGGATCGGCCAGACCCAGGCAATGGGAAGTGCAAATTCACGCACGGCAGCGGATGGACTGACCAGGCAGGCGATGATGATCCCAGCCATGACGATATACCACCACCAACGCTGTCCCTTGAGCAGAAGTTTTATTTCAGCCATCAAGACATTGAAGAAACTGAATCGGTTGGCGGCTTTGTTGAGAGGAGTCAGATGAGGCGTGGAAACTGCTTGAAATGTTGAAACAATTTCGAGTGCGGAAGGTGATGCGTTGTTTTTCATCCGCTTTGGTTTACTGCGCGAGGGATCAAATCTGTCGAAGAAAAGGGCGGCAAAAAAGATCAACAGAATAGAGAGCCCAACCAGGGACAAGCGGGCTACGATAATTTCTCGCGTCCATTGAACGCCGTTCCAAATGAATACTTTGGTTGCAGTGACAAATCCACCACCGAGGGAAAAGTCACCGTTGTATTCAGGATAGATCGCGGTGACCGCTTTACCCATTTCTCTTGCCAATATTCCCAAGCCTGTTGGTTCAAAGGCTGGGTATTGTTTGAGCGTAGAGTTTTCCATGAAAAGCGGCAGGAAGAGGATGAAGGCGAAGAAGTAGACGATGTTGCCAAAGCCGCCCTGTAAAAAAGGCACGGATTCAAATAGTACGGCAGATACCGCAACAAGCATCATGAGCGGTATGACGATGAAGATGAAAGGTGATAGGAATGCGAACAAATTGATTTGCGTATTTTCGCCCTGCAAAAATTGAATGGCAATCGCGCCCAGTGCTAACACTGTGACCATTGACATGAGGACGGCGAAGTTGCTCAGCGATTTGCCGATCAAATACAGCGGACGGGTCAGCGGCGTGGTTGCCATGATCTGCCCAACGCCGGTTTCTCTATCGCGCGCCACCGAACCTTTGACGAGATAAAAGCCGAACCAGCCGATGAAGAATGTAGCGATCAGTGACATCATGGCGCCAACCCACGCGGAATTAAACTCGCCGCGATACAGACCCAGTTCCAACGCCAGGTTGCCAATGGCGGTTTGGTAGCCAAGGAATACCACCAATCCCAGCATGACCAGAAAACTATAACGGCGTACGCGTTCAAGAAAATCAGCGCGCGCTAAATGGTAGATGATGCGTGCGGATTTCATTTTTTGCCGCCGATGAAAAACAGATAGGCATCTTCGAGATTTGGCGAAACATTTTGCGCGTTGGCATCAGGCTTGTCCGAGCTGACCACACGCACCTGCACACCGTCACTGCGGCGGATCGTTCCACTGAAGATGTGCTTTTGTTTGAGGGCTAGTAGTTCGTCGCTGTGGACTGTCCACTCCCAAACTTTATTCTCAAGTTCGTTGAGCAGATTCTCTGGCGCGGCTTCACGCAAAAGCTGACCTTTGTTAACCAGCGCAATATGTGTAGCAGCTGCTTCCACATCTGAAACGATATGCGTGGAGAGAATCACGATTCTTTCTCCCGATAAATCTGATAGCAGATTCCTGAACCTGACTCTCTCTTCGGGATCCAGCCCGACAGTGGGTTCGTCGACGATGAGCAGTTGTGGATCGTTCAGCAATGCTTGCGCAATCCCCACACGCTGTTTCATGCCGCCCGAATACCCGCCCAGCGGACGCTTCGCAGCTTCTACAAGATTGGTAATTTGCAGAAGTTCGTCAATGCGTTTCTTTGCAGTTGCGGCATTGAGTCCTTTGATGGCAGCCATGTATTCGAGAAATTCAACCGCATTGAGATTCGGGTAGACGCCGAAATCCTGCGGCAAATATCCGAGCACATCGCGTAACGTATCGGGGGATTTGACAACGTCCGTGCCGTTCCATGTGATTATGCCATCCGTGGGCTTGGTGATGGTCGCGAGCATGCGCATGAAAGTCGATTTGCCTGCGCCGTTCGGTCCGAGCAAACCTAGAATGCCGGGTTTGATATCAAGAGAAAAATCCTTGAGACCCCAGAAATCACGTTTGTATTGTTTGCCGAGATTACTAACAGTAAGTTGCATAAGTGTCCTCTTGTTTTTGTTTATTCATTCTTTAATAATTCTGTCCGCAGATGCAATGTTCGAATGCGTAAAGGTTCCTTTTGGCATGTATAGAAGGCAGCGCCCCACCAGACAGTAATTGGGCGAAGTAATCCTAAAGACACGCTTGAGAAACAACGCCCACAGATCCGTGGTGAGAGTTGCGCCAAGTCCAATGAGGATTGCACTAATGAAAGAGAGAGCCAGATGATTCATGAGTCACTTTTTTCTTGATCGTTTGTGCCCAATACGGGTTTGACAATTGGCGCATCTGCCCGATTGGGATTAACACGATTGACGGAGAGCAAGGGTATTCCCAGATCGCGCACTTTTTTTATCAATCCGTGCAACGCAGCCTGATCAATTACTGTGCCAGTAAGGAGCGTATTGCCATCCTCTCCCAGAGCGATGGTCAGCCCCTCAAACCATTCCGTCCATTGACGACTCAGATGTCCCTTGATCCTGATTTGATAGACGATTGGTTGACCTGGATGGCTTTCTGGGCTGAGTTCATTTGACATTCTTTAGTTCCATGGTGATGAGGACTTTTGTCTGGATTGGGTTGCAACAATTACTTTCATTTTAGAGTCTTTCTTTTAAGTATGAGCGGAATGTATGGCAGCGAGGATATTCAGGCTTCTCCATCATCCATAATCACATCCATGCGCGCTCTACAGTTCGCTCGTCGTTGTTTTTGCAAACAGGGAAGCGAGTGCAGATGAATTGAATCCCTTAACCGTGAGCCAGACGCCCAGCGAAAACTCAAATAGCGCGATCGGGAGAACGCCGATCCCCGTCAGCAGATAGAGTGGGCCGCTGGTGATGCCGAACATAAACACAATGGTATTAGCGATGAGCAGAGGCGCCCCGATGATTCCAAGCAGGGGAAGAATACGCGGCACCAGGCGCGACTGATAGAGCAGGGAGCCAAGTAACAGGTCGTTCACAGCCGGCATGAGGTTTTGTCCGAGGCGGAACAAGCCATATAAGACAACCAGCATCTTACCGATGAGCAATGCTTCTGCTCCGACTCCAGTCCGCCGCAAGGTCACGATTGCCAGCAGGCAGACAACATCAGCAAAGATCGTGCCAGCTTCCATAACCCGGGAGCCGATGAAGCCCAACGCGACCGCTTCGTTCTGCCTCTTGAGCACCGGGTACAACGCAGCGGCGGTACCAATGCCGGCGAGCGCCACGATGATCTCCAGGATGCCGCCGATGATGACAGCAGTGTCCGTCCCAGAGCCGACGATGTAGTTGGGGTTGTTCAGCACAGCACTATAGAGAAAACCAATCGGGATCGAGACGAAGGTGAGCAGATAGAGTATGCCTCCCGCTAACGAGGTTTTTCTCGACAAGTCCATAGGTGTGACTGACTGCCGATTAGTATTCACAAGTTTTACTTCTTTACTGACGTTCATTATGTTTGTCTCCTTTTTTGAAAAATAGGAATGGTAGAGATGATATTCGGTATTCTCTGCCATCCCTATTCCACTTCATGCAGTCTCTAGCGAACTTAATCGGCTCCAGTTTGGCTGAGCTCGGGCTTACCTAGCCAAGCACGGGTTCCGAGACTGGCGCTTGCCGTTCAAAGAAGAGCGAAAATCCCAGCCAGATCAGAGCGATCCCCATCGGCACTGCCGCAAAACGCTCGAGCTGGTGTGGAAGCAGCGCAACCATGATGCCCGCCAAAGGCCCTGATGCGGCCAGCAGGACAGCCGCCCAGCGCGATAGGATGCGGGCACGGAAGATCGCGATGCCAAACATCAGCAGTCCAAGCAAATATAGTAACGGTATGATGTTATATATCACTGCGAAGGCTCCGAGGTTCATTGCGCCACCAGCTCCACTTGCCATTCCCATGACGCTCTCCACAAACGTCGGTGCCACGGGCGCCAACAGCGGCAGGAGTGTGGGTTCAGCGAATGCATAGCACATTTGAACTGCATAAAAGATGGTCAGCAGGAGATAGCCGGCCAGACCCAGCCAACCGGTCTCTTTCACTTGCCTGGCGTAGAGGCCGGCAATGCCGAAAATACCAAAGAGGCACATGACCGTCTTAAAGGAGGTGATAATGATGAATGCGCTCGTAGTGACGGACGCAATAACGTCCGGTGGGTGGATCGGCTGAATGACCGAGAAAATAGTGCCTGCAACCACAGCGGATAAACCGGCTGCGCGGATGAGGTTCGGGGTTGTTATCTTCATTTTGCTTTCCTTGATCGCAGCCTGCCGATTGGTGTTCACAAGTTTGACTTCTTTACTGATGTTCATTTGTTTCTCTCCTTTTTTGAACCATACGGATAAGTGTCAAAGTTTTGCACCCTGCATAACTGCCGGTTTGGCTTCAACTAGATACAATATACAAATGAACGTGGGGAGATGTCATCCGCACATGTACGGATTTATGTGCGGATATGTTGAACGGGAATGTGGGGAAAACAAAAACCCTGCCCGTCGAGCGATGAAACGCTGTCTTGGGCAGGGCTGCGTGCGGTGCTTTTGAATGGCTATATCAAACCGAGTTCGGCTGCCC
Organism: Herpetosiphon sp.; assembly: GCA_020717985.1. Taxonomy (GTDB): domain Bacteria; phylum Chloroflexota; class Anaerolineae; order Anaerolineales; family Villigracilaceae; genus Villigracilis. The sequence goes on along the minus strand of DYDH01000285.1, from coordinate 73 downwards.
GTTTAACAGCCGCCCGACGATTATTGACATCGAGTTTTCTGTATATACTCTCGGTATGTGTACGGACTGTACT